>JAPYUM010000145.1:0-5554 GCA_029940535.1 Vicinamibacterales bacterium
AACGACTCCTGGTGTCTCCCGACTTCCTGTTCCGCATCGAGCACGACCCGGTCGACGCCCCATCAGGCACCGTGTACGCCGTCTCGGACGTCGAGCTGGCGTCTCGTCTGTCTTTCTTCCTCTGGAGCAGTTTGCCGGATGACGAGCTACTGAGCTTGGCCGATCGTGGCGTCTTGCGGGAGCCGGGCGTGCTCGACCGCCAGGTGCGAAGGATGATGACGGACCCGCGTGCCAGCGCACTCGTCCAGAACTTCGTCGGGCAGTGGCTGTATCTCCGAAATCTGGACGGGCACTATCCTGATCCGGCCGGATTTCCGGAGTTTGACGAGAATCTCCGTGAAGCGTTTCAACGCGAGACGGAGTTGTTCGTCGACGATCAGATACGCACGGATCGTGGTGTCCTGGAGTTGATGGATGCGGACTACACGTTTGTGAATGAACGTCTGGCCCGACACTACGGCATCCCGGGAGTCTACGGCAGCCGTTTTAGGCGGGTGAACCTCGACTTGGCACGGCGCGGCGGGTTGCTGGCGCACGGTAGCGTGTTGACCGTGACGTCGTACCCCAACCGGACCTCGCCGGTGTTACGGGGCAAGTTTGTGCTCGAGAATCTGCTCGGAGCGCCGCCGCCCGAGCCACCGCCCAATGTGCCGGCGCTCGTAGAGGAGAACGAATCAGGGCAGCTACTCACCATGCGCGAGGCCATGGCGCAACACCGGGAGAATCCCGCCTGTCGCGTCTGCCATGCGGCTATGGACCCGATCGGTTTCGCACTCGAGAACTACGATGCTGTGGGCAAGTGGCGATCCGACTTCGCCGGCGAGCCGGTCGACGCTACGGGTGTCCTGCCCGACGGAGCGGCGTTCGACGGTTTGGATGGATTGCGCGATTTGCTTGTGAGCCGTCCCGATGACTTCGTGGGAACGGTGACCGAGAAGCTGATGATCTACGCCTTGGGGCGTGGACTAGAGTATTACGACATGCCGGCCGTGCGGAGCATCGTGCGTGAGGCAGCAGAAGACGACTATCGTTGGTCGTCGATTCTTGTGGGTGTTGTCGAAAGTATCCCGTTCCAGATGCGGAGAAGCCAGTCATGATCATTTTGAAGAAGGCCCTTCCTCGACGCACCTTCCTGCGCGGGCTCGGCGCGACCGTTGCCCTCCCGTTCCTCGATAGCATGATCCCGGCCCTGGACGCCACGCGGGCGCTGGCTGCCCAGCCCGCTCGCCGTTTGGGTGTGGTCTATGTGCCCAATGGTATGGCCATGAAAGCGTGGACGCCCGCCGTCGAGGGTGCGGGGTTCGAGATGACCAGAATCCTGCAGCCGATGGCCGCCTATCGTGATCGGATGCTGGTGCTGACCGGGCTCAACGGCGTGGCGAGCAACGCCGGCGTGCATGCGAGCGCGTCGACGCGCTTCTTGACTGGTGTAACGCCGGCCCGCACCGAGTCCGACCTTCAGGCCGACGTGTCCGTGGACCAGCTCGTGGCTCGTGAGCTCGGTCGCGAGACCCAGCTCGGCTCGTTGGAGCTGGCGCTCGATGCGCACGACGTCTTCGGCTCCTGCGATATCGGGTTCAACTGCCAGTACACCAGCACCATCGCTTGGCGTGACGCCAACACACCCTTGCCGATGGAGACCAACCCGCGTCATGTGTTCGAGCGTCTGTTTGGCGACACCGGTACGACGGATTCGGCCGTGCGTGCGCGTCGCAACCGAATGGACCGGAGTTTACTGGACGCGGTGACGGACCGCATCGCGGCCCTAAACCGCGACGTCGGCGCTGGCGACCGGGCCAAGCTGGAGCAGTATCTGGACGCCGTGCGCGATGTGGAGCGCCGTATTCAGATGGCCGAGGCGCAGAGCGATCGCGAGATCCCCGAAGTGGAGCAGCCGGCGGGGGTCCCGTCTACCTACGAAGAACACGCCAAACTGATGTTCGACTTGCAGGTGCTGGCGTATCAGACCGACCTCACCCGTGTCATCACTTTCATGCTGGGCCGGGAGCTGAGTGGTCGCACCTACGCGGAAATCGGAGTGCCCGACTCGCACCACCCGACGTCTCATCACCGCGACGACCCGGTGCTCTACGAGAAGATCACCAAGATCAACGAGTTCCATACGAGCCTGTTCGGATATTATCTTGACAAGCTCGATGCGGCCCAGGACGGCGACGGCTCGTTGCTCGACAACATGCTGTTGCTCTACGGTGCGGGCATGTCCGACAGTAACCGGCACGCCAACACCGGGTTGCCGCTCGTGCTCTTTGGGGGCGGGTCCGAGACGGTCGCTGGTGGGCGGCATCTGCGCTACCCGGAAGGCACATCGATCAGCAATCTCCATCTCACGATGCTTGATCGCATGGGCGTCGCGGTCGACAACATGGGGAACGCCACGGGGCGCCTCGAGCTGCTATCCGATGTATAGCCGCCTGACGCGATGGCCTTTCCGGTCGCTGCTGGTGATGGCGGCGGTGGTTGTGAGCATAGCTGCTCCGGCAGGGGCGTCGTCGGCGGTGCCTGCGAGCGCAGCGGACGTGGCGGATCCGGATCCGCCCTTGATCGAAGCGGTCAAGCGCCAAGATACGGAGGCAGTGGCTCGGCTGTTGGCATCAGGCGTTGACCCTGATGTACGCCAATCGGACGGAGCGACTGCCTTGCACTGGGCCGTGCACCGTGAGGACGCGGAGACGGTCACCTTGCTGATCGAGGCGGGCGCGGATGTCGACGCCGTCAACCGTCTCGGTGCCTCGGCACTGTTTCTCGCCGCCCAGGGCGGTAACGCGACGATGCTGCGGCGGCTGCTCGAATCAGGCGCGGATCCGAATCTGGCGCTTCCGCTGGGCGAGACACTCGTGATGACGGCAGCGCGGTCGGGAACGGTCCAAGGCGTCAGGGATCTGATCCAAGCCGGTGCCGACATCAATCTCAGCGAGCGTTCGCGTGGCCAGACCGCGTTGATGTGGGCTGCGGCCCAGGGACATCACAAGGTCGTTCAGGCGCTGATAGAGGCGGATGTGAACATTGCGGCGCGCTCGACGGTCCGTCCACGGCTCATGTACACGGACGCGACGAATGGCGGAGCCTTCGATCAGGGGATGGTCGAGAACCTCGGAGGTTTTTCGGCGCTGCTGTTCGCGGCTCGGCAAGGCGACACGGCGATCGCCGATCTGCTCCTGACCGCTGGGGCGGACGTAGACGGACAGGCGGGCAACGGTGCGAGCCCACTCGTGGTGGCCATCCACAGCGGACACCCGGCGCTCGCGCGTCTACTGCTCGAACGGGGTGCGGACCCGGATGCCATTGATGCCGGCTACAACGCGCTGCACGCTGCGGTTTTGCGTGGCGATCTCGACAGCGTCGTCGCGCTGCTGGAGCACGGGGCCGATCCTGATGTCAGACTCTTGCGGGCCACGCCCGTGCAACGCGCGAGCGAAGACTGGGCGCTCAAGACGGCCATGGTGAGCGCCACGCCGTTCTGGTTGGCCGCCACCTTTCGGGAGGCGGAGATCATGCATGCGCTGGCCGAGGGTGGCGCCGATCCGACTCTGAACACGACTGAGCTCTGGCGAAAGGGAAGAGAGCGCTCGGATCGAGACGAACCATCGGAGCCCCGGGTTGCTGGCGGCTTCGTGAGTCCGTTGCAGGCAGCCGTCCGCGGAGCCAGCGATCGGGGCCGGTTCTATATCCTCCCCAATGATGACCCCGTGGGCGAGGAGCGGCTGGCCCTCGCGGCGGTGACGGTGGGCGCAGATCTTGGCATCGACCTGGACCACGCCGATTTCACGGGAGCGATGGCACTTCACGACGCCGCCCAGCGAAACCTGACGTCGATCGTGCGTTTTCTGGCTGAGCGCGGTGCCGACGTCAACGCGACCAACGGCCGTGGGCGGACCCCACTCGACGTGGCGGTCGCGTCGTCCCGCTTTCCCAGCTTCGCGTCGCTTGGCCCTGATTGGAGTGGTCCCAACGCGATCGATATTCTCGAGGAGTTCGGTGCAGTACGGTCTAACCAGTCAGCCAGGAGACGGTGAGCACCGAACTATCGCTCGATCGAGGCCGGTCTCAAGGCGACGCTACTCCCTAACAGACTGAGGTCGGCGGCCAGGTAGACCGTCGCCATCCCACCCTCACCGAGTTTACGCTCGATTTGGTAACGGCCTTCCAAGGCTGAGTTCAGTCGAGCGATAGGGTCGGGCATCACACCTTTGGCTTCACCAGGGGCCCCTGCGTTATTTGCCTGGGCCATCTGAGGTCTCTGCGTCCCCTAATCACTTTATTGCGTTTGTCACGAATATCGACGAGCATGCTGTAGGTAACGGTCGGACACCCTAGCTTCCTCGGAGGAGCCTCGTGGTGATGCCAAGGGCGTCGCAGCCGGCGACAGGACCCTCGGCCTGGCCCTCGAGCGTACAATCGTCTCAGGAGATAGTGGAAAGATGGAATCAGACATCAATCGGCTGATGATCGAGTCCAGGAAGCAAGAGATCGGCCGGCGCACATTTCTGGGCTCGATGGCTGCATTGGCGGTGAGCGGTTGCGGCAGCGAAGACGGTGCTGATACGTCCGCCAGTTCGACTGCGGGCCAAACGTCATCCACGCTTCCCGGCCCCCCGATCCAGGTGCAGTCCATCAATCATATGACACTCAGTGTGTCTGATCCGGCGGCATCGCTAGCGTGGTATCAAGGACTGTTCGGCATGCCCATCGTAGCACGCCAGGCCGGCACCATCGTGCTCCAGGTCGGTGACGGTCCTCAGTTCATCGCGCTCGGCGGCGGTGCGAGCGACAATGCACGCATCACCCACTTTTGCCTCGCCGTCGACAACTTCGACGACGAACGGATCATGCAGATCCTCGCCGAGAACGGTGTTGCGGCCACGGGCCAATCCGGCCCCCTTGAGTCGCGCGTCAGAATGCGCGGAGAAGACTTCGGCGGTGCGCCCGCCGGCACACCCGAGCTCTACTTCGGCGACCCGGACGGTATTGTCGTGCAATTGCAGGACTCGAGTTATTGCGGTGGTGCCGGCCTGCTGGGCGAGGAGTGCTTAGCGACACCCGAGCCCGCACCTGGGGAAGGTCTCCTGGCTCTGGGTGAGTTCAACCACTTTACGCTCTTCGTGGGGGACCAGCCGCGCTCCATCCAGTTCTATCAGAGCCTGTTCGGCCTGCCAATCGATACCTACCAGGGTGCCCTGCCGGTGCTCAGAGTCGGATCCGGCAAGCAGTTCCTCGCCCTGGCGGGCGTGCCCCCCATGGCCGGCCGGATCCACCACGCTAGCCTGAGCGTCGAGGACTTCGATGTCGATCGCATTTTCTCTCTCCTCGAAGGGTATGGTTTGACCGTGCTGGGAGAAGCGGGCGGCGCGAACGGCCCGCTACAAACGTATGTGACGATGCGGGGATCAGACCGTGGCGGAGCGCCGGAAGGCACTCCTGAGCTGTATTTCACGGATCCGGACGGCATCCTGATTCAGCTGCAGGACCCGACCTACTGTGGTGGAAACGGCTACCTCGGAGCGGAGTGCGGCACGGTGGAGAATCCGACCGGAAG
>JAPYUM010000145.1:5654-8102 GCA_029940535.1 Vicinamibacterales bacterium
CGAAAAGAACACTAAAATGGCTGGGTATCACTCTGGTCGTGTTGCCTGTTGTCGTCCTCACGATTGTGGGTATCGGTTCTTCACTCTCGCTGGATCGCGATTACAATCACACGAACGAAACTGCCGCTCTACCCCTGTTTTCGGGCGAGTTCGCCAGCTCATCGGTCGCGTCCTCTAGCCCATCCAGCGCTCCGGCCCTGGTGCGAATTCAGGCCAACGGCTTTGAATTCAGGGCGCGAATAGCAGGGAGCGGTGGGGACGCGCCCACGGTAATCCTGCTACACGGATTCCCCGTAACCTCGGCCATGTGGGAACCCATGATCATGCCCCTGGTCGACGCCAGTTATCGGGTGATCGCTCCTGACCAGCGCGGGTATAGCCCGGGAGCGCGTCCCGAAGAAGCCGGGGCCTATGCGATCGGCGAACTGGTGAGTGATGTCGTCGCCATCGCCGATGCAGTGGGAGCAGAGACGTTCCACCTGATTGGTCACGATTGGGGATCGGCCGTGGGCTGGAGCACCGTCCTATCACACCCGGATCGGGTGCTGAGTTGGACTGGACTTTCGATCGCCCATCCCACCGCTTTTTTCTACGCCCTGGAAAATGACCCGGACCAACAATCTCGTAGCGGCTATTTTGCGCTATTTACGATGCCATGGGTTCCCGAAGCCCTCTTTACCTTCAACAATCTCGTTGTGTTGAAAGCCTTTTACTCCGCCATGGGTCCCCTTGAGCAGGAAGAGTATCAAGCTGTTTTCGCGGAACCTCGCGCACTGACATCAGCGCTCAACTGGTACCGTGAAATGGATGGGGGGTTTGGAAGGGACCCGCAGATGGTCAACGAGACGAACACGCCGACCCTGTTTATCTGGGGCAATCGGGATGAGGCGGTGGGAAGAAGCGCGATTCAGAGCCAGAAGAGGTATATGACGGGTCCGTATCGCGAGATTGAGCTGGACGCCGACCATTGGTTGATGTCCACGCACGCCGATGAAATCACCAGCGCTGTGTTGGAACATCTGAACGCGAATTAGGAGTGTGTGATCAACCGCGTGGTCGCGTCCGAACTTGGCAGCAATGAATCGACTCTTCCGGCTCCCCGACTCGATCAAACACGATCCGGCCGTCGATGCCTGGGTGGAGGAGCATGATGGTGGCTTGGGGGCGATCGCGCGCCAATGGTTTGAGGTCATGCGCAAGTGTGGAGATGATGTTCGAGAAGTACTGCATGACGGCCATCCCACCTTGTGTGTTGCTGACGCTGCCTTCGCATACGTCAACGTATTCACAGTGCACGTCAATGTCGGTTTCTTTCATGGCGCTGAGCTTGCAGATCCGGCGGGGTTGTTGGACGGCACCGGAAAATACATGAGGCATGTGAAGCTCAGGCCCGACTGTGACGTCGACGCCGAAGCCCTCATGGCGCTGATTGATACGGCTTATGCTGACATGACGGGCCGCCTTGGGTCCGACCTACGGTCACCACACTAACCGCGGCGCGAGCACTATCCTGGCAAATAGCGCACCCGAAGTTCGTTCCGCACTTCTGCGCTCGCGTGGGCCAGCGATTTGAGCATGTTCACGATGCATCGAATAAAGGAATCGGACTTGTACTCGATGCCGTGGTTCTCACAAAGCTCGATCAAGTATGGGCGAAGCTTTGAAAGATTGTGCTGCGGAATCCGAGGGAAGAGATGGTGCTCCACGTGATGCTGGAGGCCACCGTGGAACCAGTCGTCGAGCAGAGACGTCGAGATATTCTGGTTCGAAAGCGCCTGAAATTTCATTCCCATCGCTTCCTGTTCTTCTCTGTACAATCGGGGCGCGTAGGCATGAGAGAGGATCAACTGTAGGTGGATGCTCCCCGAAACCACCAACGTCGCAAGTGTAAAAACCGCGGCATACATGGCACCGGCTTGGATGAGCGGTCCACCCGAGGGTGCATCCAGACCCCTCCAACCCTGCATCAGCAACGTCCCCCACAGCAGCCCATGGATCGCGACCGCCGACAGATGGTGAAAATCACGCTGCCGCACGGCTTTTAGGAAGTCACCGCTCACGATGTTGATACGACCGTAGAGCAACAGCATCGGAATCACCCACAGGTGTTGGGTCGCGAGCTTTAACTTCTCCCAATCTGTAAGCGCTCGGCGGGTTCTCTCGAAATCGTCTATTTCCCGCCGACTGTAGACGAGGTGGGGCATACTATTCATCTGCGGATCACTGACCGGGCGGTTTGCCTCCAGGTGATGCTCGTTGTGCTCCCGAGTCCATTTTTCATCACTGATTCCGAAACAAACACTGCCGAACAGCCACGATACCCGGGGGCGCCGGCGAGGGGGAACCACGCTGTCATGAGCGACGTCGTGGGCGAGAAATGCGGCTTGGTGAATGAACAAGCCGAAAAGCAGACCACTGATCAACGGGCCACTGACCAAGTAGGCCAGG
>JAPYUM010000146.1 GCA_029940535.1 Vicinamibacterales bacterium
ACATCGGTTCCCAACAGAGGTAATGCCATGAAGCGCATCGTACTCCTTGCCGTCGGAATAGCCGCATTCTCGACCGGCGCCTACGCCCAATCGAACGCCGATCTCATTGAAAATTCCCTGGCCGCGGCGCCACGACGGGGCCGTGACGACGCGACCGTCGTCAAGTGGGCCGCCAACCACACCTACACGACGATCAAGGAAGGCACGAACCAGATTGTCTGCTACAGCCGGGCGGACCAGCGCGACCGGCCGCCGTTCGCGGTCCAGTGCACAAGCTTGGCGAATCTCGACCGGGTCGCGCAAAATCGACGGTTTCGCGCCGACAGCACCGACGCCGCGAGTGAGCGGGCACTGGTGGCCGCGGCCGCGGCGGCCGGCACTCGCGAGGACGTGGAATACGGCTCCTGGTTCAGGTCGATGAACGGCCCGGACATGGCCAGCGCAGGCGTGCACACGACGATCGCCATGCCAGGAGGAACTGGGGCCTCCTCTGGATTCCCGGACAGCCGCGACGCTGGCGGCGCCTACGTTATGGCGGGGGGCACGACCGAAGCCCACCTGATGGTGCCATAGCCGCCTGGGCCCTGAGACACACACTCCTGGCCCCTCTCCCTCGGGGAGGGGGTCGGGAGTTCATTCCAGCTTCGTGCGGGCCGTGTTCAGCATCTCTACGAGCACGGTCCGCACCTGCTCGGGGGTGGCCACCGGCTCGGGAAACGCCAGCCGGACCGGTCGCGGCCCTTCGCTCGTCACCACCGACATCTCGAACCCGTACCGATCGACGCCGGTCATGCTGGCGCCCGTGATATCGGTGGCCTTGGAGAACGCCCGACAGTAGAGCGGCATGGCGTCCGCGTGGTCGTCGTTCATATGCGCGATGATGCCGGCGGCCGATCCGGCGAGCGGGTCCGGTTCCGCCGCGTGCCAGTCGACCGCCTCCACCCAGGACATCCGGCCGTATCCGCCGATATATCGGATTGTTTCGACCCGCAGCCGCCAGAAGGCGAAATCGCCGAAGTCGACGTAGTATGCGGCGTTCGGATGCGTCGCGAGAAACGCGACGCGGGCACTGCCGCCATCACCGTCCACCCGCGTGCACGGACCGAGCAGGGTCACGCGTCCGTTGGCCAGCGGGTCGTCCGAACCGGTTTCAGCCACCAGCAACGACGCCCGGGAGTCCTCCTGCAGGTTTCGGGTGTGCTCGGCCATCGTGCTGACGAGAAACACCGGGTTCCCCTCGTCAAACGCCACCGTTACGAACGAACCGTAGGGATACCCGTCCGGTTCCGTCGCCAACGTGCACAGCGTGCCGGTGGTGATACGCGAGACCAACGTGCGGGCCAGCTCGCCGTGCGTGGGGGTTGGGATGGTGAGGTCGTACAGCGGCTCCGGCGCATCACCGGATGGTCGAGCATGAGCGTCGTTTGACACTTCGGTTTCCTGGCGATCCGTCCGCCAAGGGCGGACGTCGCGGCATTGACTAAGCGAGGTCACATGCCGCCTGCATGCTCCCTCCTCGCGCCTGGCCAGACGAACGGCTTGCCAGAAAACCCCCTACTGTCGGGTTGCGACGAGGAACGACGGCGGCGCGACCCCTGCAGGGGCCGCGCCGCTGACAAGCACGGTGTTCCCGCCAACTAGCGGGCGGTGAACGGAATGGTCGCGATCTGGTCGGCGAACCAGATGGTGAGGTTGCCACCCTGCTGGGTCATGTCGGTGAACGCCACGATGAGCTGGTCTGCGCTCACCGGATGCTCGGACACCGTCATCGTGGCCCGCAGCACGTCGAGGCCATCGGTGTAGCCATAGCCACCCCACACCGCGTTCTCCGTGTCTTCCTGGAAACTCTGCTTCGCACCCAGGTTGGAGAACACCAGCGTCCAGGCGGTCGGGTTGGCCAGGTCGGCGAACATGCTGTACTCACCGGGCGGCAGCGTCTTGCCATCGAACACCAGGGTCGCCTCGGTCGTGATGCGGGTGGTCACGTCGGCACCGATACGCCAGATGGGCGCGCCCGCATAAATCTTGGTGCTGTAGTCGCCGCCTTCGCCAAACATGTTCGTGCGGCCCCGCAGAATCGGCCGGCCGTAGACAATGTCGATCCATTTGCCGCCGGAGTAGGCTCCTTCAGCATTGAAAGTGCCGCCGATCTGTGTCGACGTCTGACCACGCGGGCTCAAGGGCCGACCCTGAGCTGCGGCCATGCTGGCACACAGGGCCAGCGTCACGACTCCGATACCTACTTGTACTAAACGCATTGTTTCCTCCCCAGATGACGTGTTGACGTGTTGAGTTCTTGACGAGGTGCGGAACATGCCAAGACGGACGACTACGAAGACCGGATGAACGCGACCGGCTTCGTCTCCATCAGCTTGGCAAAAAAGTCATTCCCCTTGTCGTCGACGATGATGAAGGCGGGAAAGTCCACGACGGCGATTTTCCAAATCGCTTCCATCCCGAGTTCAGGATATTCGAGCACCTCGACATGCTTGATGCTGTGGTCGGCCAGCCGGGCCGCCGGCCCCCCGATAGACCCCAGGTAGAAACCGCCGTGCTTGTGGCAAGCCTCGGTGACCTGACGCGACCGGTTGCCCTTGGCCAGCATCACCATGCTGCCCCCGCGGCTCTGGAACAGGTCGACGTAGGAATCCATACGGCCGGCCGTGGTCGGACCGAACGAGCCTGAGGGTCGTCCGTCCGGCTTCTTCGCGGGCCCGGCATAGTAGACCATGCGGTCCCGGACATAGGCCGGCAGCTCTTCGCCCCGGTCGAGCCGTTCCTTCAGTTTCGCGTGCGCGATGTCCCGCGCCACGATCATCGGACCCGACAAGGACAACCGGGTCGCCACCGGATACTGGCTCAACTCAGCCAGTATCTCCGCCATCGGCCGGTTGAGATCGATCCGCACGACATCGTCGTCGAGCTCCTCGGTCGTGACGTCCGGTAGATATTGCGCCGGATTTTCTTCGAGCTGTTCGAGAAACACACCGTCGCGTGTGATCTTCGCCAGGGCCTGCCGGTCCGCTGAGCAGGACACCCCGAGTCCCACCGGACAGGAGGCACCATGTCTCGGCAAGCGGATTACCCGCACGTCGTGCGCGAAGTACTTCCCGCCGAACTGCGCCCCGATGCCGATGTTCCGACAGATCTCGAAGATCTGCGCTTCCATCTCCAAATCGCGGAACGCGCGGCCATGCTCGTTGCCGCTCGTCGGCAGGGTGTCGAGATAGTGCGTGCTGGCCAGCTTCACCGTCTTGAGCGTGAACTCGGCCGACGGGCCGCCGATAACCAGCGCGAGATGATAGGGCGGGCAGGCGGCAGTGCCGATCGACCGCATCTTCTCCTCCGCGAACGCGAGCAGAGAGGCCGGATTCAGCAGCGCTTTGGTTTCCTGGTACAGAAACGACTTATTGGCCGACCCGCCGCCCTTGGCGATGAACAGCAGCTCGTACTCGTCACCCGGCTCGGCGTAGATTTCGATCTGCGCCGGCAGGTTCGACCCGGTGTTCTTCTCCGTGAACATGTCGAGCGGCGCCATCTGCGAGTACCGCAGGTTGCGCTGATCGTAGGCATCGTAGATGCCCTGCGACAGCGCCACACCGTCGTCAACCCCGGTGACGACGTTCTCGCCCTTGTGGCCCATGACAATGGCTGTCCCGGTGTCTTGACAGCCCGGCAGCACACGCCCGGACGCGATATTGGCGTTGCGAAGCAGCTCGAGCGCCACGAACCGGTCGTTCTCAGATGACTCCGGGTCGTCGAGAATCGACCGCAACTGCTTCAGGTGGGCCGGTCGAAGCAGGTGAGAAATGTCGTCAAAGGCCGTCTGGGCCAGGAGGCGCAGCGCCTCCGGCTCTACTTTGAGCATCTCGCGGCCATCGACCGACATCGTAGAAACGCCGTCAGACGTCAACTTGCGATACTGCGTGTCGTCTGGGCCCCGCTCAAACAGGGGCTGATAATGAAAATCGGGCATGAGTCGAAATGACTAGCAAGGGTAACTGTGGGCACGCAGCTACTGCCATCGAACAGTTGATTGTACCAGACACCGAAGACAGGTGCCGCGCCGATGCGGCGAGGGGTTTTCTGGCGCAGCGTTCGATCCTGCCTCTCCCATTGTGGCGCATGGCTTTAGCCATGCGATCGCAGGCCTGAAGACCTGCGCCACAGAATCACCGTTGACCGTTTGCGGCCTGACGAAGCAACGCAGTCCAGGCGGACGCTGCGCCAGAAACCCTACTTGGCTACGTTGATCGTCTGAATTTCGGTGAAACCGAGCAGCCCCCAGGGGCCGTTCTCAACTCCGATGCCGGACCATTTGGCCCCGCCGAATGGCGCATGCGGCAGCACATTGAGGTGTTGGTTGACCCAGGCTGTGCCGCATTCGAGTCGGCCAGCCACCTCTTCGGCTTTGGCGCTGTCGCTCGACCATACCGAGCCGCTCAAGCCAAAATGAGTCGCGTTGGCTCGCTCGACCGCGTCATCGAGATCGGCGTACGTCACCACCGGCAGCACCGGACCAAACTGCTCCTCATCGACCAGCCGGACCCCGTCCTGCACGTCGCCAACAATGGTGGGAGCGAAGAAATAGCCGCGATCGCCCAGGCGCTGACCGCCGGCCACGACCTTGCCGCCCGCCCGCTTCGCGTCCTCCACCAGTTCCTGGACCCGTTCGAGCTGCGGTCGGTTGTTCAACGGGCCCATCTGACTGTCGGCATCGAGGCCATCGCCAACCTGCACACCCCGAGCCAGCTCGCCAAGCTGGGTGAGCATCGGCTCATAGAGTGATTCAGGCACATACACCCGTTTGATGGCACTGCACACCTGACCACAGTTTTCGAACGCACCCCAGAAGATGCGCTTCGCCACCTTGCGGACGTCGACGTCCTCCAGCACAAGCGCCGGGTCGTTCCCGCCGAGCTCCAGGGTCACCCGTTTCAGGTCTGGCGCCGCGGCGGCCGCGACGAGCTTGCCCGTGGCGACCGATCCCGTGAACGAAATTTTCCGAACGGCGGGGTGAGCCGTCATCCAGGCCCCCAGCTCGTCACCGCCGCTCACCACATTGAACACACCGGGGGGCAGCACGTCTCGCAGAATCTCTCCCATACGCAGGGTGGCCAGCGGCGTGAACGGCGAGGGCTTGAGCACCATGGTGTTCCCCGCCAGCAGCGCCGGCGCGATCTTCCAGACCGCGAGCGAGACCGGGTAGTTCCATGGGGTAATGGCCGCGACCACACCGTGGGGACGCCGCCGCACCTCGACCCTGACGCGAGCGTTGTCGAGCGCCACCTCTACCGGCATCTCCAGCTTCGCAGTGTAGGTGAACCACTTCGCCGCGCCCGCCAGCTCGCCGGCGGCCTTCGCGAGCGGTTTACCCTGCTCTCTGGTCAGAATCTGAGCCAGTTCGTCCGCATGGCTCGTGATGGCGTCGGCGCAGCTCACCAGCGCCTGCCGACGAGCCGGCTCGTCGCGTCGCCAGTCCGCGAAAGCGGCGGTAGCCGCCTCCATCGCAGCGTCGAGCTGGCCTCGGGAACACTCGGGCGCCGCGTCGAACGGCTCGCCTGTGGCCGGATTGATGACCTCAAATCGAGCCGCGGCGGTGGCGGAGGCGCCGCCTATCGTCATGGAACGTGATCCACTGGAAGTCGTGGTCATGGGCAGGTCCTCGTCGTGGCCAAGAGACGGAGTCTCTCAGTATAATCGCCCTCGTCTTGTGGAGTCTGCGATGAACGTCTACGCCTGGATCGTCCTGGTTGCCCTGGTCGGCGAATTCCTGTTGTCGGTGGTGACGAGCGTGCTGAACGTGCGCGCGATGAGCCCCACCGTTCCCGACGACTTCCGCTCGGTGTACGACGACGACTCCTACGCTCGCTCGCAGGTGTACACCCGCACGCAGAGCTGGTTCGGGCTGCTCCAGGGGACCGTCAGCCTCGCCACGCTGCTCCTGTTCTGGCGGTTCGGCGGATTCGGGTGGCTCGACGAGAGCTGCCGGGCCTTCGGGCTCGGACCAGTGCCGACGGGGCTGCTCTTCGTCGGTGCCCTCCTCATCGCCACCACCGTACTTGGGTTGCCGTTCCGACTCTACGCCACGTTCGTCATCGAGGAACGGTTCGGGTTCAACCGAACCACTCCGCGCACGTTCGTGCTCGACCGCCTGAAGGGCCTCGCCCTCGGCGCGGGGCTGGGCGGCGGGCTGCTCGGGTTGGTGTTGTTCTTCTTCGAATGGGCTGGACCGCTCGCCTGGGTGTGGTGCTGGGGCGCGACCACCGCCTTCACCCTGACCGCGCAATTCCTGGCGCCGACCTGGGTCATGCCGCTTTTCAATACCTTCAGCCCCCTGGAGAAGACCGACTTGAAGGAGGCGCTGGTCGACTACGCGCGATCCACCCGCTTTCCGCTCGACGACATCTTCGTCATCGATGGTTCGCGGCGGTCGGCCAAGGCCAACGCGTTCTTCACTGGCTTCGGGAGCCGGAAACGTATTGGCTTGTTCGACACGTTGATCGAGCGGCACACCACGCCGGAGCTGGTCGCGGTCGTGGCCCACGAAGTCGGGCACTACAAGCGCGGACACATCTGGAAAAGCCTCGCAGTGGGCCTGGCCCATTCAGGCGCACTCTTCTGGCTGCTGTCGCAGTTCCTGGAGCAACCGGGTCTGTTCGACGCCTTCGCCGTCTCCGAGCCCTCCGTCTACGCTGGGATGGTCTTCTTCGGGCTGCTGTTCACTCCGATCGAGCTCATCCTCTCCGTGGTGGTGAACCTCTTTTCTCGCAAGCACGAGTTCGAGGCGGACGCGTTCGCGGCCGAGACCACCGGCAGCGTCGAACCGATGGTGAGCGCTCTGACGAAGCTGTCGGCCGACAGCCTCGCAAACCTCACTCCACATCCGCTACAGGTGTTCTTGCATCATTCTCATCCGCCGGTGCTACGTCGGATCGCGGCGCTCCGAGCACTGGGACACTGACGCTCGGTCGGAAAAAACTGGATCAAAGAGGGAAAGAGGAAACGATTGTGACCAGGTCCCGGCGGCGATCGATGTCGATGTGTCGACACTCAGGGATGCCATTCGAGACGAGTACGCGGCGGTCGCGAAGAATCCGGACGGGGGCTTTCACGTCCACACGGGTCGTCGTTGACGCGCGTGCTCACACCGAACGGTCGGTTGCAGATCGGCGACATCACGATCGACAAACCGGTGCCCGGGGCCGCGAAACAACAGATCGACCTCTGGACCGGTTGAATCGCCGGTGCTCTGCTGGAAGCAGAGCTTGCCGCGCTGGTCCAGGCGGCAGGTTTCACCGATTTCCAGATTACCTGGCGCGCCGAGGTCTTCGACGGGGCGCCGCAGGCCTCGTCGGCCGCCACCTTCGGAACCAAGGGCATCAACTTTCGCGCAAGGAAAAGGACGGTAGTGCGTATTTAGCACCCCCTATCATCACTCGCTCCTCGACGCCCAGAAGCCTCATTCGACGGACGTAGAAGTGATGAAGGTTGGACGGACGTAGATACGGAAATTTGGACATGGTTCATTCGAGGGCCGCCGCGGCAGAGGGACCAACGACGAGACCCCGGAATCATGGGCATTTTCGCGGCCTAGCCCATCTGGGCCGGCTACTTCGGGATGGCGCACATCTTGCATTATTTGCTCTTGAATCGTAGGTTCACAAGTCTGTTCTTACTGGAGGTTGCTACATGAAGTTCGGGAAGTTGCTCATGGTCGCGCTCGGGGTGCTCGTTCTGATCCCCGCCGCGGCATCGGCTCAAAGCCAATTCGCTGGCACCGTTGAGGATGACACCGGGGGCGCGTTGCCAGGCGTTACCGTAACGGCCGCCAGTGAAGCCCTCATCGAAGGTTCGCGTCTTGCCGTCACCGACGGCGCGGGTGCCTACCAACTTATCGATCTTCGTCCCGGCACCTACACGCTGACTTACGACCTGCCCGGGTTCGGCACCCAGGTGCGGAACGAAGTCACGCTGCCGTCCGACGTCACCATCAC
>JAPYUM010000147.1 GCA_029940535.1 Vicinamibacterales bacterium
ACGTGCCAGTTGAAATCGAAATTACCCACGTGACTCAGCATCTCCACCCGTCCGTTGGGATAGATCGCCTCCATCGACATCGCCTTGCCGCGCACGTGCATGTGGGGCTGGTAGTTCTCCAGACGAGCCGGCAGCGGCAGCGACACATACGAGTGATGCGTCGTCACCTTCCCCGGTGGAATGTCCAAAGTCGCCATGGCGTGCTGCACGCCCAGCGCCTGGCCAAACACGCGATACTTGGGCACGGTGCCCTTCGGGTAGAACCAGATACCGACATCGGTGGAACTCGTGATCTCCTCGCCGACGGAGTGATAGTGGTTGTCGAACGCAATCCGCGACCCCACCTTCAACAACTTGCCGGTGTTCTCGCGGAAGATATCGCCCACCTTCCCCACCGCGAACTCCGTGAGGTAGCTGCCCCGACCCGGCACGTCAACGGCCGCCTCGTGGTCGCCCGGCTCCTCCTCCTGCTGCAGGTAGATAACGGCGTGATGGGTCACCCGGCGGCCCTCCAGCGTGGGGCGGACCTCCATGCCGGCGATCCACTTGTCTTCGGTGATACCGGTCTCGACAATCGGCTGCCACCACTGGTCCTGTCCCTCGGCGGCCTGGGTCCAGGGATCGGACGTCACGACGAGGTCGGGCTCGCGGCCGTACTCACCGCCGAGGCGCCACGCGTTGTCGGTCGGCCAGTCGCGCGGTGATGGCAGGTCGGCCGAGTTTCCACGTGGGGCGCCGGCATCCACCCAGCTGGCCACCTGCTCGATCTCGAGATCGGACAGTGAGATGTCGTTCTGGAACTCACGTATGCCGACGGTCTTATCGAGATGCCAGGGTGGCATCACTCGCTCGACCACCTTGCTCCGGATGGCACGTGCCCACGGACGGACGTCCTCGTAGGTCATCAACGACATCGGTCCCATCTGACCCGGTCGATGACAACCCTGACAGCTCCGCTGAAAGATGGGCGCGATGTCGCGAGAGAACGTGACGTCGTTCGTCTGGGCCGATGTGGTCCCGGCGGTCAGCCCCGCCGCGACCGCGAGCGCGCCGATGCGAATGCACTGTCTCATCGCGTCTCCTAAGATCAGATGTCGAATCCGCTCCTACTGTACTTGAACTGTGACGTATCCGTTGGTCCAGCAGCAGAAGAAACCGCCGGCCATGATGGCACTCTGCCCCCCGGAGTCGTCCCACGCCAGCACGCGCAACACATACTCGCCCGGCTCGCTGAACGTGACGGTCGTCTCCGCCTGGGTCGTCGAGTCGACCTCTGGCGCGGGGTCACCGAACGTGACCTCGCCGGGTCCCCGATATTTGCTCCAGACGAGTCCGAGACGCGGGGGACGCTGGGCGTTGCGCACCCTTCGCACTCCGTCGTCGGTCGCCCAGACCGTCAGGGCGGTGGGGGTCGACACCGCCGCGTCGAACGTGCCGTGCACGCCCAGAGGTCCCTGCCCTGGCTCGCCGGTCGCGCCCGCAAGCCGGACGACCGGGGGCGTGTTTCCACTGGTCACCTCTTCGAGCGCCGTGATCTCCCACTCGGGCCGCAGGTGTCCTGGAATCGCGATGGTTTCGTTGTTCGCGGTCAAGCTCCAGGTCAACTCGCCGCTGAAGTCAGCCGGCACGACGACCGCGAAGATTCCCGTTTGGCGTCGCGGGAGAAAATGGGTGGGTTGTCCCCGATCCGGCGGCCCCGGACTAAAGGCGTTCTCGGGCCCGACCGGAATATCGAGGTGCTGTTCGTAGTTTCGATTGAAGTAGCCGAACACCAAACTGCGCGTGCCGTCCGGATTGGGGTACCAGCCTTCAAACGACGCGGAAACACTTTGACCCATCGCGTGAGGGATGGGCGCGTCGGCCTTGGTGTCCTGTGCGAGCGCGATCCCGGGGATGGCGACTATCGCCGCCAGCAGCGAGAGGCCGGCCTGCAGCCGGTAGGGCCTGTTGAGGGTCAACCAATACACGATGTCTGAAATCTTGACCAACACTAGGTACAGTGTCAACGTCGGAGACTGAAAGACACCACACACAGAGTCATTCATGACCTCGCTCATCACCTCAAATACCCACCTCGCCTCGGCCTGCACGCAGTGGTCGACGAAGCCGGTGCTCGGACTCGATACCGAATTTTTTCGCGAGCGCACCTATTACCCGTGTCCCGCACTCATTCAAGTCGCCGACGACGACGCGGTGGCGCTGGTCGACCCGCTGGCTGTCTCAGACTTCACGCCGCTCGAGCGGCTGCTCGCGGACCAGGCGGTGGTCATCTTGATGCACTCGTGCGGGGAAGACCTGGAGGTCTTCGAGCGGTTGTTCCCGAGCCGACCGACGCGCATTTTCGATACGCAGCTGGCCGCCGCCTTCGCCGGTCATGGATTCTCGTTGGGGTACAGCACCCTGGTGACGACCCTGCTCGGCGTGGAGGTGGACAAGGGCGAAACACGCTCTGACTGGCTGCGGCGACCGCTCTCCGAGTCGCAGCAGCGGTACGCCGCGCTCGATGTGGCGTATCTCGCGCCCATGCACGACCGGCTGTCGCGAGAACTGGAGGCGCTCGGACGCCTGGCCTGGGTAGAGCAGGAGTTCGAACACCGACGCGGTTGCCGGGAGGTGGAGCGACAACCGGAGGCGGCGTACCTCAAGGTGCCGGGTCGAGGGGCGCTGGCGCCACCGGACCACGCCGTCCTCAGGACGCTCGCCGCCTGGCGTGAGACGGAGGCCCAGGCCCGCAACATGCCTCGGCGGCATCTGATCGGTGACGACGTGCTGGTGAGACTGGCGCGCGCCCAGACGCCCGCGCTTGAGTCGCTACGGGGCGTCACGAGTCTCTCTCCGCGAGCCCGGACACGCTACGGCGAGGTGATCGCCGCCTGCATCGATACGGCGCGAGCCGCCGGGCCCGACCCGGTGGACACCCCGACGAATCTGCGCCCCCACGCCGCCACGCTGAAACGCCTCAAGGCGGCGGTGCAACTCGAGGCGGAGACGCAAGCGGTGCCACCCGGACTGCTGGCCAATCGCCGCGCGCTCGAATCTCTGGTGGTCAGTTCCGTGACGGGAGCCGATGTACCGACCGAGTTTCGGGGCTGGCGCTCCGAGGTGATCACCGACGCGCTGATCGCGTGCCTGTGACTCGATGAGGCCGTGCGTCTGTGGTGGAACGGCACCACGCGATGCTGGCACCGCGACGGCGTAGAACCGCCTGGGCGGGGAGAAAACGGCCACCGTCCGGACAATACACGAGTCGAACTCGTGGGTGCCCGGAACGGCAGCTTGGGGTTCGTTCCTGGTCCTGCGCTAGACCATGTCCTTGAGCCTCTTGAGCGGAAGGACCTTCACCCGGGTGCTTCGGGGCTTCGCTTTCACATCCATGAGCTCGCCGGGCCGAAACGGATTCGGCACATTCTTCTTGGCTCTCTGAGCCGGCTTCTTGACCGTCTTGATTTTCAGCAAGCCGGAGATGGTGCACGCACCAACCGAGCCCTTCATGATGTGTCGCCCGATGATCCCCTCGAGCGCGTCGAGTACCGACCCGACCTGCTTCTTGGTCAGCTGGGTACTCTCGGCGATGTCCGCGAGCATCTGGGTCTTGGTCATCGCCGCCTTGAGCCTTTTTGCCTTTGCCAACGTTTCCTCCTAAGCCTTGTGTGACACGAGAATCCGGCGTTCGTCCAGGGCCGTGCCCACCGAACGCGTCTCTCACTGTACACCGTCGCGCCTTTGCCAAGCCAGCCCTCGCTTGCGAGGTCGTTCACCCTGGCCGCACCACGCGGTCTTGATCAACACTTGATGGTCAACCGTGATGGGTCGGCTGACATGCAGCAGTTACTGCCGTCGCTGGCTCGGCACATCCCGCATCCAATCAGTCAAGACCGATGACCAATCCAATCGTGGGCGCGACCACGACACCACGACACACGACGGTGTCCGGGCGCCCGATCAAGGCCCTGTACACACCCGATGATCTCGCGGGGGCGCCCGGCCCGGAACCGCCAGGGCGTTTTCCGTACACACGCGGCATCCATGCCAGCGGCTACGGTGGAAAACTCTGGACGATGCGGCAGTTCTCCGGCTTCGGGACGCCGGCCGAGACCAACCAGCGCTACAAGGAGCTGCTGGCCGCGGGAGGGACCGGCCTCAGCGTGGCCTTCGATCTGCCGACCCTCATGGGGCGCGACCCGGACCACGCTCTCTCGCTGGGCGAGGTGGGCAAGTGCGGTGTCAGCGTGGCGTCCCTGGCCGACATGGAACGGCTGTTCGAAGGGATCCGACTGGATGAGGTCACCACCTCGATGACCATCAACTCGCCGGCCGCCATGATTCTGGCGATGTATCTGGTGGTGGCGGAGCGACAGGGCGTGGACTGGTCGACACTGGCGGGCACCCTGCAGAACGACATCCTGAAGGAGTACATCGCCCAGAAGGAGTACATCTACCCGCCCCGACCGTCGATGCGTCTGGTGACCGACACGTTCGGGTTCTGCGCGCGGGAGGTCCCACGCTGGAACACCATCTCGGTCAGCGGGTATCACATCCGGGAGGCCGGCGCCACGGCGCTGCAGGAACTGGCCTTCACGTTGCGCGACGGCATCGAGTATGTGCAATACGGGATCGAGGCCGGACTCGACGTCGACAGCTTCGTGCCCCGGATCTCTTTTTTCTTCAACGCCCACAGTGACTTCTTCGAGGAAATCGCCAAATATCGAGCCGCTCGGGCGTTGTGGGCGACGGTCATGCGAGACCGATTCGGCGCGACAGACGAACGGTCGCTGAAGCTGCGTTTCCACGCCCAAACCGCGGGCGTGTCGCTCACGGCCCAGCAGCCCTACAACAATGTGACCCGCACCGCCCTCCAGGCGTTGGCGGCGGTGCTCGGCGGCGCCAACTCGCTCCACGCCAACTCGCTGGATGAAGCGTTGTCCCTGCCGACCCGTGAAGCGGCGTTGCTCGCGCTCCGTACCCAACAGGTGCTCGCCTCCGAGACCGGGGTCACCGACCACGTCGACCCGCTTGGCGGTTCCTATTTCGTGGAGCGGCTGACGCGGGACATGGAGACCGGCGCCCAGGAGTACTTCGAGCAGATCGACGAACGGGGTGGCATGGTGGCCGCGATCGAGGAGGGCTTTCCGCAGCGGGAGATCGCCGAGAGCGCATACCGATTCCAGCGGGAAGTCGAAGCGGGCGAACGGACCATCGTCGGCGTGAACGGCTTCGTCGACGACACGCGCACCGGGATCGACACGCTGTATGTCGGTGAAGACACCGCAGAGGCCCAGTGCGCGGCGCTGGCCCGGCTGCGACGGTCACGCGACGGCGCGGCCGTCGACCGGGCACTGGGTCGACTGCGAGAGGCCGCGCTCGGTCGCGACAACCTGATGCCGTTCTTGCTGGACGCGGTTCGCGCGTACGCCACGGTCGGCGAGATGTGCGACGGCCTACGCGACGTCTGGGGCGAATACGAGGAAGCGGCCGTGGTGTAGCAGCGTACCCACCATCAAGCGCTTTGAATGCGCCCGCGAGCGCCCGGCACCCCCAAATCTGAATCCCGATAGGAGCTCTCCATGACCGATATCCCGCCCCCCCACCACGCCCTGACCCAACTGTCGGACGAAGAAGAACTGTTCCGCTCGAGCATCCGCGCGTTTGCCGAGGCGGAGATCGCCCCGCACGTGCGAGAGATGGACGAACAGGCCGCGATGCCACGGACCCTGATCGACCAGCTGTTCGACATCGGGGTCATGGCGATCGAGATCCCCGAAGCGTTCGGTGGCACCGGCGCACCGTTCTTCTTGTCCGTCCTCGCGGTGGAAGAGCTGTCTCGGGTCGATCCCTCGGTGGCCGTCGTCGTCGACGTCCAGAACACGCTGGTCATCAACGCGCTCTTGAAGTGGGGATCGGAGAACATCCGGCAGCGGTTCCTTCCCTCGCTGGCCTCCGGCACGATTGGCGCCTACGCCTTGTCGGAGGCCGGGTCCGGTAGCGATGCCTTCGCGTTGACCACTCGTGCCGTCGAGTCCGGTGACGACTACGTGCTGAACGGGCGCAAACTGTGGATCACCAATGCCAAGGAAGCGGGGTTGTTCATCGTCTTCGCGACGGTGGACTCGGAGGCCGGACACCGCGGCATCACCGCGTTCCTCGTGGAGCATGACCGACCGGGCTTCCAGGTCGGCAACAAAGAAAACAAGCTGGGTATTCGGGCCAGCAGCACGTGCGAACTGCTCCTCGACGAGTGCCGCATCCCGAAAGCCAACATCCTCGGCGAGGTGGGTCGCGGATACAAGGTCGCGATCGAAACCTTGAACGAGGGACGCATCGGCATCGGAGCCCAGATGGTTGGCGTCGCGCAGGGAGCGCTCGACCACACCCTGGCCTACGTTCAGGAACGCACTCAGTTTGGTCAGCCGATCGCCGCGTTTCAAGCTGTCCAGTTCCAACTCGCGCAGGCGCAGACCGAAGTCGAGATGGCTCGGCTGGGGGTCTACAACGCCGCCCGGCTGCACGACGCCGGGCGGCCGTTCTTGACCGAAGGGGCCATGGCCAAGCTGTTCTCCTCGCAAGTGGCCGAACGGGCCACGTCGTTGGCGGTCCAGTTGTTTGGCGGCGTCGGGTACACGAAAGACTGTCCGGTGGAGAAGCTCTTCCGAGACGCCAAGATCGGACAGATCTACGAGGGCACGTCAAACATGCAGTTGCAGACCATCGCGAAGCAGATCATGCATCCGAAGGGCTAGCCGGTGGTGAAGGTCCCGCCGCATTCGACATGAAGCCTGAGCCCGCCCTGGTTGATGCCATGTTCGAAACGCACGGGGTGCCAGGGCCGTGGGAGGTCCTACCGGCAACCGGCGTCGCCAACCACATCTTCGCAACTCGGGACGTCGTCCTCCGGGTCGCAACTGACCACCGCGATGGGTTCTCGGACGCTCGGACGGAGTCGATCGCGGCGCCGGTGGCTCGGGCGGCGGGGATTCTGACGCCGCGATTAGTCGCCTTCGATGACACGCGCACGCTGGTGGACCGTCCGTTCTCGTTGTGGGAACGCGTCCACGGAGAGACCCTCGGCACCGCCAACCTGTCAGACTTCGCGACAGCCCGGGTCTGGCGAAGCATCGGTCGCGAATTGGCGCGGATCCACCTGAGAGTCCGAGAGTGTCCCGACCCGAACGACTACCTCGACGAACCGGCACGTCAGCACGACCTCGGTCGCTCATTGAACCGTCTGGCTGAGGCGGGAACGCTCGACCTCGACACGGCAACGCGGGTCGAGGAATTTGCCAGAGCACTCCGCTCCCAGGCCGCCGAGCCCCTTGGGCGTCACCTCATCCATGACGACGTGAGTTCAATGAACGTCATGTGCACGACCGCTGGCGAGCTGCTGGCGATCATCGATTGGGGAGACGCCGGCTGGGGCGATCCGAGCTTGGACTTCGCCGCGATGCCTCTCGCCGCAGTGCCAGCGGCACTCGCGGGGCACGAGGAAGAGGCGCCGGGGATGTTGGGTACTTGCCCGCACGCCCGCGTCAGTGCGCCGCCGGCCGAGTGACCAGCGATGCCGCACTACACGGCGACCCGCCTCATCCTCTGAGGAAGTCCAGCACGACGCGGTTGAACTGGTCCGGGATCTCCCAATAGGGCGAGTGGCCAGACTCATCGAACGTCACCAGGGTCGAACCGGTCATCTTGGCCTGCAGCGCCTTGATGAGGGTGGGCGCGGCGACCGTGTCTCGCTCACCCACCAGAAACAGCGTGGGCACGCCGGCGTCCACGATCCGCTGGATGTCCGGCACCGGGGTGTCCGGGGGCGTGGCGTCCGGGTCGACGACGGTCAGGAGCCGGTTGGTCCGACTGACCATCTGGTAGAGAAAGGCACCTTCGGGGTCTCGTTCGGCATAGGCGGACGCCACCGCGCTCCGTGGTCCCAGGTCCGGCGCC
>JAPYUM010000148.1:0-5397 GCA_029940535.1 Vicinamibacterales bacterium
CCATCACCAGGTTACGGTGATTGGGTGGCTAGGGTTCGACTCCCGCCGCCTCCACGCGGGCGGCCCCGAGGCGTTGTTCGCCGGCAGCGACAACGTCATCGAAGGGATCTTCGCGAAGTTGGCGACCCTTCGCTCTGAGCTACTGGCTGACGTCGGCTGACGATCCCCGTTCCACACCCCCCGTCGTGTCGCCTCGCTCGCAGAGCGGTTGGCTGGATGATGAAGTCCACAATCGCATTTGTTATTCTGGAGCCGCGACGCGGCGCTACTGTCTCGCTGCGCCAAACCGAGACGGGGGCTACTGCATGAACACGATACGGTACTTACTATGTTGCACTCTGGTGATGGGGTGGCTTGGGGCCGTGTCGACGGCACAAGAGCCACCGGTGCGCTCCGAGCAGGAGATCCTCATCGAACTCGAGCGTGGTTGGAACGAGGCCTTTTATGCCAAGGACATCGCGTTCATCGAGGGGGTCCTGGCTGACGAGTTCACGGCGACATACGACGACGGGAGTCGGGGCGACCGGGCCCGGGAATTGACCCTCTCGACCGAGTTCAATCAGCAGGTCGTGTCGGCCGCGCAGGACGGTTTCACGGTGCGGCTCTACGCCGACACCGCCGTGGTGTGGTTCACCTTGCGGTTGGTCGGTATCCGGCAGGGCGAGCGCGCTGAGGTAGCCTTCAGCTACACCGACGTCTGGGTGCGGCGGGACGGTCGTTGGCAGTGCGTATCGACCCACAGTACGAGGATGAGCGACGCTGCGTGACCGGTTTTCCGACGAGGCGCCCGTCTGGCGTCGTTGCTTCGTCGGTCACAGCCCACTTGGCTGCTCCCTCCTCGCGCCTAGCCAGACAGATGCCTCGTCAGAAAACCCCCGCGGGTTTTTTCTAGCAACCTGCTAGTGTCAGGTGGGTTCGAAGAGGCGCGGCGGAAGGTCATCGTGGAGGAGCGACCGTGGGGCGTCCGCGGACCAGAGCATCTGCTCGGCCCGCTCGAGCAAGGTTCCCAGACCCTTGCGTTGTAGCGCGGAGACGGCGACGCCACGGTATCGAAGCGCCAAGGCGGCGCCTTCCCCCGGCTCCAGCTTGTCGATTTGATTGAAAACCAGCAGCGCGGGAGCGTGCAGCCCGATCCCGTCCAGGACCCCCCGGACGGCCTCCATGCGCCGGTCACAGTCGGGCGCCGAGGCGTCGACGACGTGTAGCAGGAGCGACGCGTCAGAGAGTTCTTCGAGGGTGGCGCGAAACGCGGTGACGAGATCGGCCGGCAGGTCGCGGATGAATCCAACCGTGTCCGTAATGATGACCTCACGCTCGCGCGGGAACCGCAGCCGCCGCGATACCGGGTCGAGCGTGGCGAACATCTGGTCGGCGACGTAGACGTCGGTCTGGGTCAGCGCCCGCAGCAACGTGCTCTTGCCCGCGTTCGTGTAGCCGACGATCGACAGGACCGGGACGTCGCGACGCCCGCGACGCCGTCGCCGGTTTTGACGCTGGGTGCCTAATTTCTTCAGCTCTCGCTCGAGTCGGGTCACCCGGTCACGGGTTCGGCGGCGGTCCACCTCGAGTTTCGTCTCGCCGGGTCCCCGACCACCGATGCCTCCCTCCAGGCGGGACAGCGACACATCGGCGCGTTGCGCGAGTCGAGGCAGCAGATACTTGAGCTGCGCCAGCTCGACCTGGAGCTTGCCGTCCCGGGTCGTGGCGTGCTGCGCGAAGATGTCGAGTATGAGCTGGGTGCGGTCGATCACGCGCAGTTCCATCCGTTCGCCCAGGTTGCGTGCCTGGGTCGGGGTCAGGTCCTGGTCGACGATGACCAGATCGACATTCTGCTGGAAGGCGCGGACCACCAGGTCCTGCAGTTTTCCGGATCCGACCACCGTCTTGGGGTCCACGCGTGGGCGCTGCTGGGTGACGATATCGACGATCTCGACCCCAGCGGAGCGCGCCAGCTCGCGTAGCTCGGCGACGTGAATCTCGAGGTCGCCCGCGCGGCGACCCGCCGTGACCGAGACGAGAATCGCGCGTTCGCGGTCACCGATCTCGCGTACGCCCACCGTTCGAGAGAGGTCGGCTTCGCGTTCGCGGATCCAGGTCTGAAAATCGAGGTCAATCTGGGCCGGATGTGTCGGGGGGAGGAGCTCGACGCCGTGCTCACCCTCCGCGGTCAACGCCGCGATATGGGCGAGCGTCGGCAACCCGTCGTCGGCCACGCCGATCGTCACCATGACGTCGAGGCGGAGCAAGAGCAGGTCGGTCTTGTCGTCCCGCGTGATGCCTTCGTCGGCGAGGTGGGTGTGCAGACAGCGGAGACCGCGGAGGCGGCCTCGACCGGCTCGAAGGCGCCCCCAGTCCGGCAACTCGGTCGAGTGGGCGTCGCCCACCATCACGTGCTGGACCGCGCCTCGACGGTCGATCAGGACCCCGACCTGACGTCGGGTGTCATGGCTGATCTCGGTCAGTTGCCGCGCGAGCTCAGGCGTGAGGAGCTGGTCGGCCGGCACGCGTCGCCGGAACAGACGCTCGAGCTGGCGAACCTGGCGGGTCTTGAGGCCGACGGTGTTGCCAAAGACCTGGATAGGAGGCTCCTTCTGACGACGCTACTGACCAGCCTCGGCCGCGAGGCGGCGATAGATCGCCCGTGCCTCATCGAACTGCGCGAAGACATGGTCGCGCTCTTTCTGGGCGCGCCATCCGGGCCACGCGTCGGCCATCTCTTGCAGGGTGTCGACCCAGCGTACCCCGTAGTCGGCCGCCGCGGCGTCTCTGATCGGTTGGTCGCCCACCTGAATCCAGATCGGATTGGTGAACGCCTGGACGTAGGCGACGTCCATCGGGAAGCGGTCGCCGGTGGCGCCCTCCGCGCGTAAGTGACACCATCCGCTGCGGCGCACCTGATGTCTCAGCGTGAAGGTGGCCCGCCGCCGGTCGCCCATCATCGGCACCACATCTGTCGTCTCGCCGTTGCACACGAGGAAGATGCGGTCGAGCTCCGTGACCGATTGCACGCGGCCCTTAATTTCGACCGTGCCGCCGTCCGCCGGGAGGCGCACCTCTTCACCCGGGAACCGGCCGTCGATCGTCAGGTCGACCAACGGACCTGACGAGACGAACGCCCGTCCGGCCCGAAGCCCTTCGAACCAAGCCTCCATGTCGAGGCCGCGGTCACCGGTATGGACGTAGGTTCGCACCGACCCGACCAGCTTCGAGCGATGGAGGTTGCTGATCGAGTCTTCGCCGCCGGTGGCCGTGATGCGGAGCCCGTTGTTCCAGACCGCGTAGAGCGGATAGAAGCCGGCGCGAGACGCGTCGGACCATTCGACCGCGTCGGTCGTGCCCAGGGCCGCGTCCACCATGAACCCCTTGCCGCCGCCAAGGCCGCCGTCGAGCGGGTCGTTCTCGCCCCCAAACGCGTGGACGTAGCCGACGGTGGCTCCCTGCGCCTTGGCCTTCCGGAACATGTCGGTATTGCTCGGATACAGGCTCTCGATCGCGGTGCCCTCGTAGCCCATTGTGAACGGCGAGAGGAGGTGGTCGCGCATGCCGAACATGAAGACGTGCCCGTAGAACGGTGGCCGATACTCTTGACCCACGACCACCAGCCGTTCCGGTGTGGAAGTCGAGTGCGGGCCGCCACCCGGTTCGAAATACTGGTAGTCGAGAATCCGATTGTCCTTGTTGGCGACCTGTTCCAGCACGAGGTCCTGATCCTCGGCCGCCGACATCATGATGAGGTTCTCGAGCGTGTTGTGCAGGTTGCCGCCGTAGTTCGAGTGGACGTGCGTCGACGCGCTGTACCAGCCGTCGGCCGCCATGTCCGTCATGCGCTGGAGGGTAACGGTCACCGTGGTGGTCTGGTCGGCGGTAATCCGGGCGGTGGTCGTGTCCGGATAGAACTCGAAGCCCTTCACCACCGTCAATTCGGTCTCGCCGACCGGCAGCTCCACCGAGAACTCGCCGGGCGTGTGGAAGAGATGGTCGCCGCGTCCGCTGAGTCGCGCATACGCGTCGGCGGGCGCATAAAACTTGCCGTCGGCCGCCGTCAGGTGCACGCGCGACCCGGTGGGCAGGCCGGTGCCCTCGTCAAGCGTCCGTACCGACAGCGTACCCATCGGTCGCTTCCAGCGACGGTCGGTGATGGTGATGCGTCGAATCTCGCCGCCGTGCGTTTCGAGCAGCGCCAACTGCGGCAGCCCGCCTTCGTTTTGGATGAACGCAATCCACTCGTCGTCGGGAGACCAGCGCGGGTGAAAGGCGTCGTGTTGAAAGAAGGTGAGCTTGTACGGTTCGCCGCCGATGGTGGGCTGGACATACAGGTTGTTGAACTGGTCCGCCGCACCCCGGGTTGATGAATAGACGAACCGCTTGCCGTCACTGGCCACATCGGGCCGGGTCCGATAGAGCGTCTGTTCGCTCAGGACGGTGGTGGCCTCGCGGATACCGCCCTCGACCGCCGGCACCCGGATGGCGTTTCCGGAGCCCAGCGCGACGTTCCGGTTCGAGACCAGCAGCAACTCATCGTCACCCGGCAGCCAGGTCGGCGTGAGGTGCATGTCCCACGGTCCGAAATACAACCGGTTGTTCCCGTAGTCGTTGTCGGACGTGATCGGCATCTCGTCGCCGGCCCACCGGCCGCTCGAGACCGGTCGCGCCGACAAATTGAAGAACCCACGTGGCCGCGTTGACACGTAGGCGATACGCGTGCCGTCGGGAGAGAAGACCGGGTCGGTGTAGATCTGCTGGTCGTCGGTCAGCGCGTGTGTCTCGCCGGTTTCCACGTCCAGCACTTCCAGCTGCACCCGGCTGCCATCGTAGTCGGCGGTGTAGACGATCCACCGGCCGCCGGGCGACCAGTCGGGCGACGAATGATACGCGTCGGGGCTGTAGGTCAGTTCGTCGGCAATACCCGTGTCCGGGTCCACGCGCCAGATCGACCCGCTCATCGAGACCGCCAGCGACTCTCCGTCGGGGGCCCAGGTGGGCGCCCACGGCGTAGAACTCGGGGCCGGTGGGAAGTAGAAGTTGTGCATGTAGTTCCCGCCGTGCTGCGACGCGGGATAACGTCCAGCCTGGGCGAGAACATCGACGGCGCCGGTGGCGACGATGGCTATCGTCGCCGCGAGCAGGAGCGGCTTGCGCATGGCGGAGATTCTTCGTCGGCTCCTACCACCGGGACCGGAGCAACTCACGATCGAGCTCCTCCCCAGCCAGATACACGGCCGAGATTTGGCGGGTGGCCGAGATGCCGTACATCGGGTTGGCGTCGAGCACGAGGAAGTCGGCGCGTTTGCCACGAGCGAGAAGACCGGTGTCGACTCCGAGGACGTCGGCCGGTGCGCTGGTGGCGATCTGGATCGCTTTGGCGGGTGAGATACCGGCTTCGACGATCAATTCGAG
>JAPYUM010000148.1:5497-7916 GCA_029940535.1 Vicinamibacterales bacterium
CCGAGCTTCTCGACCGACCCCCCTCTGTCGTCAACCCAGATCTTCAGGAAGTCTGCGTCGGTCGCGGCGATCTCCTCGACGAACCCGACCGCCTCTTCCACCGTCGAAGCCCCGAAGGCAGTCGGCCGCATGGTCGGCGCCCCGGGACCGGCCTCGGGACGCGCGATGCCCCTGAACGCGGTGTGGAGGCGCGCGCCGCCGAGGATTCCCGATTCCTGGTCCGCTTTGATGCCGAACGCTTGATGACCTGGGTCAGTCCCCAGCGAGACGATGACCCCGACCCCATGGTACGCATACCGGTCGAGCTGGTCGGTGATGACCTCGCGGGTGTAGTTGGCGTTGTCGAAACTGAGATCGTCGACGAACCCGACGTGCCCGTGCAGGTCGACGAGCGTCGGCATCACAGTCTTGCCGGTCAGGTCGACGACCGTCGCACCTTCAGGAATCGTGACGTTGGCGGCCAGTCCCACGTCGGTGATCACACCCTCATCGACCACCAGCACTCCTCCCCCCAGCGGAGGACCGCCGTCACCCGTAATCAGAGTGGCGCCCTCGTAGGCGACGACGGTGCTGACTGGTTCTTCAGAGACGCCGCCGGCGCAGGCGGTGAGTCCGCCGACGACAGCAAGGACCGCAGGAGCGAATGACGTTCTCATATGCATGGACTCTCAACGTGGTCGTGGTGGTCTTCGAGTCAGAGACCGCGATTATATCCACGGTTGCCAACCTGTGCGAGGTGCACTGAACCGTCGGCGGCCGGGTGGGGTTCGGGGCGAAGCCCCGTCTAAGTTAGGATCCTCCTGTGAGCCACGACTACATCATCATTGGGGCCGGGACAGCAGGCTGTGTGCTCGCGAATCGGCTCTCGGCCGATCCGGACACCACGGTGTTGTTGCTCGAGGCGGGCGGTAAGGACGACTACTTCTGGATCGACATCCCGGTCGGGTATCTCTACACCATCGCCAATCCACGCACCGACTGGTGCTACACGATCGAGCCCGATCCGGGACTAAACGGACGGGCCATCGGCTACGCGCGCGGCAAGGTGCTCGGAGGCTGTTCGTCGATCAACGCCATGATCTACATGCGCGGCCAGAAGACCGACTATGACCACTGGGCGTCGCTCGGCAACCGTGGCTGGTCCTGGGACGATGTGCTGCCGGTGTTCAAGCGCTCGGAGGACTACCAGCATGGCGCCGACGAGTTTCACGGGGTCGGCGGCGAGATGCGTGTCGAGGAGAAGCGGGTCAGCTGGGAGATTCTCGACGCTTGGCGTGACGCCGCCGAGGAGTGCGGCATTCCCAAGATCCCCGAGTTCAATCGCGGCGACAACTCGGGCACCGCCTACTTCCAGATGAACCAGCGTGGCGGCCGGCGCTGGAGCGGGACAAAAGCGTATCTGCGCCCGATCATGGACCGACCAAACCTGACGGTTCGGACCGGGGCACAGGTCGACCGGCTCCTCCTCGAATCGGATGTGTCAACCGGCGCGGTCAGGCGAGCCACCGGGGTCACCCTGGTGGGCGGCGATAGGCTTGCTGCGCGGCGCGAGGTGATACTCGCCGCCGGGTCCATCGGCTCTCCACAGATTTTGCAACTGTCCGGCATCGGTCCCGGCGCGGTGCTCCAGGAACGAGGTATCGCGGTTGAGCACGACCTACCCGGGGTCGGTGACAACCTGCACGATCACTTGCAGATTCGGACCATGTACAAGGTCAAGAACACCGTCACCCTGAACACGCGCTTTCACTCCCTGTTTGGCAAGGCGGCGATGGGACTCGAGTACCTACTCTTCAAGACCGGACCGTTGACGATGCCACCGTCGCAGTTGGGCGCCTTCGCGAAGAGCGAGCCGTCGCGCGAGTCGGCGAACATGGAGTGGCACGTGCAGCCGTTGTCGCTCGACAAGTTTGGCGACCCCCTGCACACGTTCGACGCGATCACCCCGTCGGTCTGCAACCTCCAGCCGACCAGCCGTGGACACGTGCGAATCAAGAGCCCTGACCCGGTCGACGCGCCCGCCATCACGTTGAACTATCTCTCGACTGACGCGGACCTGCGGGTCGCGGTCACCGGTTTGCGCGCGACACGTCGCATCATGAAAGCAAACGCCCTGGCTCGGTTCGAACCAAGCGAATGGAAACCTGGTCTGACGGTTGAGAGCGAGGAGGAGTTGATCGAGGCGGCGCGCGATCTCGGCTCGACTATTTTTCATCCCGTCGGCACGTGCAAGATGGGACACGACGATCTGGCGGTCGTCGACGACCGCCTCGCCGTGCACGGTATCGCCGGGCTACGGGTCATCGACGCGTCGGTGATGCCGCGTATCTCGTCCGGCAACACCAATGCGCCGACCGTGATGATCGCCGAGAAGGGCGCGGAGTTCATTCTCGAGGACGCGCGCTGACACGCGACCAGA
>JAPYUM010000149.1 GCA_029940535.1 Vicinamibacterales bacterium
GGTCGCAGCACGGGTCGGATAAGGGGTCTTCTGTTAACTGGGGTGTCTAATCCGTTCTATAGTCCATGGGCGCGGTCGCGTTTATTGTCAGCCTGGTGATGGTGTTACAACCTGTGGAACATAGGACGCAGTAGAGCGCCCCGTGGCTCGGGTCGTCCCTGTGCCGGTTATCATAACGCCCACTATCGGACCCAGCGGAGCGCCATAGGTCTATTTTCCGGGGATACAGAGCGCCACAGAACCCAAACACATCGTCCCCGCGCCGCTGCGTGCCACCCCCCACACCGTCGCGCCGATCGAGCCGACTACCAACCCTCCGATCGCCCCGTAGGCCGCCGGCGAAAAGCTCGGCATAACTCGCCCCACGCAGCTACGTTGCTCCTCGGCCACAGATCCACAATTTGCCCCCGTCGTCGCTCCCGACGCTGGCCGGCCGCGGCATCAGTGCCACGCCGGGCGTATGCCGCAAATCACGGTTGCAGGGCGCTGTCCGAACAACGAACCCGGGAAGCGTCATGGGACAAGTTTGGGTCAAAACAATTAAAACATTGGTCCAATAAACTAATCGCGTGGAACTCCGGCTTCAGTGGGCCAAAAATTACCAATGTGCTCCTTCGCTGCGCCTCCGGAATGACCCGGCGCGGGGTCAGTGCGGCGCCGCGTCGTTGCCAAGGCATGAAAGAGTGTGCAGTTAAGACCAGTTTCCGGCACAATTAGGCAGGACCGACGAGAAGACGAGGCGCTGCAGTGTCCGCCGAAGCCCCTCTGGTGTGCCTGCGTCTCCCGAATTGCGTGGGGTAGCGCCCTGAGCGACGAACTAAACATCCTGCTCATTGACCCGAGCGACGACGACCGGGCGCTGGTGACCACCCTGCTGGCCAACCGCTCCGGGACCACGAGTGTCGAGGCGATTACCACCGCCGCTGCGCTGATGGTGTCGCTGGCACGTGGCGGCTTCGACGTGGTGGTCGCCGAGTACCGGACACCCTGGATCGAGGGGCCGGCTTTGCTCGACGCGATCACACAGTCGTGTCCCGGAATCCCGGTCATTTTTCTCACGTCAACCGACGACACCGAGTGCGGCGTGGCCATGATGCGCGCCGGCGCCGACGACTACCTCGTGAAGTCATCCCGCGGCTTCCTTCGACTGTCGACGGCGGTCGACGATGCCGTGCCCGCTGCGGGGACGGACGCACCATCGCGGCCACCTGACGTTGCGGAGAATCCACTGGCGTCGGGCGGCGACCCGGCGCGGCAGGAGCGGATCAACACGGAGCTCCGCGGCCTGATCGCCCAGGCTGTCCACGAGCTCGACGCCCCGCTTCGCCTGGTGGCGCAGCAGGCCAAAATGGTTGGGGAACACGCCCAGGGGCTCGACGGCGAGGGCCACCGGTCGCTCGGCCTGGCGCTCGAGGGCGTCACCCGTATGCAGGAACTGCTCGACGATCTGGCCGCGTACTCGCGCATCGAGGCGGAGCCGATCAGGTTCGAGTCCTGCGAGTGCAATGGCCTGGTCGACCGGGTTGCACGGCAGCTTGAGGTCCGGTTTGGCGAGGCGAACGTCCGTATCCAGCGGGACACGTTACCGGCCGTCCACGCGGAACCGTCGCAGCTGATGCAGGTCTTCGAGAACCTCATCTCTAATGGTTTGAAGTTTCAGACCGAAAAACCGGCAAGGGTCGATATTTGGGCGAAAGCCGTCGGTGAGGAGTGGCAGTTCTCGGTTCGTGACTACGGACTGGGGGTTGAGCCCGAGTTCGCCGACGGAATCTTCGACCTGTTCAAGCGGCTGAGGCCAGACTATCCGGGCTCTGGGGTCGGCCTAGCCATTTGCCGGCGCATCGTAGAACGGCATGGAGGTCGGATCTGGGTGGAATCGAGAGAGGGCGGGGGGGCGACGTTCACCTTCACCCTGTCGAAAGACCCGACAAACGCGGGGAGCACGCGGCCATTCGCGGCGGTTTCCAGCCCGAGGTCACGCGGGCCCTAGCGCGCGTGCTTCTTGTCGAGGACGATCCCCCGGGAGGGTTCCGGCCCGAGGCGACGCGTGCCGTCACGCGCGTGCTTCTTGTCGAGGACAATCCCCACGACGTTGGGACCGTCGAGCGTCTTCTGACGACGGCGGATACGCCCTTCGACTTGACGTCTGTCGGACGTGTGTCTGACGCGCTGGCCCGGCTGGCGACCGGCAACGTCGATGTCGTTCTGCTCGATCTCGGTCTACCCGACAGCGATCCATCGCAGACGTTCGACCGTGTGAGCGCTGCGGCGCACGGAACTCCCATCATCATTCTCTCGGGACAGAACGACAAGGGGATGGCGGCCCTCGCGGTGCGTAGCGGCGCGCAAGACTTCCTGGGCAAGCGCCACCTCGACGGACCGCTGCTCGACCGCTCGCTGCGATACGCGGTCGAGCGCCAGCGGTACCACGATGCACTCCGTGACAGCGAGGAGCGATACGCGCTGGCGGTCGAGGGGGCCAACGACGGTCTCTGGGATTGGAACCTGAGAACCAACGAGGTCTACTACTCGCCGCGCTGGATGAGCATGCTCGGTCTCGTCGAGGCGCAGGTGCCGGGGCGTCCCGAGGCATGGTTGTCTCGTGTGCATGCCGACGATGCCGAGGAGCTCCGGCGGGACATCGACGGGCACCTCGCGGGTGGCACCGATCACTTCTCGAAAGAGCACCGGATCCGCTGTCAGGACGGTAGCTACCGCTGGATGCTCAGCCGCGGCGTCGTGCGCCGAGACCAGCGCGGTGTGACCCGGATGGCCGGGTCGCTCACCGACATTCACGCGCAGAAGGTCGTCGAGGAGCGGTTGCGACGAGATGCGCTTACCGACGCCCTTACCGGCCTACCGAACTGGACGCTGTTCAAGGATCGGCTGCGCGCCGCCATCGCGAAGGCCAAGCGGCAGCCGGCCCACCGGTTCGCCGTCTTGTTCTTGGATCTCGATCGTTTCAAGACCATCAACGATAGTCTCGGCCACTCGAACGGCGACAAGCTGCTGGTGGCGGTGTCGAAGCGTGTGGCCGACGTGCTCCGTCCGGGAGACACCATCGCACGTCTCGGCGGCGACGAGTTCGCCGTCCTGGTCGAGGACTGCGCGGAACCGTCGGACGCCCATCGTGTGGCCGATCGAATCCACGCAGAGTTCAAAGCACCGCTGCACCTTGACGGCCACGAAGTGTTCGTGAGCACCAGCATCGGCATCGCACTGAGCTCGCCGCGATACGCATACCCGGAAGAATGTCTGCGGGACGCCGACACCGCGATGTACCGAGCCAAGGGCGCGGATCGGGGCGGGCATGCGATCTTTGACCGTGAGATGCACCAGCAGGCGGTTGAGCAGCTGCAGCTCGAGAACGACCTGCGCCGCGCGGTGGCGCGCCGGGAGTTCCGGGTGCACTACCAGCCGATCGTCCGGCTCAACAGCGGCTCGGTGCAGGGCTTCGAAGCGCTGGTGCGGTGGGAACACCCCGAACGGGGGTTGTTGATGCCCGACGATTTCATCCCGATGGCGGAGGACAGTGGTCTCATCGTCCCGATTGGCTGGCTCGTGTTCGAGGAAGCGTGCCGTCAGTTGGTGGCCTGGCAGAAGGCGTGGGGCGAGACGCCGTTCGTGAGCGTCAATTTTTCGAGCCGCCAGATCAGACAGTCGGACCTGATACCGCATGTCCAGGAGGTGCTGAGGAGAACCGGTTGCAAGGCGACCGACCTCCGCGTCGAGCTCACCGAGACGATGATCATGGAGAGCGCTGAGTCGGGTGTCGACAAACTGGCGAGCCTCTCCAACCTCGACCTCCAGCTGTATATCGACGACTTCGGTACGGGGTATTCGTCGTTGAGCTACCTGCAACGCCTGCCGACCAACGCGCTCAAGATCGACCGGTCGTTCGTCAACGAGGTCGCCGAGAAACCGCAGATCGTGGGTACGATTATCGCGCTCGCCAAGAGCCTGAAGATGCGCGTCGAGGCCGAAGGTATCGAGACCGAGGACCAGCTCGCGCGGCTGCGTGAGCTTGGTTGCGAGTCCGGCCAGGGGTTTTACTTCTCGAAGGCGCTCACGCCGACAGCGGCGACCAGCCTCGTCGAGACGCAGCCCATCCATTGACCCGTCCCTCGACCGATAGCATTGTTGGCGGGGAACCCTCCGTCGCAACCAGGTTTCAGCCCCGTCCTTCTTCACTCCTCAGCTCCCACCAGTCGCGGGCGTGAGCTTCTGTCCACGTGCGCACGTCACACGCATCGGCCAGTATGTGAGCCAATTCGTCGGCGCTCTGGGGCCTGCCTTCTGGACGCTTGGCGAGACACCGGAAACTGACGGCGTCCACGCCCGGCGGTATGGGCAGCTCGGTCCAACGGGACGGCGGCGCGTCGCGGGCGTGCTGCGTTACCGCCTCCATGACCGTTGAACCCTGGAACACGGGTCGTCCGGTCAGTAGCCAGAAGGCAACGCACCCGACCGCGACGAGGACAATGCTTTCGCTGAGGACGAGCCGCAACACCTGACGGGCCCGCGCGCGCAATCCGGACACCCATCTCCTTGCGGCGACGCGTCACGGCGTGGGCGGTCACACCGGCGAGGCCGACCACGACGAACGTCTCGTCGCTGGTCCGAATCCGTCGATCGATCGGGTTCCCGTCGCCAAAGAACTCCTGCATGGCGATCGAATTCAAGACCACTGGTATCTCTATCCGCTCCGAGGCATCCATGTCGGTATCGCGCTGGTCGCGCTCGTCGAAGTCTCGTCCGCGCACGGTCGGGATGCCGAGCGTGGAAAAGTAGCCAGCCCCGACGCGCCGCCGCACCACCCTGTGCTGCACGGAGGTCTCGCTGTCGTCACGCGCGACCGCCACGCGAACACGTGGCGTGACAACCGGGGTGGCGAATGGCGGAACGGCCGCCACCGTCATCGCGCGCGCCTCGTCGAGCTCCGGTATCCGTTCCTGCAAGCTGGTCAGCAGGGCGACCGTTCGCGCTACGGAGAAGCCGTCGCGAGGCGGGTCGACCGCAAGCAGGTGCAGGTCAGCGGTATCGAACCCTGGGTCGATGCGCGCGGACCGAGGGCCGGCCCGGTAGCCGTGCGCGTGCCGTCCGTCTGTGGCTCCAACCTGCTTCTGAAATCCGCCTGTATCGCCGGGAGCAAATCGACCCGTGGCGCTCTGTATCCCCGGAACATCGACCTGTGCGCTCCGCTGGGTCCAATAGTGGGCGCTATGTAACCGGCACAGGGAGGACCCGAGCCACGGGGGCGCTCTAATGCGTGCTATGTCCAAAGCCGAGTTTGGATATCCCTATCTGGTAGGCGACGGTCGAGAAAATCCGTGGCTAACTCCGAGGTACGCCGCGTGCTACGCGGCGGGGGAGCTAGCCTGGCTCTCGATGTCCTTGCTTGTCCCCCGCTGTGGCGGGCGACTCCGGTTGATTGCGGTGATCGACCACCCAGCCGTCGTTGCACGCATCCTGCGACACCAGAAGCTCCCAAGCGAGATTCCCGGGACCCGGCGGGCCCGCGCGCCCCCGACTGAGCCCCGTCTCCCCTGTCTCTCCCACGCCCGGGTCGTCCAGCAGTCGGATGGCGCTCTCGATCGCGGCAGGACTGAGGTGCATATACCGCTGGGTCGTCGAGAGATCGGCGTGACCGGCCAGCTCCTGAATGCCCTCGCTGGCGCCCCCCGCATCGCCAAGTGCGAGCAGAAGGTGTGCCGTAGGATATGAACCCCCTGCTGCGCCTGGTCTCGCGGACGGGCTGTATCAGGTGCTCGCGATTATTGTCTCCCTTCCCAGCCGTTCGGCCCCTGGAATCGGTCCTCTCCAAGCAGCTGGGGATGTTCATTGACAAGCTGCAACTTAGGGGATAAATTTGCGGTGTAAATCCTTCTTTCTCACGGGTCATCTAGGCTGTTTGGCTTAGTCGGATCTCGGGGGTATTGTCATGCGAAGTGCCACACTCGGTGCAACCGTTTTTGCAGCGGTAATGTTGCTGTTATTTTCTCCTACTGCCGCGGCCGCCAAGGAAGCTGACACAGCGCCGACATTTGCCAAGGACATCGCGCCGATTTTCCAGAAGAACTGCCAGCAGTGCCACCGGCCCGGCTCGATCGGCCCGATGTCGCTCACGACCTACCAGGAAGTGCGCCCCTGGGCCCGGTCGATCAAGAATCGCGTAGTGCTGGGCGAGATGCCGCCCTATCGGTACGACCGCCACGTCGGTATTCAGGATCTGAAGGACGACCTCCGGCTGAGCGAGTCGGAAATCGAGATGATAGCCCGCTGGGTGGACGACGGCGTGCCCCTTGGCGACCCCGCCGATCTCCCGCCGCCGATCGAGTGGCCGGACCTCAACGTCTGGACCTACGAGGATGAGTTCGGCCCGCCGGACTTGGTGATCAAGACCAAGCCGTACTCCCTGCCGGCCGAAGGGTCGGACGTCTGGTGGAAGCCGATCGTACCGAGCGGCCTGACCGAGGATCGGTGCATGAAGGCGGTTCACGTCAAGGCGTCGGAATCGGGGCGCGGCGTCGCGCACCACGCCAACAGCCGGTTGCTCGGCTTCGACGAGGAGAGCCAGGAGTGGGTCGATGTCGAGCGGCTCTCCGAGTACGCGCTCGGCAAGGTCGGCGAGGTTGTTCCGGAGGACGCCTGTCGTCTCCTCCCGGCTAACTCCATGGTCAGTTGGGACGTCCACTACTATCCGAACGGCGAGCCCGTTGAGAATGATGTGGTCGAGATGGGCGTCTGGCTCTACCCGAAGGGCCATCAGGCGAAGGTGAAGCACAAACAGGACCTCAAGAATTACTCCCTGCTGATGAAGGGCGCCGAACTCGAGCTTCCACCGCACGGCACGGCGATGACCCAGGGGTTCCATTCCTTCGAGACCCCGGTGCGGATCGACAGCTTCCAGCCGCACGGTCACTTCCGTCTGGTGGGCAAGACCCTCGAGATCTTCGATCCGAAGACGGGCGACCTGGAGATGGTGAGCTCGGTATCTGACTGGACCAACGACTGGCACACCAGTCACATTTATGCAGAAGACGCGGCACCGCTCGTGCCGGCGGGATCCGTCCTGGTGATTACTGGCTACTACGACAACACGGCCGGGAACAAGCAGAACCCCGATCCGAATCAGTGGGTGGGGCGCGGCAGCCGTTCGGCGGACGAGATGTCGCATGCATGGATCGCCGTGACGCATCTCGACGACGAGGGCTACGAGCAACTGGTGGCCGAGCGGGAAAGTCGCAAGCAGACGGACAACGACTAGGAGTAGCGGCACGGAGACGTGCGGAATTGGTCTGTGGCGAAAGAGCCTCTCGATATCGAGAGGCTCTTTCGCTTTTTCGGCAACGACGCGTTGATGAAGGGAACAGCAGTGTTCGGACGATTGCTCGTGGGCGGCCTCGTAGCCGCGATACTCATCGGCTCCCCGTCGTTGGGGGCCCAGCTACAACGACCACTTACACCGCTGCCGCCGAACGGACTTCGGGTGGCCCCGTTCTTCGACGGCTGGTACCGGAATACGGATGGAACCGTCACCCTGTCGTTCGGTTACTCCAACCTCAACCTGACCGAGCTCGTGGAGATTCCCCTGGGTCCCGACAACTTCATCGCACCGGCGGAGTTCGACGGCCGGCAACCAACTTCCTTCCCGCCGCCCGGGGCACGTGACGAGGACGGCCCGCCCACGCGCCGGCAGCGGGAGCGGGGGGTGTTCACCGTGACCGTGCCGGTCGGCTTCCGCGACGACGTCGTCTGGACCCTGGTCAACCAGGAACGGACCTTCTCC
>JAPYUM010000032.1 GCA_029940535.1 Vicinamibacterales bacterium
GAAACGGGTGATCGTCTGCTTCAACCAGTCGCCAAAGGGCGTACCTGTGACACGTGCCTTGTCGAGCTTGACCTCGAAACGTGAAAATCCCTCGGTGCCGACCGGCACCCCGGCGAAACCGTCGTCGCCCTCGTCGAACGCGTAGTGGGTCACGCGGGTATCGAGGGTCGCCCGGAACAGATCGCGGTATTCGTCGGTGCGACCCACGAAGTGCGTGCGCTCGTATTCGGTGCCGATGACGGGCAGCCAGCGAAAATCTTCGAACGCGCCGACCGTTTCGAGCAGATAGACGTAGAGGGGATGGTCGATGGTCCGCTGTTCGGCTTTGGGGTTTCCGATGATGCGGGTGATGTCCGCGAGCGACAGCCGCGGCCGGCGTTGCTTCGACTTGTGCGTGTCTCGGCCAAGAATCGCGTCAGACAGCCGAAGAATCTCCACCATCGTGTCACGCGTGTCCGGTTTCGTCCGGCGGCGGCGGGGGCTCTTCCGCTTCGGCGAGGTCTGGCTCGGGTCTGAGTCGACGGTTCTCTTGATCTCCAGCAGTTCGAATTCGGTCTCACGAGTCAGGTCCCATCGACCGGGCAGCCGCTCACGCTCGTAGCCGCGGGCCTTGACCGAGAGCCCGGGTGGGAGCCCGCGCGCGACATCGCCAAAATAGACGGTGCGGGTCACCGGCGTGTCTGGAAACGCGAGTTGCTTCGTGTGCTGCTCGAGCTCCTCGATGAGTTCGCGCGTGTCACGAATGTAGACGACGAAGCGATCTTCTCGTCGCTCGAGGTCCACGCGGCGGGGTGGGGGAGCGTCCGGGGTGATCTCGGGGGAGCCGTCTGGCAACATATTCATCATCACGTGTGCGAGAAGGAGCGTGCCGTCCATCTTATCCCGCGCCGTGCGGGGCGGTGACACCCCCCAACCGACCGGCGCGAGTTAGAATTTCAGCACACACCCCCGAGGCAGAAAGGCAACGACATGGACATTCGACGAGGACTGGTCATCAGTGCGGCGGTCACGGCATGCACGTTCGGGCTCGGATGCGCGACGCCAGAAGAGGCCGAGGCCCCCACGGCGGCGTCGGAGGCTGTGCCAGAGCCGATGCCGATCGCGCCCGCGCTGCCACCAACCGAGGCCACCGCGCCGGATCACCTGAACAGCTCACCGCGCCACGGCGAATGGGTCGACGTCACGCTACCGGGCAGCGACGTCCCGGTCAGCACGTGGGTGGTCTATCCGGAGCGGGCCGGCCCCGCGCCCATCATATTGGTCATTCACGAAATCTTCGGGCTGACCGATTGGGTCAGGAGCGTGGCCGACCAATTCGCGGCCGAAGGATTCATCGCGGTCGCGCCAGACCTGCTCTCAGGCATGGGGCCAGACGGTGGGGGGACCGCGTCGCTGGGCGAGCGGGACACGGTCGTCGCCACCATCCGGACGTTGGAACCGGACGAACGGGCCCGCCGCCTGGACGCCGTCCGACTCTATGCGCTCGACATCCCCGCCGGAAACGGCCGGATCGGCTCGGTCGGTTTTTGCTGGGGCGGCACGTCCAGTTTCGCCTACGCCGCTTCTCAGCCGGCGCTTGACGCGGCCGTCGTCTACTACGGAACATCGCCGGACTCGGCTGACGCGTTCGCCCAGATTACGGCGCCGGTGTTGGGCCACTACGGCGGAGACGACGAGCGGGTCAATGCGACCATCCCGCGCGCCGAAGAGGCGATGACCGACAGCCAATCGTTCGAATCCAACGTCTACGCGGGAGCGGGACACGGGTTCCTGCGGGCCCAAGACGACCGCGAGGGCGCAAATCTTCGGGCCTCGGAAGCGGCGTGGCCGCGCACCCTGGAATTCTTCCGCGAGCATCTGGAAGGGTGAACGGCGTGGGCCACTCGGGGTCCCCGCGGAGCGTCCGTGTGGGTATCTGGGCGTAGCCCCGTCTACATCAGGACCCCGCGCGGAGCGCGCCGACCGCAAGCGCAACCCAGCCGGCAATGAAGCAAAGGCCGCCGATCGGGGTGATGGCGCCGAGCCAGCGGATCCCGGTCAGGGCAAGGAGGTAGAGGCTACCGGAAAAAAGCAGGATCCCGACTACAAAGAACCAGCCGGCCGAACCGGTCCAGGCGTTCGGCCATCGCGACGCGGCCCAGGCCACGGCCAGCAGTCCGAGCGCGTGGCTCAGGTGATAACGAATCCCGGTCTCGTAGACGACCAGCATGTCGGCCGTCAGTCGGTCGCGAAGGCCGTGCGCGCCAAACGCCCCCAGTAGGACCCCGAGCCCACACAATGCCGCCCCTGTCGCGAACCATCCTGCCACCATGATTCGGTATCATACCTGACGGCGTATTTCGCGAAGGAGTCGCGGTGAGGTACACCTGGATCAACGCCCATGGCGACCAATTCAGTGTCAGCCGCATGTGCCGCCTGCTCGCAGTCTCGCGGACCTCCGCCGGATGAGCTGTGGACACCCCCGTCACCACGAAAGGCGGCCGTGACCTTTTCGATGTCCATAAAGAACGACCCGATCGCGTTCATCGAGCGCGCCACGAAGGTCGGCTGCGTCTCGTCGGCGAGGACGGCGGCGCCCTCGTTGCTCAGCATGTAGGAGTCCGCCTTGTCGTCGTAGGCGACGAGCCCCCCGGAGGCCTGACCGTCGAGCCACTCGCGCACGAGACGCGGACGGCACTCCGTCCGCTGAGCGAGGTGCACAGCGTCATGCTGCCGGGGGCGACACCCCAACGGTCGTGAAGCATGGGCGATGAGCGGGACGAGCCCCGTGTCCCGGGAAGGGTGGTCCAGAAGCGGATCGATGCGCACGCTCGGCGGTAGCGCACTCCGTCTCAACCACACGCCTCCCTTCCCTATCGGGAATCGAATCCACGTGCACAGTGCGCTCGCCAGTGCTTCGCCAGATCGGCGCCAGCCTTCTCCAGTATTTCTCCAAGACCGAGGTCGATTCGAGGGGACGCGAGGGGACTCGTTGTGATGGCGGAAGCCGCGTGATGTCAGCACTTAGAGCCAGAAGGCGCACGCCATCAATGCGTTAGGGGGATCGTTTATCTAGAATTCGACTCCCGCCGTGCCAGCGTCAGCATCCCAGACCGAATCGCCAGTTCTTGGAGGAGCGGTACACGTTGTTTAAAGCGGGATAGACACGTATCATCCAGGGCGAACCCCCGTTGCGGCGCTCTCCCGTCAGCGCAGGGACCACCACGACCCGAGAGAAACTACGTGAAGGAGCGCAATTCGCATGGCATCCTCGACGATCGATAGCCAGATCACTGCCGCCATCGCGGCCAGACACACCCAGATGGCGCAACTCCAGCGCGAGGTTGACGCCCTACAGAAAGCCGCCAACGCGCTCGGCAGGAAGACGACCGGCACACCCACGAACATGCCGAAGACTCCGTCCACGACCAAAACCGGACGGACGCCGATGAGCGCGGCCGCCCGGAAGGCGGTGTCCGTGCGCATGAAGGCGTCGTGGGCAAAGCGAAAGCAGGCGAGCCAGCCCACTCCCAAGGCCTCCAGTCAGTCCCAGACCGCGACCAAGACCGGACGCAAGCCGATGAGTGCCGCGGCCAGGAAGGCCGTATCCGTGCGGATGAAGGCGTCGTGGGCGAAGCGAAAGAAGACCACCCGTAATCCGAAGCCCAAGGCGACGCCCAGGCCCACAAGACGAAGACTGGACGGAAGCCGCTGAGCGCCGCGGCTCGGAAACGCATGTCCGAGAAGCTGAAGGCGTATTGGGCACAACGCCGACGGTGACGCTCCTGGGCCAAGCGGAAGGCGCGCGCATCAGCAGGTCGTCGACCCGCAGCGTCCGTCTTCCCTACGACCGAGGTCCTGCTAGTGGGATCCGGGGCGCGCTATGCGTTGACGATCTTCATTCACGACGTAGATTTTCAGATACCTCTCGGGTGCGCCGTCTCGCCGAAGTTTCTCGGCGATCCGATCCGGCTCGGCATACGCCGCGTCCAGCGTCGCGTGGGTGCTGACCACTGTCGCCTGGCGGTACGTGTCTGGACCCGACGGTTGGACGAGGTGGAATGGCATTGGACGTAGACGGCCGTCGCGGCAGAGGTTGTCCAGCTGCCGAGCTATTGGACGGGCACGAGGCGCTGGAGTTCGTCGAACTGACTACTGTTCCGACGCGGGCGTCCAGTTCTACCTTGAACTCATCGGTGTACTGCCGATTCGGAACCGACTCCTTCATGCCCATCTCGTCCTCCGTCCATCAAAAGTTATCAGCCATTTGATGTACGCGAAACCAGGGCAAGGGGTTAGACGCGGTGCCATTGTGTGCCGAGGGCGGCGGCACTCGACCCGGTGCCGCAGGGAGGACCTGCCAGCAGTGGGCTGGACTGCGCGCTCCGCCAGATCGATCGGGCGTTGAATCCAAAGGATCCGAGCGAGAGTTCGTTAGCTAGCCGTTAGCTTTTCGCTGCCCGAGACGCAAAAAAAATCAGCAAATGCTGGCCTTTCTTAAGAATGGTGCGGAAGGGGGACTTGAACCCCATGTCCAGCGTCACCGGCGACGAGTTCCCTCCACGGAGTCAGCGATTCGGATGGCGCCCTCGACCGAGCGCCCCTCCATGCTCGACGTCGATCAGCGCGCCGTGCCACTGCCGGAAAGTGGTACAAGATGTTGTTTCCCGTTTGGGAACTCGAACCCGTGTCACGGGATGGACTGCCGCGATCCGACGGGGGCCGGTCGGACCGGTCGGACCGGTCGACGAGCGCCTATCGCGGCTCACTGCGGTACTCGACCTGTGGCGGCACAGTCCAGACAGGCGAGCGCGGTGTCCCTGAGCGAGATGTACTGCAGGTGCTCCTACACGCGGCGCGTGTGCAAACGCGTGCAAATAATTCGGAGGCGGTCGTCAACGGAAGCCAACGGCTGAGAAGGAGGACAAGGAAGGCCCACAAACCGGAGTGAGCCGCGATCCGGCCACGCTCCCCCCTTGATTCGGTGTCATACCGCCGGCGCGGCATCTCAGTGACGCAGAACATGGAACGCCCCGGTCACGCCGTCCACGAGGACCCGGAAGCTCGACTGACGCCGCTTCCTCCCATCGACGATCCAGAACGGCTTGTGGACCAAACCCCGTTCCAGGACGGTCACGTCCGGCACGACGAGCGCCTTTCGCTTGTGAAGCACCGCGTGGGCACCGTATCGGTGGGCGATGCGGAGCGCGTCGTCCTCTGCGAGGCGTGACCCCAGCACCGCTCCGGCGTTGACATCGACGCGCTCGAGCTCGAATGGGTCGGTGGTCGATGTCAGCCCGGTGCGGGTATCGACGAGACATGACAGCCGCACGCTACTGTTCCCCAGCAGCGTTCGGGTGGTGTAGCGGAGATGAAACCAGAAGTACGGATAGTAAATCTTTCTGTGGGCGCGGAAGGTCCACCCCTCCGATGTCGACGCGACCACACTCTCCGCTTCCGCCAGCGTAAGGCCTCCGGCGATAGCCATTCTGTCGTGCGTCACTGCTCCTCTTCTCCTCGGAGCAGCGACTCGATCTCCGTCGCCTCGGGTTCCAACGCGAAGTCGGACATCGCGATCAATCTCTCGGGGATAGGTCCGACGCGTGCCGTCTCCTCCATCGCCGCGAGGACATACGTCGGCACGGGTGAGCTTCGCCGGGTCGCCAGACTGACGACCACGATGGCCACCGTCGAGGCTGTGAGACCCACCGTCACCGGCGCGAGCGTCGTGGTCGCGGCCAGGCCCGCGAGCTCCCATAGCACTGACGTCACCGCTCCCGTCACCATCGACGCGATGGCACCGGGGGTGTTCGCCTTTTTCCACCAGACGGCACAGACGAACGCCGGCGCAAACGCGCTGCCCAGCACCGAGGTCGCAAAGATGACGACGAACGCCACCGCGGGCGGCTCAATGAGGGCCACGAGATACCCGATGACCCCGATCGCCAGGACGAGCGCACGCGAGACCCACAGCATCTGCTGCTCCGACGCTCTCGGGTTGATGAAGCGTTCATAGAGATCGCGTGAGGCGATCGAGCCTGTCTGCAAGAGCAATGAATCCGCGGTGGACATGATGGCGGCCATGATCGCCGCCATGACGATACCGGTCACCGCGGACGGCAGCAGCGTCTGCGCCACCTCAAAGATCGCAAGCTCGGGATCGTCGAGGTTCGGAAGGATCAGGATGGCCAGAATGCCGACAAGATAGGGGGCGGAGACGAACAAGAGATTCCAGGCCGTGGCGTACGCCCCGGCGAGCCGCGCTGTCGCGGGCCGCTTCATTGCCATATGGCGCGTGACCACGTGGGGCCAGCCCATGTAGCCAGCCGAGAACACGAGCACCGCTCCCGCCACCACGCCCCATTGCCCCTCGAACCCGAGACCCGTGCCCCAAATCGAGAGAATCGTCGGGTCGATCTCGGCCAGGGTCTGATTGGCTGCCGTGAACCCTCCGACGTGCACCAGGGCGGCACCGAGCACCCAGAGGACCCCCACGAGCATGATGAGGCTCTGGAAGAGATCCGTGTAGGCGACAGCAAGATAGCCGCCGAGTAACGTGTAGATCGTGATGATGGCCAGAGCGATGAGAAGCGCCCATTCGTACTCGAGGCCCGTGACGAGCGCCATGCCCTTTCCACCGGCGATGAACTGAGCGAGCACGTAGAACGCGAGCAGGAACACGGTCAGACTCGCCGCGATCAGGCGTGTGACGGGTGACGGATAGCGCGCTTCCAGATACTCGATCGACGTCAGTGAACCCATTATCTGGGACAGCTTGCGCATACGACGGCCGATAATCGACAGGTTGAGGACGCCGCCACCGATGTCCCCGGCGGCGAACCACAAGGACCAGTAGCCGGTCGTATAGGCGAGCGAACCGGCACCCAGGAACATGTAGCCGCTCATCGACGTGCTCTGCAGCGTCAGCGCCGTGACGAGCGGCCCAACCTCCCGTCCTCCGAGGAAATAACCCTCCAGGTCGTCGGTCGCCCCACGCCGCATCGCCCACAGACCGATACCGAGCACGACGACGTAGTACAGAACAAGAAAGGCGAGGACGGTCGTGTTCACCGTTCATCTCCCTCGTTGTCCCAATTTCGCGTCAGGAGCAAGAACCCGATGGTGTACAGGATCCAGAACAGGGGAAACCCCAGGACCAGCAAAGACGTGCTCAGGGGTAGACCAAACATATGTTGCGTTCGTTGACCCCTTCAGCTGAGCAGGCGCTCGTTCTTGGGGTCGTACAGCGGCTGTTCGACGACCCGCGCCGCTCGGCGCTCGCCGAGGATCTCCACTGCGAGTTCGGTGCCTGCCTCGAGATACGCGGACGGCAGGTAGGCCAGCGCAATCGTCTGCTCGACTGTGTGTCCATACCCGCCCGAGGCGACGTAGCCGACACGCGTTCCGCCGTCCAGAATAGGCTCGTAGCCGTAGGGATCGGCATCCGTGGCATCGACGACGAGGCAGGCGAGGGCACGCTCAAGTCCGCCCGCTCGCTGCCGGAGGAGCGCGTCGCGGCCGATGAAGTCGCCCTTCTCGAAATCGACAAAGCGGCCCATTCCGGCCTCGAGGGGGGTGTAGTCCGCTGACATGTCGGCACCCCAGAGACGGTAGGCCTTCTCGAGCCGCATGGAATCGAGCGCGCGGTAGCCGAAGTCGACGATCCCATACTGGCGGCCGGCATCCATCAAGAGATCGTAGAGATACCGCTGATACTCCGTGGCATGGTGCAGCTCGTAGCCGAGCTCACCGACATACGAGACCCGAAGCGCCCGTACGGGAACCATCCCCGCGTACAGCTCCTGACAGCGGAAGAAGGGGAAGGCCGTTCGCGAGCAATCGGTGTCGGTAATCGTCTGCAACAAATCGCGCGCGCGCGGACCCGCGAGCGAGAGCACCGCATCCCGGTTCGTGACGTTCGCCAGTTTGACGCTGTCGCCATCCGGTAGATGGCACGCAATCCACTCGAAGTCGTGGCACTCGGTCGCGGCCGCGGACACCACGTAGAAGCAATCTTCCGCGAGTCTGGTCACGGTGACGTCGCACTCGATGCCGCCCCGTGGAGTGCACATCTGTGTCAGCGACATCCGTCCGACCGCGCCAGGCAGTGTGTTGGCGCACAGGCGGTCGAGGAATTGCTCTGCGCCCGGCCCCGAGACTTCATACTTGGCAAAGCTCGTCTGGTCGAGCACCCCGACGGACGAGCGAACGGCAGCGCACTCCTCTCCAACGGACGTATGCCAGTTGCCTCGATGGAAGGAGTATTCGTCTCGTGCCGGGCCGGCGGGAGAAAACCAGAGCGGGCGCTCCCAGGCGAATCGGACACCAAAGACGGCGCCCTTGGCACGCAGTCGATCATAGAGCGGGCCCGTCTTCAGCGGCCGCCCGGCCGGAAGCTCCTCTTCAGGATAGTGAATGGCGTACTCGCGTCCGTACACCTCGCACGCGCGTGCCGCCACGTACTTCGTCGAGCTGGCGTAGCCGTCGAAGCGGCGTGCATCCAGCTCCCACATGTTGTCACTCGTCTGTCCCTCCACGATCCACTCCGCGGCGTATTTGCCCGCGCCGCCACCGAAGACGATGCCGAAGATGCTGAAGCCGGCCAGGACATGGAAATTCGGGAGACCGGGTATCGGCCCCATCAAGCAGCGGCCATCCGGGGTATAGCCGTCGGGTCCGTTGATGATGCTCTTGATCCCCGCGTTCTCGAAGACCGGTACCCGCCTGGCGGCGGCCTCGAGCACCTCCTCGATCCGGCCGAGATCGGGTGAGAGCAGGCGGCTGTGGAAGTCGTCGGGAATGCCCTCGAGCGCCCATGGCTTCGTGTGGCGCTCGAAGGCGCCGACGAGCAGAGCGCCTACTTCCTCTCGAATATAGAAGGAGGCATCCGCGTCACGAAGCACCGGCAGCTCGACCTCCAGCGAGCTGAGCGCTTCGAGCTTCTCGGTGACGAGATAGTGGTGCTCGAGGGGCACGATCGGAAGATCGACCCCGACCATGCGGCCGACCTGCTTCGCCCATTGGCCGGCGGCATTGACGACGATCTCAGCCCGGATCTCGCCCTTTGCGGTCGTGACGAGCCAGCTGCTGCCGGACCGCTCGATCGCGGTCACGGCCGTGTGCCGGTGGATCTCCGCCCCCATGGAGCGAGCGCCTTTGGCGAGCGCCTGGGTCAGGCCATTCGGATCGACGTGCCCGTCTGTCGGGAGGTGGGCGGCGCCGACGATGCCGTCCAGATCGATGAGCGGGAATAGCTGTTGGGCCTGCTGGGGAGACACGATCTCGAAGGGCACACCCAGCATGTCGGCGATGCCCTTCCGATAACGAAACTCGTCGAGCCCATCCTGTGAGTGCGCAAGCCGGATACTTCCGCAGCGATGGAAGTCGATCTCTTGCCCGGTCTCGGCCTCGAGCGACGCGTACAGATCGAGGCTGTACTGCAGCAGCTTCATCAGGTTGTAGCTCGCGATGAACTGTGTGCAGAGGCCCGCCGCATGCCAGGTCGAGCCGCTGGTGAGCTCGTTCTTCTCCACCAGGACGACGTCGTTCCACCCCAGCTTTGTCAGGTGATAGAGCAGGCTGCAGCCTGCCACCCCCCCTCCGATGATGACGACTCGCGCCTCGCTCCGCACCGCGCTCGTCCTCCTATCTCGACGGGCTGAGGCTGGAGGTTGGGTGTCGGGCGCGGCTGCGAACGAGGAGCTGCTCGCGCACCGCGCGATGCGCCTCGTCGATGGCCGAGTCGGTGTGGGTCGAGGCAGCCGCATCGGAGTTGGCGATGGAAATCCGACCGAAGCGCCGCCTCCCGATCACGCACGGGCGATCGTCGGGGGCGAACAGCGCCCACTCGATCGGATCGTCCAGGGTGTTGTAACTGTAGGCATAGCCATGCGGCCAGCGATTCACCGTGATCGCTTCGATGTCCCGAGCCGCGTCGAACCCCCCACCCGCCAGGCTGCGACCGAGTTGGTCGCGGATGTTGCGCTCGAAGGTCTCAAAGGTCGTGGCCAACAGATCCGCCCGCCCGAGGCGATGCTGTTCCTTCTTCGGGTGTCCAGGCGCGCACGGCGTCCTGGTCATGTGCAGAATCATGGGCTCGTCAGGCGATGTCGAGGGCTGGTAGTCACCGAACTGCACCGACCGGCCCAGATTGACCCCGGTGTGATACATCCCCGGAGCGCTCACCCGTGAAATGCCCAGGTTCGTGAAGGCGGTCCAGTTTCGGATGAGGACGTTGGTGTAGACCAGCGGCATCTTGACGCCATACATCAGCGCCGCCTGCTGCTCGTTGGACAGCTCCGGGCACAGGTGCGGAATGACGCCGTTGTAGCACGCCATCACACAGTGATCCGCCCGTACCTTCTCAGCCTTGCCGTCGCGCACATAGGTGATCTCGACCCCACGCGCGGCGTCGGGATCGCCCAGGTGCCGGGCGGAGACCACCATGCTGTTGAGGCGAATCCGGGCGTCGGAGCCCGAGCGGTCGATCCGGTCGTAGGCCAGAGGCGAGGTCATCGAGTCGTCCAGCGACGTGCCGGGGAGTGCGTCGGGAATCAGGGCGCGGACGAGGAGCCGGGCCAACGTCGCGTTCCCGTCGGGAAAGTAGATGTCCGGACCTTCATCCCACTCGTTCTCGCGACCGTGTTGTCCGCCCCCGATGTGGGCCAGAGGACCCACCGGGGAGAAGGGCCCGAGGTCCATTCCCTGGAAGCCGGGATAGCCCTGGGCCCACCCATAGAGCGCCGGATGACCGTCGATGCCCACGCAGAAGCTGCCCTTCGGTCGGTCGTCGAAGAACGCGATGACATCAGGGTGGACCTTGGCGAGGTCGAGGAGGAAGTCCCGATAGCTGATTCGGGCCAGACGGTCCTTCTTGTCCGCGTCCGACAGGCCGGGCAGATAGTCCGGGTTCGCGTCGTCGTCGTAGAGCCGCGCGATGTCGCGCTGCGCCTCCGGAGACATCGGGGTCTGTGCGAGCCACTCGGCCCATCCTCCGGACCGTCCTCCGCGCCCCATCACCAGCCGATCTTCGCCGAACACCTCCTTGGCGAAGAACGTGGCACTCCCGAGGCCCAGCGATCGGTAGAGCCGCCGACCCGCGGCACTGGTGGCGTTCGCGCTCTGGGTGTCGATACCGACCGCGGCGAGCAGCGTCTGGGACACGGCGCTGTAGTGATTCACAGACTCGAGGTAGGACGTGCCGCCGTTGAGCATCAGCGTCCGACCTCGGTAGGTCATCTCGTTGCGCTTGGCGTGGCCACCGAAGTCATCGTGGTTGTCGAGGACCAGCACACGTGCGCCGCGGCCGGCCGAGGTCAGGAAGAAGTAGGCGGCCGAGAGCCCGCTCAGCCCCCCACCGACCACCACCATGTCATAGTGCTCACCGGTGTCGGCGACATCGGAAAAAGTGGTGCCATCGCGGAGCGCATGGGCGACCTCGAAGGACCCGGGGTGACTGCCGCGCATGCCAGTCAGGGCCGGTGGATAGTAGTCCTGCGCCTGGGACGCAGCGGCCGCCCCCTCGCGTGCCGAGAGCCACCCAGGTGCGATGAGCGCTCCCCCCACAGCGACCCCCACGCCATTGACGAAGTCGCGTCGGGTGATAGGCCGGTGCATCCCGAGATCACGATCCCTGTTCGTAGACATACCCCCCCCGATTCTGGAACGCGCTGATGGTACTCCAACGGCAGGCTTTCGGCGTCCATGACGGAGTTCGGGGTAACCTGAAAGGGCAGATGCCGACGGCGCTCACCGTGTTGTCCGTCCTCGGGGCGGCCTTCTTCGGGGTCAAGATGCTCACTGACCCGATCGGCTGGCTGGCCTACGCGCTCGGCATCGCCGGCTGTCTCTTTGTCTGGACGCGCAATACCAATGTCCGTCACGCGAACCATAAGGTCTCGTCCATGAACGCTCTACACGACATCGACGACCGCCCTACACTGGACCGAGCCTTGGCCAGCGACCGAGCCATCCTCTACAAGCACAGCACGCGGTGCCCCGTCTCGTCCTACGTCATCGACGAGGTCCATCAATTTGCCGATACGCACCCCGACTGGAGCATCTACATCCTCAAGGTGGTGGAGCGACGCGCGTTGTCAAACGCGGTCGCCGACGAGCTTGGCATCACCCATCAATCGCCGCAGGCGTTCGTGATCAAGCAGGGCACGTGCGTGTGGCATGCGTCGCATTCCGACATCACGGCCGAACGGCTCGACGCCCAGGCGACCTGAATCAGACGCCAGCGGCACAGTTCACCAGGACACACCATGTCAGACGAGAACCCCAGCGTACCGGCCGATACGGCGCCACCCACCGAAACCACGACGGCGCGTTTCTTTGTCGGTCAACTGGTTCAGCACAAGAAGTTCGATTACCGCGGGGTGGTGTTCGACGCCGATGCCACGTTTCGTGGCACCGACGAGTGGTACGAGGAGGTGGCCAAGTCACGGCCACCCCGAGACCAGCCGTGGTACCACGTGTTGGTCCATCGCGGCGATCGCACGACGTACGTCGCAGAGCGACATCTCGCAGCCGACGACCGGGGACCGATCGAGCATCCGCTGATCGGGCAATTCTTTGACCGGTTCCGCGATGGTCGTTACGGCTTGAAGGGCGGGGTGCAGTAAAACGGCACACCCATTTGGGGAGGGCCTTATCTGGACGTCCAGACCGTGGTCTTGATGGCGAAGATATTGTCGCCGCTCGCCGTCAACGATTCGAACAGGTCGCCAAATCCCACGTGGGCGCCCTGCGCCTCCCGACTCTCCCGGTTCTGCTGCCACACCACGAAGAGGGTGCTTCCTGGTCGCCACTCCCAGCGCAGCACGACATTGCTCCGGAACGATCGGATGTTGAAGTCTCGATTTGACAGCCCGAACGTGTCCGCACCATCGGTCACCTGATAGCTGCCATCGTCCAGGCGCACGATGCTGGTGCCGTCCAATCCATAGACCCGCAAGTCTCGCGCGCCAGGCACCAGCGTCTCTCCGAACGCCAGATACCGGCCGCTCGCGGCGAACGGCTCGGCGTACACGTCCAGCGTCAGGTCCGGCTTGAAGGTGTAGCTGGCGCGAAACTGGGTCGAGAGAGTCGTGCGGTCGGGAAACCCGAACACGTAACGGTTCCCGAACGTCTCGGCCCGGCCGCCCGAGAGCGTCGTCAGATACTGCCGGTTGATCGGCCCGCTGAAGGTGCCCCGGGTGCCGCGCTCATTGCGGTAGTCGGGCCGGACCGACAGTTCGAGTGATGGCGTCGGGCGCGCCGACAACGCCGCGCCGAGGCGCCACGTGTAGTCGCCCAGTTCGTTGGACTGGTAGTTGGCCTGCCCGCTCCACTGGGTCTGCGAGCCGGCCCGATTACGGAGCGACCAGCTGGCCCCCCACCCAAGGGGCACCCCCATCACCGGCCCCCCACGCGTGAGCTGGGCATCGAACCCGCGCAGATAGCGGGTCAGGCTCACCCGAGTCGACCAGAAGTTCAGAAAGGTGGCGCTGGCGTTGACGCCCACGTTGTACCGGTTCCCCAACGTCCGGTCGTAGTAGGAATAGTGCGTGATATTGGGACCAATCGAGTAGGCACGCAGGAAGCGCCCCGGCACCGTCTCCCGGTAGTTCAGTTGCGCCCGCCAGGTGTAGTCGCCGGCGAAGTTCAACCGGCCAAAATCACTCGGCTCGAATTCCGGAGACTCGATCATGGCGCTGGCGTTCCAGATCCAGTGCCGTCCCGACAACTTGTTGATCCGCCCGGTGACCTGTCCGCCGTCCAGAGCCCGCCGGGACACATCCAGCAGGGGCACCGGCAGGTCGACCCGCTGAAACAGATGCGAGTTACGTTGTTGAAACCCGGCAATCGCGTCTGGCTCCCCGTCGATGTGCGTGATCCCAACGTTGAAGGACGCCTCGTAGCCCTGGTCGGCGAAACGGATTCTCGTGTCGGCCCCGGCCGTCACCGCGTTGCGGCTGAACCCCGACGCGAGCGGGTCGTCCGGCGACATGCCGCGGTGCACCATCGTCAGGTGGCCCCCGACGGTCGAACCCTGGTCGCCGACCTCCTGGATGACCCGCGCCACGCCCCAGCCGGACCGCGGCGCCACCTGGGTTCGGCCCAGCACGCCGTCGGTCGACGTCCGGGCCGACTCCGCGTCGGTCACCGCCGCGAGCAGTCCCAGCGACGTGCCGGATGAGAGTCGCCCGGTCAGTTTGGCCGCGGCAAGGATGGTGGCCGTGTCTGGCCGGTCCACATAGTCGCCCACCGCCGAGCCGGTCGGCCGCGCGCCGATCCGGCGCGAGTAGTAGTAGTTCCCGGTCCCAGCCGTGAGAACGTCGTTGCCTTCCAGGAAGAACGGGCGCCGCTCGGAGAAGATCGTCTCGAAGACGGTCAGATTCACTTCGGCCGGATCCGCCTCGATCTGGCCAAAGTCGGGATTGAACGCCACATCCAGCGTGAGATTGGACCCCACGCCGTATTTCACGTCGGCGCCACCCCGACCACCGAGGTTCTTACCGTCATCGAACGGGTCGTTCAGATCGCGGTCGCCGGTAAACCGCGCCGACCCGGAGACATAGGGCAGCAGTTCGAGCCGCAATCGCGGTTCGACGTCCACGATGCCACGCAGATCGCCAAAGCGTGACGCCCATCCGCTCTCGGTGCGTCGCACCAGCGCCCAGTAGTTCTCCTCGTTGAGCGCGGGAATGTCGCGCTTGATGTTCAGCCCGAACACTTGCTCGGCTCGGGCGTTGAACCGCAGCTGCGAGAACGGCAACCAGAGCTCCGCCGTCCACCCGTCGTCGGTCCTCGCGGTCCGCGCCTGCCAGACCGGGTCGTACTCGGTGTCTCTATTCCCCTCGTCGTCGCGCGAGTGATAGTGGTCGAGCCGCACCCCGGCCGCGGTCACCCCGAACATGTAGGCGGTGCGGCGGTCGAGGTAGGTGTCCAGCTCGATCTGAATCGACTCGGCCAGACCGCCGTCGTCGCGCCGGCTCAGCGGCGCCTGCACCGGAGCCGTACTGAACATTCTGGCGCCCACATACAACGCGCCATCGTCGTAGGCGAACCGCACCTCCATCCGATCGGTCGGCGGCTCGCCCTCGTCGGGCTCGGCCTGGATGAAGTCGGTCACCGCCGGCGCGGTGCGCCAGATCGGTTCGTCCAGCGTGCCGTCGATCCGGATGGCCCCTTCCGCCACCCGCTCGGCGCGTGCTTCCAGTCGGTCGTTGGGCTGGGCGTCGGCGAAGGCGGGAAAAACGAGTAGCCACGCCACGACGAGTCCGTATCGACATGCGTGTCCGAGCCAGGGCCTGCACCGAGGAGACACGCCGCGATACGTCATCAGGCAGGGAATCGTAGACTCGACAGGGCGCGGCGCACGTGGACCGGAGCGGGAATCTTACCGGTTCGGGCGGGTAATGAGAAGGAGCGAAGGACCCGCCGCCTGCGCGAGGCTCACGGGTTGAGCTGTTCCCGCGGCGCCACATCCACCTGTTTGAGGAAGAACGCGAGGAAGCGCGCCATCCGTTCCAACCCCGGCACCGAGATCACCTCTGGCACCTCGCCGCTGGTGTGGTACAGCGGCGGTGCCTGCATGGTGGTGACAATGGCCACCTCGAGGCTGCGATAGCCGCCCCCCTCGCCGCTCGCCATCGTCGACGGACCGGACACAAAATTTGTGCCGTATCGTTCGACGCCGCGGCGAAACAGATTCTCCAGGAACGGCGCCTCGTTCGACACCCCGGCCACGATCGGCGCCTCTCCGGCGTCCGCCACGAACTCGCGATACCCGTCGTCGGCCACGCTGCGCGCCGGTGAAAGATTCCGCTGGGCGACATGCTCGATGTTGAGCGCGAGCACCGCGGACTCGGCAAACGTCGGGTTCATGGCGACGAAGTTGCGGGGCCCGTTCATGCCAGGTGAGTGGTGACCGGCGCTGGCCACGAAGACGAGCGTACGCCGCGGCGGGTCCGCCTCCGTCGCGAAGTGCCGGGCCAGCCCCACCAGCACCGCGAGCCCGTCGCCGTTGTCGCCGGCGCCGTCGAACCAGGCGTCGGCGTGGGCGTTGACGATGATCGTTTCGTCCGGCCGCTCGGACCCCGGAATGACCGCGATGGCGTTGTGGGCCGAGAGGCCGGACCGACGGGTGGTCTCGAGCGACATCCGGATCCGCATCCGGTCGAGGGCGCCGGCTTCGGCCGCCCGGTCCATCACCGTCTCCAGGAACCGGCCGTCGCGGCCACCCAGGTTGAAGCAGGGTCCACCGCAGTTGCTGAAGTCGCGCGCCCGCTCGTTCCCGGGCAGATCGATCACGTTGATGACGCCGACCGCCCCCCGTTCGAAGAGCGCCCGCGCACGCGGCACCGCGGCGCCGCGCTCGAACACAAGGTGCCCCTGCGGGGTCACGTGCAACACGGCCACTTTGCCGCGCACGTCGATCTGAGCCAACTCCGCCGCGGTGCCGAAACCGACGTGGACGAGTGGCGCCACCAATCCCTCGGGAGGCACCTCGGAGGGCGCCAGCGGCATTGCGGTCGTCAGGACAAGATCTTGCGTGCCCGCCCCGAAGACCGGATCCCCCACCAGCCGCATCTCCCAAGAGAGCGGCAACCAGAACTCGGATCCGTCCGTCTGGTAGAACGGCTGGCGTCGGACGTCGTCGATGCCGGCATCCTCAAACTGCCGGGCGGCCCAACTCACGGTGTCGTGACCAGACGGGAACCCGGTGATCCGGCCCCAGAGCTGCCCCGACCCGAGCTCCCGTTGCTCGCGGCTCGTGCGCGAAAACTGGACGATCGCTCCGAGGTCGGCCCGAAGCGCGTCGCCGGTCAGAGCCGTGAACGCCTCTTCCCCGGGTGGCACGACCGCCGGGGCCACGCCCCGGTCGCCGACGATGACCGGAGGCACGTGTGGTTCGAACACCGGCGGCATCGTCACCCCGAACCAGGGCGCGTCGTCCGACGGCTGCGCCGCCGAAGATGACGCCATCGCGCCCAGTCCGCACGCGAGCAGGAGCAGAACGCGAGTCGATCGGATCATGCGGGCGGTGGCACTCTTACACTTGGTCGTCATCGATGCCGGTCCTCCCGCGATCGCGGAGCGGGAGCACTATGATACCGGCACCCGGGTGCCGGCCTCCGCTCCGACCTGAAGGCCATCCTGTCGCCGCCAGACCCAGACCCGTGAGCCGTTCACCCTGGTAAGATGCTAGTAGTGCGGTTTAGCCTCCCGGCCGCGCGAACCCGCGATGACACGCAGTACGATCGACGGTAAGTTCCTGGCGGTCGAGGACGGACGCTTCCTCGTCCGCGGCGTGTCGTATGGCACGTTCGCTCCGGACCCTAGCGGCGTGCAATTCCCCCCCCTCGACCGGATCGAGTCCGATTTCGCTCAGATGGCCGCGTCCGACATCAACACGGTCCGCACCTACACCCCACCTCCCGAGACCCTGCTCGACGCCGCGGCGCGACATGGCCTGCGCGTCATGCCCGGGCTGTCGTGGCCGCAGCACATCCCGTTTCTCGACGAGACCCGCACCGCCAGACGGATCAGGACTGACGCCACGCGCGAGGTCAAGCGACTGGCCGCGCATCCGGCGGTCTTGGTCATCGCGGTCGGGAACGAGATTCCGGGTGGAATCGTCCGCTGGCACGGGCACCATCGGGTCGAGGCCTTCTTGGGGACCCTCTACGGCGACGTCAAGGCGGCCGCACCAGACAGCCTCTTCACCTACGTCAACTACCCGCCCACCGAGTTCCTCAACCTCGAGTGCTTCGATCTGTGTGCCTTCAACGTCTATCTGCATGAGGAGCAGGTGCTCCGCGGCTATCTGGCCCGACTGCAGCACATCGCCGGTCACCGGCCGCTCCTGCTCGCCGAAGCGGGAGCGGACAGCCTGCGGGAGGGGAGGGACGGCCAGGCGCGGATCACCGCGACGCATCTGCGATGCGCGTTCGAAGAGGGCGCCTGCGGGGCCATTGCCTACGCCTGGACCGACGACTGGTGGCGCGGCGGCCACCAAGTAGACGACTGGGCGTTTGGCCTGGTCGACGCCCAGCGCCAGCCAAAGCCGGCGCTGGCGGCCGTCACCCGCGTATTTGGGGAGGTGCCGTTCCCGCCCTCGGCGGCGGCAGAGTGGCCGGAAGTGTCGGTGGTGGTCTGCGCCTACAACGCGGCCGACACCATCGACGACTGTCTCACCTCGCTGGAGGCACTGACCTACCCGCGCACGCAGCTCATCGTGATCAACGACGGTTCGCGGGACGCCACCGCCGCCATCGCCCGGCGCCACCCCGGTGTCCAGGTGATCGACCTGCTCAACGGCGGCCTCAGCGCCGCGCGCAACGCCGGTCTCGCCGTGGCGACGGGTGAGATCGTGGCCTACACCGACGCCGATTGCCGGGTGGACCCGGACTGGTTGACATATCTGGTGCAGCCGCTGGTGCGATCCGACGCCGTCGGTGCCGGCGGCCCCAACGTGGTGCCGGCCGACGACCCATGGATGGCACAGTGTGTGGCGCGGGCGCCCGGCGGACCGACCCACGTCATGCTCGACGACCGGACGGCTGAACACATACCCGGGTGCAACATGGCGTTTCGACGTGACGCCCTGCTGGGCATCGACGGATTCAACCCGGTGTATCTGCGAGCCGGCGACGATGTCGACATCTGCTGGCGACTGCAGGCGAGGGGGCTCCGCATCGGCTTCGCCCCGGGCGCGCTCGTCTGGCACCATCACCGAGACAGCATCCAGGCCTACTGGCGCCAGCAGGTCGGCTACGGTGAAGGTGAGACCTGGCTCGACGCGCACCACCCGGAGAAATTTCTGGCTGGCCACATGGTCTGGCACGGCCGCATCTACAGCGCTCTCCCGTTCCTGCGCACGGCCGAGCGTCGGGTCAACACCGGCGTCTGGGGTACCGCCGCGTTCCCGTCGGTCTACGCGACCCAGACGCGACCGTGGCAATACCTGCCGCACACGCCGACGTGGATGGCAGGCACGGTGGTCTTGCTGCTGATTGGCAACATCGGGCCGCTAGCCGGGATGGACGCGGCCTGGCTTCCGCTGGTGGCTGGCATCCTCGCGCTCCTGACCACGCTGGTTCGCTGCGCGCGGTTCGCGCGCCGTTCAGATCTCTCCGGTCTGCCGCGTATCTGGTACTGGCCGCACACGCTGAGTCGTTGGTGCTACCGAGCGGTGATCGCCTGGCTCCATGTCATCCAGCCGTTGGCGCGGGCGCGCGGCCGCATCCGCGGTCTGTCGCAGCCGGAGGCGGTGACGCCGCAGCATGTCACCCGTCACCCGTGGAAAACGCCCGTGCCGGGTCCACGCGATGCGCTCTCGGCGGCCCGGGCCTCAGCCCGAAGCGGCGCAAGACAGTCGTTCTGGAGCGAGACCTGGACATCCCACACGACCTTGCTCAGCGAGCTGGTCGGGGTGCTGCGCGCGTCGAGACCGGCCCTGCGAGTGGACGTCGACGAAGGCTGGAGACCCGATCGAGACCTGAGCCTCGCCATTGGCCGCTGGGGCTGGCTCCATGTGGGGATGCTGGTCGAAGAGCACGCCGAGGGCGCCTGTCTCTGCCGGGTCCGAACCCGGTTGAGACCCGGTCTGCACGGCACGCTGCGTGGCCTGGCGCTGGCGCTGCTGCTGGCCGGCGGCATCGCCGCCTCGCTGGCCCTCTACACGCCGCCCGTCGGCATCGTGGTGGCGGCGCTGGCCGGGGTCGGCATCGCGGCTCGGACGGCCTGGCAAGCGGCCCGCGCAACCGCGGTGCTCGACCGCGCCCTGACTCATGTCACCACCGCCGCGGGGCTCATCCGTCTACCGATGCTACCGGCGGCGGCGCCAGCGCCCCCCCCGGCCGACACCACCGCATCCGACACGGTGCACTAGTCCCCTGTAACAGTGACGAGCCTGGTCTCCTGGACCCTGTCGTTTCTTCGACCGTATAAAGGTCGCAGCAGTGCCATCGTGGCGCTGACCCTGCTGGAGATCGGTCTGGCCGCCCTGGCCCCATGGCCGCTCAAGCTCGTGGTCGACACAGTGCTCGGCGACACTCCACTTCCCGCATCGATGGCGAGCCGGCTGCCGGCGAGCGTGGTGGCGAGCGCGGCGGCCCTGCTCGTCCTCATCGTATTGACCGGGCTGTTGATTCAGCTCGGGGCAGAAGTGACCCGGATGCTGCACACGCAGCTTCAGGTGCAGATGGGCCAACGCATCGTCTATCACCTGCGCGAGACCCTGTTGGAGCACCTGCAGGCGCTGCCGCTGCGGCACCATCTCCAGTCACGGACGGCCGATTCGGTGTATCGGCTCGACGCCGACGCGCATTGCGTGGACGACCTGATCATCGGTGGACTGTTCCCACTGGCGCTGGCCGCCATCAACCTGACCGTGATGTTCGTCGTGTTGCTCTACGTCGACGCGCCCCTCGCCTGGCTGTCACTGACGGTGGCCCCGTTCCTGTTTCTGTGCCTGCGATATCACGCCGGCGCCATGGGCGAGCATGCCGAGCAGGTCAAGACCCTCGAGTCGTCGCTCATCGAGCGCACGTTCGAGATTCTGTCGTCGATCGCCGCCGTCAAGAGCTTCACCCGGGAACGCCACGAATTGTCTCGCTTCTCGCGGGACGGTCGCGCCACCATGGGCGCGCGGCTGTTGCTGACCTGGCGCGAGTCGCTGTTCTCGGTAGCGGTCACCGCCATCACCCTGTCCGGCACCGCGCTGATCCTGGTCATCGGCGGTCTGCACGTGCTCGACGGCCGAATCACCGTCGGCACGCTCCTGGTGGTGGTGGCGTATCTGGCGGCCGTCTACGAACCGATCTCGGAAATCGCGCGGACGACCGGGTTGTTGCAGCAGGCCGTGGTCAGCGCGCGCCGGGTGCGGGAGATCCTGGGACTGGCGCCCGAGGTCATGGACGCGCCCGACGCCGTCGACGCATCCAACCTCCGCGGCCACCTGCGCTTCGAGGGCGTCGGGTTCAGCTACGACGACCATCGGACGGTGCTCGACGGCATCAGCTTCGAGGCCCGCCCCGGCGAACTGGTGGCCATCGTCGGCTTGACCGGCGCCGGCAAGACGACGCTCGTCAATCTCATCCCTCGGTTTTTCGAGCCACGGGAGGGGCGCGTGCTGATCGACGACACCGATGTGGCGCACTTCGCGCTCCGGTCGCTACGCGATCGAATCGCACTGGTCCCGCAGACCCCGGTGCTCTTCAGCGGTTCCATCGCCGACAACATTCGATACGGCCGACTCGACGCCACCGACGCCGAAGTGGAGGCGGCGGCGCGTGCCGCGCACGTGGACGTGTTCGTGCGACGGCTTCCGCAGGGCTATGACACCCCGGTCGCCGAGGGGGGCGCCACCCTGTCGGGGGGAGAACGGCAACGATTGGGTATCGCCCGCGCGTTGCTGAAGCAGGCCCCGATCCTGATTCTCGATGAACCCACCTCGGCCATCGATGCCATCTCCGAAGAGGCGGTGTTCGATGCGCTCAGGCGGCTGCGCCCGCGTCACACGACCCTGGTGATCGCGCACCGGCTGTCGACGATTCGCGACGCCAACCGGATCCTCGTCCTGGATGACGGGCGTCTGGTCGCGCAGGGTCCGCATGAGACGCTGCTGGCCACGAGCGAACTGTACGGACGCATGTGCGCCAGGTTGTCGGTCGGGCGATCACTCGACGAACCGGAATCGGTCGACGAGCTGCTGCGAGAGACCGCCGTGGACGCGACGCAGACAGCGGGTATCGAGGAATGAAAGTGGTGCTCGCCGGCATCATCGGACGCTACCCCTACGGCGGGGTGGCCTGGTGCTCGCTGATGTATCTGCTCGGGCTGCGCGACCTCGGGCACGAGGTGCTGTATCTGGAAGACACCGGTGAGTGCGTCTACGACGCGGACCTCGACCAGCTCTCGACCGATCCGTCCTATGGCACACGCCACATCCAGGCGACCCTCCAGCCGTTCGACCTCGGCGACCGATGGTGCTTTGTGAACTACGACGGCACCTATCACGGGATCACGAGAGCGGCGCTCCGCGCGTACTGTGCGGACGCCGACCTCTACATCGACCTGTCCGGCGGTTGCTGGTTCTGGCGCGACGAATACCAGCGTATTCCACACAAGGTCTTTGTGGATTCGGACCCCGTCTTCACCCAGCTCGCCATCGCGAAGGGTGTCGAGTGGTATGTCGAGTTCTTCCACGGCTTCGACCGCCTGTTCACGTTCGGAGCCAACATCGGCACGCCGGCCTGCGATGTCCCGACCGGGGCGTTCACGTGGCACCACACGTGGCAGCCGGTCGTCACGACCCAATGGCGAACGGAGGCGCCGCCAGCCACGGACCTGACCACGACCGTCATGACCTGGAAGACGGAGAGCTTCACCGACGTCGACGGCAACAAAGACCGAGAGTTCGTCAAGTTCCTCGACCTCCCGGCCCGAACCGCCGCCCGATTCCAACTCGCGGTCAACGGCCCCCACGCGCTGCTCCGTGACCATGGCTGGGGACCGGTGGACGCGATGCAGATGTCACGCTCCCCGTGGGACTACCGCGACTTCATCCAGCGTTCGAGAGCCGAGTTCGGCGTCGCGAAGCATGCGTATGTCTCGCGTCGATCCGGCTGGTTCAGCGACCGCACCGAGTGCTACCTGGCGGCCGGCCGTCCCGCGGTAGTGCAAGAGACCGGCTGGAGCGCCCACCTCCCTTCTGGTACCGGTCTGCTCCCGTTCTCGACCGTCGAGGAGGCGGTGGAGGGTCTGGCCCGGCTCGACCGCGACTACGCGGCGCACGCGCGCGCGGCCCGCGAAATCGCCGAGGTGTGCTTCGCGGCCGAGCGCGTGCTGCCACCGTTCCTGGAGACGGCGTTGTCATGAGCCCTCTGCGTATCGCGATGGTGGCTCCGGTGGCCCAGGCTGTCCCACCCGCCCGGTCCGGTTCGGTCGAGACCGTCACGGCGTTGCTGACCGACGGTCTGGTCGCTCGCGGACACCACGTCACCCTGTTCGCAACCGGGACATCGACCACCACGGCGACCTTGGCATCGACCCTAGAGCGCGGTTATCACGACGACACGTCTCTCTGGCCGTGGGAGCTGTGCGAGCTGTTCAATCTGGCCGCCGCGGCGGAGCGAGCCGACGACTTCGACGTCATCCACTACCAGGCGGAGTACGCACCGATCGCGCTCGCCTTCTCCCGTCTGACACCGACCCCGGTGCTGCAGACGGTGCACCACGCGCCGTCGGCGGAAGAGGTGCGGCTCTGGTCGCGTTATCCGGATGCGCCGTTCGTCGCGGTCTCCAGCGCGCAGGCGAGGCTGCTCACCGGCCTCCGCGTCGCGGCCACGATTCACCACGCGGTCGACCCCGCGCGTCTGACGTTTCAGTCGACCCCAGACGACTATCTGGTGTTTCTCGGTCGGTTCACACCTGGCAAGGGCGTGCTCGAGGCGATCGAGGTGGCCACACGAACCGGCCGGCGTCTGCTGCTGGCCGCGGCGGAAAACGACTACTATCGCGAGTCGGTCGCGTCGCACGTTGATGGCCACCAGATCGTCTATGTCGGTGAAGTGGACCAGGCCGCCAAGGCGGCCCTGCTGGGCGGGGCGCGGGCGCTCATCTATCCCGTCCAACAGGCGGAATCGTTCGGGCTCGTCCTGACCGAAGCGATGACCTGCGGAACCCCGGTGGCGGCCCTCGACCAGGGCGCGGTGTCGGAGTTGGTCGACAACGGTGTCACGGGCCAGGTCAGCTCGTCACTCGACGCGCTCATCGCCACCCTGCCCGCCGTCGAGGCGCTCGATCGCCGTGCGGTCCGGACTCACGCCGTGACTCGGTTCGGTCCGGACCGAATGGTCGAGGCCCACGTCGCGGTCTACACGCGACTTGCCACCCAGGCTTCGGCTCCTCCGCCATGCCCGGCGTGACGACCGCACGAACGGCGGGACGCCCCTCGCTGCTCGCGGTCTTCGCCCATCCCGATGACGAGTCGCTCGCCTGCGGTGGCCTCCTCTCCTGGTGCGTGGCGCTGGGTGTCCGCACATCGCTGCTGTGCCTCACGCATGGCGAGCATGCGGAGCACGCCCGGACGAAATCGTTACTGGCCACCGTCCGTGCGCGGGAGCTCCGGGCGGCGGCGGCCGTGCTCGGTCTCGATGACGTCACGCTGCTCACGCACGAGGACGGCATGCTGCCCTGGACCGACCCCGCCCGCCTCGAACGGGACATCCTCGAGACAATCGAACGGACCGCCGCCGATATCGTCATCACGTTCGACGAAGACGGACTCTACTGGCACCCCGACCACATTGCGGTCCACGAGCGAACCGTCGCCGCCATCGCCGCCATGGCGACGTCCCAGGCCGATGCGCCGGCACTCTATTACGTGTCGCTGCCGGCCGGAGCGATGCGGGCGGTGGCCGACCACGCCGCCGAGCTGTCCGCCGCACGCGAGCCGGTCACGACGGCGCCCACCCACATTCTGGGCGTGGCGGACCCCGACGCGTTCGGGGCCGACGCCCCGCCGCCATCCCTGGTCCTCGACACCAGTGACTTCGCCCGCCAGAAGCTGCGGGCCCTGCGGTGCCACAATAGCCAGATCCGAGAGAACGACGCGCTCGCCCTGGTGACGCTCGAAACCGCGCCCCACTTGCTTGGGGTCGAACACTATCGGCGCGCCGAGGGGAGGGGGAGCACCGGCGAGACGTTCCTCGATCGCCTCACGTCTTCGCCCGTGCTTCCGCGCCCGGTAGACTGAACGCCATGCGCACGGCTCTACTCGACCAGCTTCGCTGTCCGTTCTGCGGCACTCGTCTGGCCCTCGTCGATACCGGCGCAACCGTCAGCGACGATCACGTGGTCTCGGAGGGCGTGCTCGGGTGTGAGTGCTGCGCCTTTCCGGTGGTGGCGGGCATCCCGGTCCTGCTGGCCGATGAGGCAACGCGGACCGCCATGCACGCGCTGGAAGCGGGTCGGCGCGCCGACGCGCTCCAGACACTGTTGGGGCTTGACGGCGAACGTGCGACACGGTTCCAGGCGCTCCAGGCACGCATATCGCCGGCGACCTACCGGGACATGCTCGACATCCTGAGTCCGGACGCGGAGGGCCGCTACTTTCTCTACCGATTCTCTGACCCGACGTTTGTGCCGGCCGAGGCGATCGTGCGGACGCTCGGACAGAGCCCGTCGGTCGCGGCCGGCCCGATCCTCGATCACTGCGGCGGATCGGGCCATCTCTCCGGCGTCCTGGCCGGGCTCGCACCCGGTGGCCCGCCGCGGCCCCACACGGTGGTCACCGACCTGCACTTCTGGAAACTGTGGCTCGCCACCCAGTTCACCGCCCCCGCCGCTGACGCCGTGTGCTGCAATGCCGACGCCCCGTTGCCCTTCGTGCCCGATCTGTTCGCGATGACGGTGCTGATGGACGCGTTTCCGTATATCTGGCACAAACGGCTGTGCGCCGACGAGATGTCGCGGGTCACGCGTTCGGACGGGGTCGTCCTGCTGCCGCACCTCCACAGTTCACTGGGCGAGAATCCTTCGGCCGGCGACCCCCTGAGTCCCCTCGCCTACCAGGAGCTGTTCGCGGCGCACGCGCCCAGACTGTTCAGTGACCGCCGTGTGTTCGACAGCCTGGTCGACGATGCTGTCGTCGATCTGGCGAGCAATCTGTCTTCAGACGCCCTCGGCGACGAACCGTCGCTGACGCTCGTCGCGTCCAGAGACGACAGCCTGTTTCGCAGACACGAGGCACCCGATCCGCCGCAACCCGCCGAAGGAGTCATCGTCAATCCGTTGTACACGGTGGTCGCGCGCAACGGCCGGTCGGTGCTCACCCTCCAGTTCCCCACGCCGGAGTACGCTGAAGAGTTCGAAGACTGTCGACGCTACCTCCCGACCGAGGTCACGATAGACGCCGACCTCACCTCTCGGCTGGACCCGACGCTGATCGGACCCAGGTATGACGACCTCCGACGGCGCCGCATCTTGATTGACGCGCCGCCCCGGTATTGTTGATAGACGCACGCCTGGCTTGGATTGACACATGGACAAGAGACCGATCGGATTCATTGGACTCGGCCGGATGGGTGCGGCCATGGCGAGGAACCTCGCGAGCGCGGGCGTCCCGCTGACGGTGTACGACATTCGACCGGACCTCCCGGACGCCCTGATCGACCTCAGGGTGTCCAGCGCCACGACACCGGGTGATGTGGCGACTCGGGTCGAGCTGCTCTTTCTGTGCGTGCCGTCGGAGGTCGAGGCGGAGGCGGTGCTGTTCGGCGAGGCGGGCGTGAGCACGGGAGCACGGGGGCCGCTCCCGATCATCGACACCACCACGATGAACCGCCGCGCGGCCCTGCGGCTGGCCGGCCAGGCCGCCGCGGTGGGGTTGTCCTACAGCGACTGCCCGGTGTCGGGCAAGCCGTTTCGGGCCGAGGACGGCACGCTGACGATGATGTTCGGCGGCACGCCCACGGCCTTCGCCGAGGCGACACCCTATCTCGACGTCATGGGCGAGTTCGTCGTCCATTGTGGCGACCTTGGCTCCGGTCAGCTGATGAAGGCGATCAACAACATCATCTACGACGTCAATATCGCGGCCCTGTGCGAAGTGATGCCCCTGGCGGTCAAAGCCGGCCTCGCGCCGGACACGTTGGCCAACGTGCTGACGTCGGGTAGTGCGCGCAGCTTCGCCAGCGAATACTTCATCCCCCGCATCCTCAGGCGGGAATTTGACGGCGACTTCTCGCTGCAGGCGGCGTTCAAAGACATCGTGAACGTGCAGGAAGTCGCCACCGAACTGCAGGCCTCCCTCCCGGTGGTCGAGGCGATGGTCGACACCTATCAGGCCGCCATCGACAGCGGGTTTGGCGACCAGGCCAAGAGCGCGATGATCAAGACCTACGAGGCACGACTGGGCCTGACGGTGAGCCTGCCCCCAAACCGGTGACCGGCGCATATACTGGGTCGTTCGTGGGGCGTTTAATTTCGTAAGATCGCGTCGCAATTCTGCAACGCGCTCTAAGGAGGGGACATGCGAACCAGATGGATGGTCGGCGTCATTGCCGCCGTGACAGTGACAGCCTTGTGCGCGCGACCTGGGGTTGCGCAGGCACAACTCAGCGATACGACAGCCTTTCTGGCCGACATATCGAACCAATACCGCGTGGTCCCGAACGTGACCTACCATGTCGCGAACAACCACGAGAACAAGCTCGACTTGTATCTGCCCGCCAACGCCAGCGGTCCGGTCCCGGTGCTGATGATGATCCACGGCGGGGGCTGGGTCGCGGGCACGAAAGAGTCGCAGTTCCTGCGCGCGATGCCGTATCTCGAGATGGGCTGGGCGGTCGTGAACGTGACGTATCGACTGGTCCAGGTGTCGCGGGCCCCGGCGGCGGTCGAGGACTGTCTCTGCGCGCTGCAGTGGATCGCACGCAACGCGGAGAACTACCGCTTCGACCTCTCACGCATCGTGACCACCGGGAACTCGGCCGGCGGACACCTGGCGCTGACGACCGGCATGGTCCCGGCGTCGGCCGGACTGGGGCGCGAGTGCACGTCCGGAAGCTTCACCGGTCCCCCGTCCTTGCCGTCGGTCGAGGTCGCCGCCATCATCAACTGGTATGGCATCACCGATGTGGCTGACCTGATGCGCGGCCCGAATACAAAGGGCTACGCCGTCCAGTGGCTGGGTGGCCTCGCGAATCGCGCTGAGGTCGCGCGACAGACGTCACCGTTGACCTATGTCCGTCCAGGATTACCGCCGGTGCTCACCATCCACGGCGATGCGGACCCGATCGTGCCCTACCAGCAGGGCGTCCGGTTACACCAGGCACTCGAGAGCGCGGGGGGCGCCAGCGAACTCCACACCGTGTCTGGCGGTGGCCATGGAGGATTCGACACAGCCGAAACGCTGGCGATCTACGCGACGATCAAGCAGTTCCTGGCTCGCCACGGACTGTGAGTGGTCGGTCCCTTCGGACACTGACCCCGAGGAGTGGTCAACGGATGAGGAGCCGGACGGCGACCGGGTAGTGGTCTGAGGGGTACCGTCCGTCCACGTTGTGGACGACGGTTTCCGCGCGATGCACGTCGATTGGACCGCCCACCAGAATCCAGTCGACACGTTCGGCCAGCGCCTCGTCCGGCGGCCCGAAGTCGCCATAGGTGGCGATCGGGCCGACGCGCTCGGCGGCCGCCACCCACGCATCGCGCAACCCACGGGCGGTGGCGACGCGCCAGGTGTCACTCGCCTCAGCGTCGTTGTTGAAATCGCCCATCACGATCGCGGCGGCGCCAGCCGGAAGGGCGGCGACCCGGTCGGCGATCAAGTCGGCCGAATCGAGCTGTGATTGGCCGCGCCGAAGCGTGAAGTGGGTATTGAAGACATACACCTGGCGGCCGGTGGCGCGGTGATAGAACCGAGCCCACGTGACGATGCGTCCGCCGCCCCGACGGCGTCGACCCTCAGTCCGCCGGACGGGCGGGGTGTCCGGGGTGTCGGTCAGCCAGAAGTTCCCAGACTCGATCGGACTCAGCTCGGCGTACCGGTAGAAGATCGGCGTCGCTTCGCTCAACCCCACGCCCCCGTTGAGCCCACGGTCGATGCCAATCCACCGGTAGTCCGGTAATTGCTGATCCAGATACTCGATCTGCTCGCCCAGCGCCTCCTGCATGCCGACCACCTGGGGCGCATGGCGTTCAATGGTCTCGACGAGCAGCGCTTTGCGGTTCGGCCAGGCGTCGTCGCCGTCGCGCCCGGCCGCCGTCCGGATGTTGAAGGTCATGACGTCGAGCGACACCTGCGCCGACGCCGTCGACGGCCCCACCATCGCCGCGGCTGCGGTCACGACCGACGCCGTCATGAGCCGTCTCCCCCGCCTTCCCATCATCATCACGGCCCCCCCCCGTCGCCGAACGCGTCCAGCAGAATTGGCAGCAGCGTGTCCATGCGAGCCACGGCCTGGTCGCCCGGCTGCAGCGTGTCCGTGAACTGATGATGCCGTGTCAGTCGGTCCAGCACCTCCGGCCGATTGGCAATCACATGCACGGGTACGTCCCACGATGCCCCGGCACCGCTGACCAGCGCCGGTGGCTGGTGGTCGCCGACCAACACCATCACGAGGTCGCGATCGGCGCGGAGACGGAGATAGCCACCGACATTGTGGAAGGCGTACTCGAGCGCTTCCACATAGCTGGGCCCCAGATTGGTCCAGTCCGGCCAGGCGGACCACGCGCGATCGAGCGCGTCGGCGTCATACGGGTTGGTCGTCAACACCCGGGTCCAATCGGCTTGATACGGCGGGGCCGGCACGAACGGCGCGTGGGTAGAGAGGGTGGTGAAGAACACGAACGCCGGCTGCTCCCGAGGCGGCTCGATTTCGAGGGCGTCGACACGAGCCAAGGCGTATTGATCGTTGATGTCCCACCAGCCGAACTGCGGACCCCGATAGCCGAGCCGCTCGTGATCGTAGATCTCGTCGAACCCGTAGAACGCGCCCTCGGGCCAGGCCACCAGCATGCCGGGCATGATCGCCACGGTGCGATACCCCCCTCGTCCAAAGAGCTTGACCATCGTGTCTCGCTCCTGCGCCATAAGTCGCACGTTGGTGGCGGGGTCGCGGATCTCGGTGCCGGACAACAGGCTGACATGCGCCAGCCACGACTCGCCGCCAAACGTGGTGGACTCGACGAACGCGGAGGCCACGGAGCGACCGGTCTCGGCGATGTCCTCTTGCAGCCGCGCCATGGCCGGAACCAGTGGACCCGCCATCTCGGGACGGCGCCAGGCGACGGCCCCATACGACTCGAGAAAAATCACGAAGACGTCGGCGCCACCCAGACGGGTCAGATCGGAACGAAGCACCGGGGGCGGACCGAGGTCACGCACGCCGGCGCCACTCAGTTCGTAGGCCAGCTCGCCGAGTTCCCGGGCATAGGCGGCCGCGACCGGGTCCGCCACCCGGACCCCGGATGGCACACGCGCCCCCAGCGATTGGGCCAGACTCAGCCCGAGCACCGCCACCGCCACCGTGCCGAGCACCGGTCGCGCCGGCGGCTGGCGGGTGACCGAGGCGACCACACCGAGCGCCCAGCGGGCGCCCAGGTAGAGCGAGGCCAGCCCGCCCACCAGCCCAAGCACGACGCCGGCCTTGATCCACGGATCGGCGACCACAGCGAACATGGCGCCCACGCTGGGCACATGCTGCAGATCCCAGTACAGGCTGATGTTCCGCCCATACAAGGAGGTCACGGTGACCTCGGCGTAGCGTCCGACAACCAGCAGGCACCACAGCCCGGCCAGCCACCGCAACGCGACCACCGACGGCCCATGCCACCAACGGCGGGCCGCGAGCAAGGCGAGCACGCATACGGCCGCCTCCAGCGAGAGATCGGCGTTCAGACTGATACCGAGGGTGGGCCAGATGTTCGAGAACGTCAGTGAGACATTCAGCAGCAGGAGCGCCGCCACGAGCCTGACCAGCGCCGCGACCCGACCAGCCGAACGTTCCATGACGGGCATTGTAGCGGCTCCGGTCCGATTCCGCCGGGGCCGGTCCGACGAGTCATCGGCCGGAGGGGCAATCCCGCCTCCAGACGCGGCCATCCGTCGAGGACCGTTCAGGATACGATCAGTCGACATGAGCCAGCTTGGTCGAGCGGTCGGGCTTCTCCGATCGCTGGCCGTCTATCACGCCATCCCATTCAGACAACGTCGGCTCAGGCGCCTCTACGCCAGGTTCGTCGAACGCGGCGACCTCGCGTTCGATCTCGGCGCCCATGTCGGGAATCGGACGAGAGCCATGGCGGCGTTGGGATGCCGCGTGGTCGCAGTCGAGCCGCAGCCTCACATCGTACGACTGCTCGGCGCCTTATTCGCCCGACGACCAGACATCGAAATTGTGGAGGCTGGCGTGGGCGAGCACAGCGGACGCGCCGCGTTGTCAATCAGCGACCAGACGCCCACGATGACCACGCTGACCACCGCGTGGCGGGACGACCGCGGGCGCGACCCGGTCTTTGCCGGCGTGCAGTGGAACCGACAGGTCGAGGTCGAGACGACGACCCTGGACGACCTGATTGCGCGCTTTGGTGTCCCGGTCTTCGTCAAGATCGACGTCGAGGGCGGTGAACCTGGCGTGCTGGCCGGGCTGACCCACGCGATTCCAGCGCTGTCGTTCGAGTATCTCCCGCACACCCTGGACTACACCGACGCCTGTGTCACCCGTCTGAACGCGCTGGGGTCCTACCGCTTCAACTGGTCCCCCGGGGAGTCGTATCGATTGATGTCGGAGGACTGGCTGTCCGGCCACGCCTTGCTGACCGCACTAAAGACGCCGATCGCGCGCCGGGGCTCCGGCGATGTCTATGCGCGTCTCGAGCCATCGAACACGACACGGGAGTCGCGCGAGGGGGACGCGGCCCGCCAGCACCATGGCTGAGTTCGACGCCGCCGATGTGCGGCGCTACTACGACCGGCATACGGACGACTTCGTCGCCCATGGGCAGGGCGGCGTGGTGGGCGCGCTGCATCGACCGGTCTGGAGCCCCGGCATCACGAATCGGGAGGCGGCCTTTCGGTATGTGGAAGACCGCATTCTCGACCACGCCCGGGCGCTGCCGCGCGGGACCGACCCGCTGCACGTGGTCGACCTCGGATGTGGCGTCGGGGCCAGTCTGTGCTACCTGGCCGAGCGACTGCCGATACGTGGCACCGGATTGACGTTGAGCCCGGTGCAGGTGCGCCACGCCGACCAGCGCATCCGCCAGGCGGGACTCACCGAGCGCGTCCGGTGTCGCGAGGGCAACTTCTGCGCCCCGCCGCCCGAGGTGACGCCGGCTGACCTGGCCTACGCGATCGAGTCGTTCGTGCACGGACCAGACCCGACCCGTTTCTTTGCCGCCTGCGCACGGCTCGTGCGACCCGGGGGGCTGCTGGTCGTGTGCGATGACTTTCGCCGAGAGGTGGACACGCCGGCCGCGACGCGGGCCATCGACCGCTTCCAGCGTGGATGGCACCTCAACACGATGATTCGCGAAGACGAGCTGCGGCGCCTGGCCACCGACGCCGGCTTCGACCACCTGTCGTCGGACGACCTCACGCCCCACCTGCGGCTCGGCCGGCCGCGCGACCATCTGATTGCCTGGTGCATGGCGCTCTTCGGCTGGCTCCCGCTCGATGGCACCCGATTCGGTCACCTGGTCGGCGGCAACGCCCTGCGGACCTGCCTGACACGTGGCTGGATCGGATACGATCTCGCCGTCTTCCGTCGACGGTAGCGGGCACGACACGAGACGGCGCGACCAGGGCTGCGTCATCGCCGCCAGTTAGCGGTCGGAGGAGACCGAGCAGACGCACACCACCATGCCCGACACGCCGATCCCGTTCTGGCACACTCAGACGACCATCGATGTGGCCGCGCTGGCCCAGCGTGACCCCGTGGTCATACTGCCGCTCGCCGCGACCGAGCAACACGGGCCACACCTGCCGCTCTCCACTGACCTCGACATTGGCCTTGGCCTGCTCGCCGAGGCCTGTCGGCGTCTACCGCCCGACGTGCCGGTGTCGGTGCTGCCACCACAGACCATCGGCGTCAGCCGCGAGCACGCGCGCTTCCCCGGCACGCTCAGCCTGGACCCGGACCTGGCGACCGACACGATCCGGCAGCACGGCGCCGCCGTCGCCGCCACGGGCATTCGGCGTCTCGTGCTCTTCAACAGCCACGGCGGCAACAGTGCCGTACTCGATCTGGCGGCCCTCGCCCTCCGGGAGGCGCACGGCCTTCTGATTGTCAAGGCCAGCTACTTCGCGTTCTCCCGACCACCGCAGGTGGCGCTGCCAGAGTCAGAATGGCGTCACGGACTGCACGGCGGGGCGCTCGAGACCGCGATGATGCTGCATCTACGACCGGACCTCGTCCGCACAGACGCCATCCAGACGTTCGCGTCAATCGGACAAGAGTTGGAGAAATCGATGCGTCGACTCGGTCCGGAGGGCGAGGCCTCATTCGGGTGGCTAGCGGGCGACCTGAATGCGACGGGGGCGACCGGTGACGCGACGCTGGCCACGCCCGAGATGGGCGCGCAGCTCGTGCGGTACTACGGGGAGGTGTTGGCCGAGGTGATCGCGGACGCCCGCGCGTTCCCACTCGAGGGCCTGCGCGAGTAACGTGAGCGGGCCGGTGTCGCGACGAGACGGCTCGGCTACTTCCCGCGAATCGGCCCCGACAGCATCTCGGTGAGCCAGTGGCCGGCCCGGTCGACCTTGGCCTTGACGTAGGGCAGGTTGTGGCGATTCAGCGTGCCGTAGAGCGGCAGGCGGTCCGCCACGTCGATGCCGCCGGCTTGCAGGGCTCGCACCTTCTCCGGGTTGTTGGTGAGCAACTGAATTCGATTGATGTGGAGATACCCGAGCATCTCCACCGCGGCGTCGTATCGCCGCTCATCGGCGCCGAACCCCAGCGTGCAATCGGCGTCGACCGTGTCCAGTCCTTGCTGCTGGAGGGTATAGGCGCGCAGCTTGTTCCCCAGACCGATACCGCGCCCCTCCTGCGCCAGATAGAGCAACACGCCGCCGCCTCGAGCGGCGAACACCCGGAGGCTGCCGCGCAACTGCTGCCCACAGTCGCAGCGGAGACTCCCAAACAGGTCGCCGGTGAGACAGGCCGAGTGCAGCCGGACCGGCACCGGATCCGGCCAGTCTTCTCGCACGCCGAGCAGGATGGCGACATGCTCGAGGATGCCGTTGGCTTCACGAAAACAGACGAACCGGGCCTCTTCCGCCTCTTCCAACGGCACCGGCCCATCGCTGACGTAGGTGACCTCCACCCGGTTGTTGGCGGCCAGGGCCTGGATCTGGTCGGCGGTCACCGTGGCAATGCCATCCTCGGCAGACTCGCCGTCACGCGCGCCGTCCTGGCGAAGCGACACGCTCACGACCGCCGGCAACAGCTGTCCGAGCCGGGTCAGGGTCAGACCACCGATCTCGGCGATCGAGGCGGCCCCCATCGCCACGCGGTTCCGGTCCGCGTGGTCCAATCCGCTCGACAGACTCCACACCGCGTCCGGCGTCGTCTCACCGCTCAAGCTCAGACTGACGTCGCCCGTGTGCACGCCCGTGGTGCGATCGGCGATGTGGCCCATCGGCGGGGCCGGGGTCAGCCCCATCGCATGCGCACGATGATGGGTCACGGCGAGACGCAGCGGACGGCGTGCATCGCCCCGCAACTGGCCCAGCGTCGCATGGGTGAGCCCCTCGACCGCCGCGAGCAACACGGTCTCGTCAGACGACGGGCCTCCCGTCACCCGGATGGGACGACCACGTCGAAGGTCGAACAGCCCTCGCTCTGCCTCGTGCATGCTACCGTCCAGCCTGAACTCCGATCCGCCTCGCGATACAGTTACTCATCATTTACTCATCAATGGCGACCAGGGAGACCACCGCGTGCCGACTCAGATGACCGATTCCAGCGCGTGGAGCCTGATTCGAGCCGTTCCCACTGCCGATCCCGGCCCTCAACTGTCTCGGATTGCCCATCATAGTGCAACCGAGCCTATCTCGCTGGAAATAGACGCCTCCGGCGAATGGAGCGCGTCGGCCCCACTCAGCGAGGCGGCCACTGCGCTCATTGATCTGTATCTGCCGCTCCAGTTGGACGCCGACCTCGTGATCGGCCAGATTGGACAGAGCCTGGACGGCCGGATCGCCACAGAAATTGGACATTCGCACTACATCACCGGCCCAGCGGACATTCTCCGTCTGCACCGGCTGCGAGCCCTGGTTGACGCGGTGGTCGTCGGGGCTGGCACCGTCGCCGCGGACGACCCGCGTCTGACCGTGCGGGAAGTCGAAGGCACCAACCCGGTCCGCGTGGTGCTCGACCCGGACGCACGGCTCTCACCCCAACACGCCGTGTTCAACGACGGCGCAGCCCGGACACTGGTGGTCCGCCGAGCATCCGCCGGTGGATCGATCCCTGACCATGACTCTGACGCGGACGTGATCAGTCTTCCTGTCGCCTCCCTGGACCCGCCTGCCGCCCCCTCCGAGCGTCACCCGCCCGGATTCGCCCCCGTCCTGGTCGTCGAGGCGCTGCGCGCGCGGGGCCTCCGGCGCCTCCTGATTGAAGGCGGTGGCATCACCGTCTCCCGGTTCCTCCAGGCGGGGGCGTTGACCCGGCTTCACGTCGCGGTGGCGCCACTGCTGATCGGTTCCGGACGCCCGGCGCTCACGCTCCCCCCGATTGACTCCCTGGACCAGGCGCTCCGGCCACCGTGCCGCACGTTCCACCTGGGCGAGGACGTCTTGTTTGATTTCGACCTGCGATAGCGACCCATGCCTTTCAAATCAATCTTCATCGCCTGTGTCATCGGGGGCAGCCTGATGGTGGCGGCCCTGATGATCAACCGCGCCCGACCGCCAGCCGACACGTCCGGGAGCACGCCCACGTTCACCCAGGCCACGGGGCGATGCGCGCAATGCCACCGGGAGGAGACGGCCGCGGTCGTCCACCAGTTCGAGCGCAGCGCGCACAGCCAGGCCAACATCACGTGCTACGACTGTCATCAGGCACTCGACGGACAGGAATCGAACGAACACTACAACTTTACGCTCGCGGGCGATGTCACCTCGCTGAACTGCCAGGCGTGTCACCGCACGGAATACGACCAATTCGCCCGCAGCCGGCACGCGCTGCCCGCCTGGGGAGCGGTGCGCGGCGCCGCCGAGGTCTCGGCCGATCTGCTCGCCGAGAGCGAGCAGCATCACCCAGGCGCCGTCGATCGCCCGGCCAACGCGCTGGCCCTCCTCGAGGGCCCCGCGGCCATGCAGACCGGTTGTCTGGCGTGTCATGCGATCGGCGCCCCAAATCAGGACGGATCGATCGGCACCTGTACCGAGTGTCACTCCCGGCACTCGACCTCGATCGCCCTGGCCCGCGAGCCCCAAACGTGCGGACAGTGCCACATGGGCCCCGACCACTCGCAGATCGAGATCTACAACGAATCGAAACATGGGGCGCTGTTCAACGCGCAACGCCCAGCGCTGGACCTCGGCGTCGACCCGAAGCGGCTGACGACGGCCGACATGCCGATTCCGACCTGCGCCACCTGTCACATGAGCGGGCTTGATGGACTGAAAGTGACGCACGACACCACCGAGCGGCTGTCGTACTGGTTGTTCGCGGAAGTCTCCGAGCAGCGGCCCGGCTACCTCGCGGGTCAGACGGAGATGAAAGAGACCTGCCTGAAGTGCCACGCGTCCACGAGCGTGAACGGCTTCTACGTAGAAGCCGAGGCGGTCGTGGCGGCCACCAACGAGCGTGTGGGAGCGGCGCGGGATCTGATGGCAGGCCTGCGGTCCGACGGGCTCCTGACACCAGAGCCGTTCGACGAAGCCATCGAGTTTCTCTATTTCGACTTCTGGCACTATTTCGGGCGCACGGCCAAACATGGCGCGTTCATGGGTGGCGCCGATTTCGTGCAATGGCACGGCAACTACGAGCTGCTCCTGAAGATGACCGAGCTCGAAGAAATGGCCTCGGCCCTCAGATCCGCCGGTGACTGACCCGGACTGGTGGAACCGGCACAAGGCGGCGGTGCTGGACACCTTCGCCCTCTCGAACTACGCGTTCCTGGTGCTGGACGTCTATCTCGCGCACTCCGTCAATCGCTTTCGGCACGGGGCCGAGTGGATGCCGCTCGGCTTTTCGCTCGCCGCGGTGCTGGTGCTGGCGCCGGCCATCGCGCTGCGGGCCCGGGGTCAGGGCCAGGCGTTCGTTCACGTCGGTGGGCTGGGGGTCGGATTCGCCTCGATCGCGCTGGGTCTGGCTGGTGTCGTCTATCACCTCGACAGCCAGTTCTTCTCGCAGTGGACGATCCAGAGCCTGGTCTACACCGCGCCGTTCGTCGCGCCACTCGCCTACTCGGGCCTCGGGTTCCTGCTGGTGTTGAACCGCCTGGTCCCACGCGCTGATGCGGAGTGGGGTCAGTGGATCGTCTTCTTCGCGCTGGGCGGCTTCGCCGGCAATTTCGTGCTCACGCTCTGTGACCACGCCATGAACGGGTTCTTTCACGCCACGGAATGGCTCCCGGTGGGCGCCAGCGCCGCCGCCGTCGGTTTCCTGGCCGTGGTGCTAATGGACCGACAGACCGCGATCATCCGCATCGCGTTCGCGATTCTTGCGCTGCAGGTCGTCGTCGGGCTGGCCGGCTTCTACTTCCATCTCGTCGCCGACGTCAACGGCCTCTCGTCAAGCCTGTTCGAGAATTTCGTGCACGGCGCGCCGGTCTTCGCGCCATTGCTGTTCGTGGACCTGGTGCTCCTGGCTGGTGTCGGGCTGTGGGACATGCGGGGCCAGTGCGAACCGGACTAAACGCGCGCAACCCTGGTCATCCACGCCGCCCACTGGCCAGCACCGCGGCGCCGGGAAGACTGCCGACGAGCACAATGAGACCGTAGGCGACCGAGACGGTGACCCCATCAGCCGCAGTCAGACCGACCGCGCCCCACAACAGGGCGGCGGCGCTTTCGCGGAGTCCCCATCCGGCGACGGTGACCGGAATCAGCATTGTCATCAGCACTGGGGCCACCAGGGGAAGGATGACGAGCAGCGGGGTCTCGACCCCGACGGCTCGGGCCGCGGCGACGTAGGTGGCCAGATAGGTGCCAACGATGAGCAGGCCGCTGGACAACTGGACCGCGAACACCGAGGGCGACAGATGCGCCCTGGCCAGTTCGGCCAGGACCCGGCCTGTCGGCGACTCGGCGAACGACTGGCGTCGCACCCAGATCAGGATGGTCACGACGATCACCGTGGCCGCCGCCACGCTGACGAAGACCAGCGTGCCGGACGTCCGGCCGACCGCCGCGGGCAGCACCAGCAGCGAGACCAGGGCCACCGTGGTCATGACCGCCTGGGCCGACAGCCGTTCGAAGATCACCGCCCGCGCGGCCGGGCCGCCGGCGCCGTCCGACTCGGTCCCGGCGCGAGCCCGCGCCTGTCTCCACGCGCGAGACACGTCGCCCATGATGCCGCCCGGGAGCACCTGGTTCAGGAAAATCGACAGGTAGTACTCGCGCCACGCCTCGGGAAAGGACAGGGCGACATGCAGCCGGTGGGCCGTAAACCGCCAGCGCCAGGCGAGCGCCGCGACCTGCATCACCGACAGACCCAGCGCCAGCGCCACCCATCCGAGGCGCATCGCGACCAGACGAGCCGCCACGCCACGCAGATCGAACCACCACGCCAGCGCCAGCAGGAGGCTGACCGTCACCAGGACCCGCCACACGCTCGACCGTCTCATGACCGTGCCGGGGGCAGCGCGAGCAGGTCGTGGTGGCCCACCATGAGCGACGAACGGCCGGTGGCGACCCCGGCCCGTCGTCCGTCGGCCCAGCCACGAATCCGGGCCACCTCGGCCGGGCGCACCGCGGAGGCCGCCTGCTCCCACCCGTCGATCAGCCGGCCCACGAGTGCACGATGCTGCGATACCTCGAGTCGCCAGGCGCTCTCCTGGAAGAGGGTCTGGTAGCCGGCCGCCCGAAAGCGCCGCTCCGCCAGCTGTCCGCCGGCAGGACCGAGGGCCGGCCCGAACCCCTTGTCGCCGGTTTGATGCACGTTGACGGCGTCGCGGACGAAGCGATCGTCGGGATGTTCGTCGCCGCTCGCCCACTCGATGCGCCCGTCATAGCTCAACGCGCACAACACGCCGCAGTCGGACGCAACGCACGCGGTCACGACCCGCTCGAGCCACCCCGCGGACGTGAGATCGAGCAACGCGGAGGCGGTGACGAGATCGGTGTCGGCGGCCTCCTCCAAATCCTGTGCGGCCAGGTTCTTGGGCGACACGGTCAGACTCTGAACCCGCTCGGGCCTGGCCATACCTCGTAGTGTGCGAACGTGCGCCGGATCGTGGTCCACCAGCACCCACGTCTGGCCGCTCGGCAGGCGTGGCGCCAGGTAGCGGAGGTTCGATCCGGTGCCGCTGCCCAGGTCCAGCACGCGCGACCACCCGCGGGTCTGCCAGGCCTGCACCAATCGCGGGATCAGGCCCTCGGCTCGCGACCGGTGGTCGACCGGCTCGCGCATCGCCAGCCAGTCGGCATCAAACGTTTCCATCTAATTTCCTGTAACCGCGGTCAGTGCCTGCACGGCCGCGGCGAAACCGACGGCGGCTTCGTCCCAGGTGGGGAGGGTCTCGGCGTGTCGCCCGGCAGCAGCAGCCAACGCCGCCCGGCGTCGCGCCCCCCCTGGTTCGGCCAGCAGGTCGCGAAGCGCGCCGGTCAGCGCCACAACGTCCCCGGGGGACACCAGCGCGGCGGCCTCTGACGGCACCGTGTGGGAAATCGCGCCGCCCGTGGTGCTGACCACCCCGAGCCCCCGCGCCAACGCATCGGTCAGCGCCATTCCGTACCCCTCGTAGTGGGACGGCAGCACGAACAACGACGCGTGATGATAGAGCGCGTCAAGCCGGCCCGACCCGCACTCCCCTGTCAACTCCACCCGGTCATCGAGCTGCGCGTCGCGGATGGAGGTGCGTACCGAGTCGGCGTAGCCAGGCGCCGAGGTGAGACTCCCGGCGCACACGCACCGCCACGGCACGTCTCGGAGACGGGCCAGGGCGCGTACCAGCACGTCGTGCCCTTTGCGAGGAGTCACGGACCCGACACAGAGCAACGCGGGAGGCGCGTCCCGCCCGGGCCCCGCGGCGGGCGGGCAACGATCGGTGCCGGGGGGCACGACCCGCACACGCCCCGGCTCCACACCGTACGCATCGAGGCGCCGGGCCGTGAACGCACTGGTCACCACCACCCCGCCACAAGCGGTCAACGCCGCTCGCTCGAGCCCGGTGAACCGGTCGCGGGTGTCGGCGTCGAGCCCGGTCTCATCCGCCAGCGGGTGATGGACCAAAGCAAGCAGTCTGAGGCGACCCGCCTCGGCGCGCACCGGCTCCGGGAGCGCGCCCATCGCCAGTCCGTCGATGACGACGCACCGGCCGATCGGAATCTCGGCCAGCGTCGACACCAGGCTGGATCGCGCGCGACGGTCTGGGTCGGGGAACACGCCCGCCAGCGAGTGGACGACGACGGACCAACCCAGCTCGCGCAACCCCGACACGACACGCGCGTCGTAGATATAGCCGCCGGTCCGTTGGTCGATCGGACCCGGTACCACGACATGCAGCTCACGCGATGTCACACCTGGCCTTCGTAGCTCCCCCAGGCCACATGCGATTCGTTCAGCGTGACGCAAATCGCTGTCACCCCGCGCGCACCGTCGCCCAGCGACCCGTCCCGCGCCGCCTGCGCCAGACGATCGAAGATGGTCTTAGCCAGGAACTCGGTGGTCGTGTTCTGCCCGGCAAACGCCGGCTCGTCATCCAGATTGCGGTAGGACAGCCCGGACAGAATCGAGCGGAGCTGGTCGCTCGCCCGGCCGATGTCGACCACCAGGCCGTCGCGGTCCAGTTCCGGGCGACGGAACGTCGCATCGACGACATAGGTGGCCCCATGCAGCCGCTGCGCCGGACCAAACACCTCTCCCTGAAAGCTGTGCGCGATCATGAAATGGTCGCGAACGTTAAGGCTGTACACGTGCCCTCCCTGGTCTTGGGATACTGATCACCCGTAGCGTATCCGGTGGCACAGCGTGTCGCCCGGCTCTTCAGCCAAGGACGCCATCACGGCCGGCAGTTCGTCGAAGCGACTCTCCCCCGAGATCAAGACATCGAGCTCATCGGCGCGCAATAGGTCCAGAGCGAGCGCCAATCGGCGGCCATGGGTCCACCGCGGCACGCGGGTCGGAGACAGCCGACCCACCTGGCTGCTCCGCAACGTGAGACGGCGCGCGTGAAACCGCTCCCCGAGCGGCAGCCGCACCTGCCGGGTCCCGTACCAGCTCGCCTCCACGATCGTGGCTTCGACTCCGGCCACGCTCAACGCCGTTACCAACCCCTCGGGCTGGCCGCTCGCGTGCACCACCAGATCCGCGTCGGTGTCTACCGGCGGCTCGGTCACACAGCTCAGACCGAGCGCGTCGGCGACTTCGGCCCGCGCCGGATTCAGGTCAACGACCGTCAGGTCGATACCGGCCATGTGCCGAAAGAGCCAGGCCACGAGCAACCCCACCACCCCGGCCCCGACCACGACGACCCGGTCGCCGACCGAAGGTCCCGCGTCCCAGGCCACATTCACGGCGGTTTCCATGTTGGCGGCCAGCACCGCCCGAGGGGCCGGCACATCGGCGGGAAGCGGCGTGACGGCAGCGATGGGCACCCGGTATCGGTCCTGATGCGGGAACAGACAGAACACGGAGCGCCCGCGCCACTCGGCCGGTCCCTCGATCACGTCGCCGACGCTCGAGTAGCCATACTTCACCGGCCCGGGGAACTCCCCTTCCTGGAACGGCGCCCGCATGTCGGCGTAGAGCGACGACGGCACATCGCCGCGAAAGACGAGCGATTCGGTGCCACGGCTGATACCGGAGTAGCGGGCCGCCACCAGCACATCACCTTCACACGCTGCACCCAGCGTGGCCTGGACGATCTCGCCGTGGCCCGGCGACTGAATCCAGAATTGCTGAGCGATAATGGGCTCGGACATAACTGACTGGAACACGTTGAGTCGTGGTTGCCTCGGCGACGACCCACTGAACGTTACTTCAAACCGGACGCCGAAACAGATCTCGGCCCCGATCTCACGTCAGACCTGACACCCGATGCTCCGCAACCCGACGCCCCGGCGAACCAGGACCGCCCCCTCCGGACGCCACGGCGCATTCCTCGATCTCGGCGTTGGGGCGATGCTTCTGCTGGCGGTGTCCGGTGGTATCGCGTGGGCGTTCAGCCTCCCCCCAACCTACCTGCTGCGAGCGGTAGCGCTGTTCGGGTTGACCTCGGCGCTGGTCCTTCGTCATCTGCCGGCCCAACGATCGGGGACCGGGCTCGGACCGGCCAATCAGGTCACGCTGGGCCGGGCCATCTTGATCGTGGCCCTGGCCGCGCTCGTGCCCCACCCCGAGGTGCAATTCGCCGGGGGCCACTGGTTCATCATCGGACTGTCCACCCTCGCCCTGAGTCTCGACGGGGTCGATGGCTGGGTTGCACGACGGACCGGCAGCGCCTCGGCGTTCGGCGCGCGCTTCGACATGGAGTTGGATGCGTTCTTGATGCTCATCCTCGCCGCACTGGTCTGGCGCAGCGGTCGCGTGGGCCCGTGGGTGCTGTTACTCGGATTGCCCCGCTACCTCTTTGTCATGGCCGGCTGGGGCCTGCCCTGGCTGCGCGCCCCGTTACCGCAACGAGTCAGGCGCAAGGCCGGGTGCGTGCTGCAGGGTATCGCGCTGCTGGTCGCCCTGGGACCGATCGTGCCGGTCCCGCTCGCCATCGGCGTGACCGGGGCCGCGCTCGCCCTCCTGCTCGCCTCATTCGCCCTCGATGTCGTGTGGCTGTTCCGACAGAGACACACGCACGCGTCGGCGGGTTGAGGCCGCCTCCGGCAGAGGCGTCAAGATGACGGTGGAGTCGGCGCCTCGCCTCGGCGCCCAGACCTTACGGCGCGGCGTCGAGGACCCGGTGCCAGCGGAGGCGACCGAAGTTGGCGAACTCGCCGCCGTC
>JAPYUM010000150.1:0-4351 GCA_029940535.1 Vicinamibacterales bacterium
TCGATCTCCCACGTGTAGTCGAACACCCCGCCCTCCCCGACCGACCCGTCCACGGTTCGCCCAAAGACGAATCCAGCGCGGCCACCTTTGGCCGAGCAGACGTGGTGCATCGTTACGAACAGGTTCTCGAACTTGGTGACGGGCGGGGTGAGCACGAGCGCCCTCGGGGCACGTCGTGAGAACAGCACGTTGTAGAGTCCCGACCCGAGCGGTCCGGCGACAAGCTCGCAGTCGCGGAACATCGCCAGCGTCTCCACCGCACTGAGCGCACTCGGTTCGACGATCCGGAAGCCGTGCCGAGCAAAGAGCTGCTCGACCGCCTTTTCGTTGGCGAGCCGCCGTCGCCGGTTGCCCCGGCGCGACACATAGACGCGCTCAGGTCCCTGGCCGGTCCGGGCGAGGCGAGACACGGGGCGGTGATCCCATCGTGCCCCTGTGCAGAACACCTCGAACGGATTCCCGTACCGGGAACTCCCGGGCCTGTAGATCTTCGGCGGCACGATGAGTCTCCGGTAGCTCGAGATACCCTGCGGGTCGTGGAAGACCACCCGTTCAGGGCCGACGCCGAGGGACTCCATCAGGACCAGGAACTTGTCCGGCACGTCGGCTGGCACCACGACGTCGATACCGGCCTCCGCGAGCAGCGTCAGGATCCTGAGTTTGGGAAGGCACTTCAGGACCCACATGCCAAAGTGTCGGATGGCGGGATCAGACAGCAGCAGTGCGTCACGCTCGTGCGTCGACACCGCGCCAGCACGCTGCGCGCCTTCGATCAGACCGGTCAGGCCGTCGGTCAACCGGCAGGTCTGGTCGGGCCCCGTCGCGAGTCCGAATCGCTCAGCGTGCCTCCCGACCGACTTGTCCAGAATCATTCCATCCCGGGTAAACACGAGCCCGGGGCCCACCAGTTGGGCGTCGTTGACGATCGACACGTTCAACGTGCCGACTCGCAGCGGTGTCTCGCAGAGGGACGGGTCGTGGTGTGGTTGCCAGTGGCGATCGAAACACAGCGGCGCCGGCTGCGGCAGCTGGTCGACGGGGGCCGGGAATTGCAACAGGACGCCGCGCCCGGATGGGTCGAGGGCATCGATGGCGAAGCCGGGGCTGCCCTTGACGCGCTGCAGGTGCTTGCGTGACGCGGCGATGCCGTATTCCGCGTGGGGATCAATCACCATTCAGCACCAGAAGCCTAGACTAGCAGGTTGCTGAAAAAGGCCCAGTGGGTTTTCTGACGGGTACACCAAGGAGGCCGCGCCACCAAGTTCCTGGCGGCACGGCCTCGCTATGAACGGGTGAGTCGATGGAAACGGTGCTGATCTGCTACCGGGAAGACTCGGCCGCCCGCTCGTTGGCGCGCGCCCCGCTCAGGATGTTCGTCATCCCGTAGTTCCCCTCGTGGCAGGCGTACTCGACGAGCTCGTACTGCTCGTCGTCCTTGTCCATCCGGAACATGCCGGTCCAGGGACGGGTCCAGATCGAGGGATCGTTCATCGTGAACTGATACTCGAGGACCGTGTCGCTGATCCGAGTGAATCGCTCGGTCAGCGTCAGGTTCTCGCTGGATCCACGATACGGTGCGCGACCGTTGAAGTGCGTGGTCTCGATCACCAGCGTGTCGCCCTCCCAATGACCCTGCGGATCTCCGAGCCAGCTGCTCAGATTGGATCCGAGCGCCGGACGAGGCTGGGTGGCGATGACCCTGGTCTCGTGGATCATCTCATTCTGAATGGCGACGTGGCCTGGCCCCTGCACGATCTGGACGCCGTTGTTGTAAATGCCGGGCATATAGATGCCTGGCGCGCCCCGGGTGATGCAGCGCACGAACAGACTGAGCTCTTCCGGACCGGCAGCCAGCATGCCGACGCCCGAGGTGTTCACCCGCCCGCGAGCCTCCCTCGCCGCCATGGCCTCGTCGGTCATCGGGGGAATCCGGCCGTCTGGTGGATCAATGATCATGGCCACCTGGGTCGACGGCGCGGTCTTGACATACCCCAGCGTGGTGTCACGCCACTCGCGTTCGTAGCCCCAGATGCTGCCCAGCGTGCCACGTTCGCGCCGGGCCTCCGCCTCCTCGGCGGTCAGCGAGCCGATGTCATTGGCATCGGACGGACGTTCGAGCGGAATGCCGTGCGCAGAGTTGCTGGTCCAGACGGCCTGCAGGTCGGGCTCGCCCCAGGGAGTCCTCGGCACCGTGTACGGCGCGGCGTCAAGGGCCACCTCTTCAACCCGCTCCTCAGCGACGCCAGCCCAACCTGTTTCTACGAGAGCCAACCTGACGTTGTCTGGACCGACGAGAAACGCCCGCTTTGCCGACGTGCGCGCGTTGGCCGGAACGGCTGGCTCCACGGTAAACGCCACGCCACCGCGAACCAGGGTGGCCGCCTCGGCGTCGAGGTCCGCCACGACGAAACCGATGTGATCAATCGCACGGCCCTGGGTGGTCGCTGGGACACCCTCCCCATGCTCGGCGACGAGCAGCCAGACATCGCCAAAACGCAAGCCGTCGATCTGACCCTTCAAACTGGCTGGTTCGCCACCGAACCGATCGCGGTAAAACGCCAGGGTCTCAGCCGGATTGGCGGCACTGAGATGGACATGGTGAAACCCGAGCGTGTCTGGGTCTTCCACCATCTCGATGCGGGTGCCCCACGGATCGAAGATGAACCCCATCTTGAAAAGGCCGGGGACATCACGCAACGTGGCTCCATTTGGAAAACGCTGCATTCTGACCCCGGAGCCACGCACGCCGACCGCTTCGAGCTCGGCCATCTTCGCCGTGACATCGGCATACGAGAACCCGATGTGATTTACCCCGGTGCCCTGCGTACTGCCCATGGTCGGTTGCACCACGAAAATCAGCTCGACGCCGTCGCAGTCGGCCGCGTCGGGCCGGTCCGCGACCGGCAGACAGTCCAGGTGCTCTTCATACCACCCGACCGCCTCCGACGGCGCGGATGCGGTGATGTGGACGTGGTGATAGTCGGCGGCACGCGCGAGAGCCGGCGTCACGACCAGCGCCGCGGTCATGGTGAGCGCGCAGAGCGCAAGAGCGGTTGGGGGCCGATTCATGTGGAGTTCTCCGGGTTCGCAGCTGGTTCAAGCTGGTTCACGAGTTCAAATCTGATTCAAGTCTTGCTCGGCCCGACGATCCGACGTCAGACGCCGGTCAAACGACCTGTACGAATATCCCTAACATAGATCTTTCCGCCGCGCCGCGCACTGGAATTCCTCACCCCGCGAAAAAGTGGGTGGACGATTCGTCGCGCCGGCGCGCGCCGAAACGAAACAAGGCCGCCCCGTTGGGAGCAGCCTCGCATGGAACCCGCCGCACATACTTGGCGACACGGTAGCCGCTCTCTTGCCGCTAGCGGCCCGCTTCGGTCTCGGTCTCCCGCTCCCTGGCGCGCGAACCACTCAAGATGTTGGTCATCCCGTAGTTGCCCTCGTGGCAGGCGTATTCGACCAGCTCGTACTGCGACTCGTCACGCACGAACGTGTACATACCCGTCCAGGGCCGCGTCCACACCGTCGGATCATCCACCATGAACTGATACTCGAGCGTATCCGGGCCGGTCCGCGTGTACCGCTCGGTCAGGGTCAAGTTCTCGCTGGATCCGTTGAACGGCATGCGACCGTTGAAGTTCGTGCTCTCGACGACGAGCGTGTCGCCCTCCCAGCGCCCACGTGGATCACCGAGATACGAGGTGATGTCGGCGCCAACGTGCGGCGAACCGTCAGTCGGGACAACCCGAGTCTCGTGCACCATCTCTCGCTGCACCGTCACGAAACCGGGGCCCTGGGTAATTTGGAGGCCGTTGTTGTAGATGGTCGGCATGGGTACCACGCTGCGGGTGATACACCGAACCCAATTGCTGAGATCCTCTGGCCCCTCGGGCAACCCGCGGCGACGGCCACCCCGGCCGCCCCGCGCCGACGCGTCGCCGACCCTGTCTGGCAGGCGGCCGTCAGGCGGATCAATCACCATCGACACTTGACGCGACGGGGCCGACCGGACGTAGCCTAGCGTCGTGTCGCGCCACTCCGCCTCATAGCCCCAAATGCTAGCGAGGGTGCCGCGCTCGCGGCGCGCCGCCGCCTGCTCGGTGGTCAATACTTCGGAGTCGGCCAGGTCCCGCGGCCGCTGGAGTGGAATCCCGTGTGACGCATCGCCGGTCCACACGGCCTGGAAGTCTGGCGTACCCCAGGGCGTGCGCGGCACCGTGTAGTCCCGCCGCTCAGTGGTAATGTCCGTCAGGCCGGCCGCGTCGTTCACGACGCCGGCGAACCCGGCCTCGACCACGGCGAGACTGACATTGTCCGGCCCGGCAATAATCGCGCGGCGGGCAGAGGT
>JAPYUM010000150.1:4451-7627 GCA_029940535.1 Vicinamibacterales bacterium
CCTGACCCCGCGCCCCGACACACCAACCCTCTCGAACTCGGCCATCTTCGCTGTCAGATCGGCATACGAGAACGAGATATGGTCGATACCGGTGCGTTCGCTGCTGCCCAGGGTGGCGCGTGACTCGAACACCACTTGCACCCCGGCGCAATCGATGCCGTCGTCGCGATCGGACAGTGGCTGGCAATCGAAGTGCCGGCCATACCAGCTGATCGCCTCCGTGGCGTTCGACACGGTAAGGTGGACGTGATGGTAGTCAGCCGCGAGGGCGCCGGCCGGCAACGCAAGCAGCGACACCGCCGATAGCGCGAACGCGCGAACGGATCGTGTGCGGTTCATCAACTTGCCTTCTTTTCTTCGAACGGGGCTACGCCCCGAACCTCACGCGGCCGCACCGCGAGGCGCGTTGTCGCGCGCCTTGTGGTGGCGGCACGGCGTTAGAGATATCCGGTGATACAGATTCGCCCAGCTTATTCCGGCTCGGTGGCGTCCCGGCCGTCAAGCGGCGCGCCGGTTCCGGACGACCCTGCGAACAGCCGGCGGCCGTCGGGGAAGGTCACATCGCGGCCATTCGCCCGGAACGCCCCGTCAATCGCCTGATAGCCCTCGACGAGCACTTCGGTGCCCGGCACGACCGACTCGCGCGTCCAGCCGCGGCGCACCAGCGCCCCTGGGGGCCCCGCCTCGATCATCCAGTTCTGCACTTCGCCGTCGGCCTCAACTTCGAGGTGCATCCAGGCGTGGGGATTGATCCACTCCATCTTCGTAATCTTGCCGGCCAGCCGGACCGGTTTGTTGGCGTCGAACTCGGCCGCAAACGCGTGATGCGCCTGCACCGCCGCTCCCGCCATCAGAAGACCGGCTCCAAGACTTGCCACCATGATGCCTGTTGTTTTGCGCATTGCCGTCACCTCTTCACTTCCCCTGAAAACGTCTGGCCTCTAGCGTCCTGCTTCAGCTTCTTTGGAGCGCGAACCGCTGAGGATGTTGGTCATCCCGTAGTTGCCTTCGTGGCACGCGTATTCCACGAGCTCATACTGCGACTCGTCCCGCACGTAGGTGAACATCCCGGTCCACGGCCTCGTGAACACTTTCGGATCGTCGATGGTGAACCGATATTCGAGCGTGTCGGGTCCGGTGCGGGTGTACCGCTCCGTCATGGTCAACGCGTCGCTCGACCCTTGATACGGCGCCTTGCCATTGAAGTTCTGGATCTCCACGACGAGCGTGTCGCCATCCCACTGCCCACGAGCGTCGCCGCGCCATGAGGCGATCTCAGCCCCGACAAACGGACTCCCGTCGGTAGGAATGACCCGCGTCTCGTGCAGCATCTCCACCTGCATCGCGACATGGTTCGGTCCCTGCATGACCTGGAACCCGTTGTTATAGACCCCGGGTGTCTGCACCAGGCTGCGCGTGATGCAACGCACCCAGGAGCTGAGGTTCTCAGGCCCCTCGGGCAGCGGTTGTCGCGCGGCGCGCGCCTCTGCCCTCAACCGCTCCCCCTCCGCAGTGCGCGGTGGAATGCGACCGTCCGGTGGGTCGATAATCATCGCCACCTGACGCGACGGCGCCGACTTCACGTACCCCAGCGTTGTGTCGCGCCACTCGGCCTCGTAGCCCCAGATGCTGCCCAGGGTGCCGCGCTCGCGCCGCGCGGCCGCCTGCTCTGGCGTCAGCACGTCCGCGTCGCCGACGTCGTCGGGACGCTGCAACGGGATCCCGTGGGAGGCATCGCCAGTCCAGACCCCCTGGAAGTCCGGTGTCCCCCACGGGGTGCGCGGCACGGTGTAGTCTCTGCGCTCCGTCGTGATGTCGGTCACTTCGGCCATCTTGCTGACAACGCCAGCAAAACCGGCCTCGACCACCGCCAGACTCACGTGGTCGGGTCCGTCGACCATGGCCCGCTTCGCGGAGGTCCGGGCACCCTCCGGCACGCCCGGCTGCTCGAGGAACTGCACGTTGGCGCGCTCGAGTTCACCGGCGACCGGGTCCAAGCTAGCGACCGCGAACGCAATGTGATCGATGGCCCGACCAGCCGTCGCGGCCGGGACGCCACCATCGTGCTGCATGGCGAGCAGCCAGATGTCGCCCATGCGCAGCCCGTCGATCTGCCCCCGCAAGCTCGCGGGCTCGCCACCGAACCGGTCCTGATACCACTGCAGGGTCGCGTCCGGATCCGTGCTGCTCAGGTGAATGTGGTGAAAGCCGAGCGTGTCGCTATCCTCCACCAGTTCGATACGAGTGCCCCACGGGTCGAAAATGAACCCGTACTTGAACAGCCCCGGTACGTCGCGCAGGGTCGACCCGTCTTCGAACCGTTGCAGCCTGACCCCGGAGCCTCCGACGCCCACCGACGCCAGCTCCCCCATCTTGGCCGTCAGGTCTGCGTACGAAAACGAAATGTGATCAATGCCGGTCCGCTGGCTACTGCCCAATGTCGCCCGAGACTCGAACACCACCTCGGTCCCGAAGCAATCGACACCGTCGTCTCGGTCGGTCAAGGGTTCGCAGTCCAGATACCGGGTGTACCACTTCATCGCCTCGGTCGCATTCGAGGTCGTGAGATGCACATGGTGATAGTCGGCTTCCGCCGCCGGCGAGGCGGCTGGCAGGGCCATCCAGGAGGCCGCCGCGGCGAGTGTGACAACGATGTGGGTGCGATTCATGATGCGGTCCCGTCAGCGAGTGGGCACTTTGCGGAGATGGCCATAAAGCAGATCTTCGGTAAACTCGACACACTTGAACTCGAGCACTTGGACATTCTCGTCCAGCCGCCGGTACAGCGGCATCCTGATCGTCCACGGCTCGGTGAACGTGTTCTCGTCCTCAAGGGTCGCCTCGTACATGATGACGTTCGCACCCATCGGTGTATAGCGTTCCTGCACCTTCAACGCGTAGCTGGCATGATTGCCGGCGCGATCGAACCACGACTCCCCGTTGAACCCTTCGGCGTCGACGACGAGGGTGTCGCCATCCCAGGCCCCGTGCGACCGGCCCATCCAGCTGTCGATCGGCGCGCGCTCGCGCTCCGGCTTGTCCATGTGGACGGTCCGGTTCGCCTCGGCAAACCCGTAGACCATCATGATCTTCGTGTCGCCCTGGATGATGCGGAACGGATGCGGCAGATACGTCGCCCGCGGCACCCCCGGCATGAAACACTTGACCTCCGGGTC
>JAPYUM010000033.1:0-31115 GCA_029940535.1 Vicinamibacterales bacterium
TTCCGCCTGCATCAGTTCACCGTGATGGCGCTCGATCGAGCCACTGGCGAGGTGGCCTGGCAGCAGATCGCCCGTGAGGCAGTACCCCATGAGGGTTTTCAGGAGCCGAACGGCACCTACGCGTCCGGATCGGCGGTGACCGATGGCGAGCATCTGTTCGCTTTTTTCGGGTCGTGGGGACTGTACGCATACGACCTGGATGGCAACCTGCAATGGGAGGTGGATCTGGGCACACGCCGGATGCGGAACGCGTTCGGCGAAGGGACCACGCCGGCGCTGCATGGTGACACCCTGGTCGTGACCTGGGATCACATCGGCGGGCAGTCGTTCATCGTGGCGCTCGACAAGAGCACCGGGGTGGAGCGCTGGCGCGCGAATCGAGACGAGATCGACACCTGGGCCACGCCGCTCATCGTGGAACACGACGGACGTGCGCAGGTCATCGCGCCGGCGATGGACCGGGTCTACGGCTACGATCTGGAGACCGGCGAGATCGTCTGGCAGAGCCGAGGCACGACCATGAACGCGATCCCATCGCCGGTTCACGCCGACGGCATCGTGTATGTCATGAGCGGGTATCGTGGCAGCAATCTCCAGGCGATTCGGTTGTCCGACGCGCGCGGCGACATCGCTGGCACCGACGCCATTCTCTGGCAGCTCGACCGCGACACGCCATACGTGCCATCGCCGTTGCTCTACGGCAACGCGCTCTATGTGATCAAAAGCAACGATGGCATCCTGTCTGTCTTCGATCCGGTCACCGGTACCCCCCACTACCAGTTGCAGCGGCTGGCAGGTGTACCGAATATCTTCGCCTCGCCAGTGGGCGCCGCCGGACGGGTGTATATCGCCGGGCGTGACGGCACCACCTTGGTCATCGCGCACGGACCCCGGTACGAGGTGGTCGCGTCCAATACCCTCGATGATGGGTTCGACGCCTCTCCCGCCATAGTGGGCGATGAACTCTATCTGCGCGGCGCGCAATTCCTGTACAAGATTGCCGAGCCGTGACCTCGGCGCCGGTCCCGTCGAGGGCCGGCCACGTTCCGCAGATCCCTAATCACGTTTGGGCACGTCTGTCGTATCCTCCTCACGGGTCTACACATTCCCGCACGTAGGACCGGACATGCAATTGACTCTTCTTCCAGGGACACCGGAGCCTCTGGGCGCGACCTGGGACGGTCACGGGGTGAACTTCGCGCTTTTTTCAGAGCCTGCCACCCGCGTCGACCTGTGTCTGTTCGACCGGCCAGATGCCGACGTCGAATGCCGCCGGGTCGCACTCCCCGAGCAGACGGACCACGTGTGGCACGGGTACCTGACAGGTCTACACCCCGGTCAGCTGTATGGGTATCGGGTGGACGGACCCTACGACCCCGCCGCGGGGCATCGGTGCAACCCGGCCAAACTGTTGTTCGACCCCTACTCCCGACAGGTCGGACGGACGCTGAGGTGGCACGACGCGTTACACGACGAGCGGCATGGCGGCACCGGTGGCGGGGCTGATCCTCGCGACACGGCCCCGTGGGCGCCACTGGCGATGGTAGCGGACCCCACCTTCCACTGGGGGAACGATCGGCCTCCCCTGACGCCGTGGTCCGATACAGTGCTGTACGAGTTGCATGTCAAGGGGTTTACCTGGCGACATCCGGCCGTGCCCCCGGCCGTGCGTGGTACCTACCTCGGGTTGTCCAGTGAACCAGCCATCAACCACCTCACGTCTCTCGGGGTCACCGCGGTCGAGTTGCTACCGGTGCATCAGCATGTCAGCGAGCGCGCCCTGGTTGATCGAGGGTTGACCAACTACTGGGGCTACAACACCCTCGGTTTCCTGGCGCCCGACGTCCGGTACGCGACCTCCACGGAGACCGCTGTCGTGGAGTTCAAGACGATGGTGCGACAGCTCCATGCGGCCGGTCTCGAGGTCATCCTGGACGTGGTTTACAACCACACGGCCGAGGGCGACCGGTTCGGACCAACGCTGTCTTGGCGGGGAATCGACAATGCGTCGTACTACCGGCTCGACCCCGACGATAAAGGCGTCTATCGTGACTTCACGGGGTGTGGCAATACGCTGAACATACGTTACCCACCGGTACTGCGGCTTGTCGTGGACAGTTTGCGGTACTGGGTCGAGGAGATGCACGTTGATGGGTTTCGCTTCGACCTGGCGACTGCCTTGATGCGGGAGCAGCCGGACGTCAACTTCGCCGGTGCCTTCTCGCGGGCACTACGCGACGACCCGGTCCTCTCCGGCGTGAAGTTGATCGCCGAGCCGTGGGACCTCGGGTCAGGGGGATACCAACTGGGCGGGTTCCCTCATCCGTTGCGCGAGTGGAACGATCAGTATCGGGACACGATACGGCGATTCTGGCGCGGCGACCCAGGACACGTATCGGCACTGGCGACCCGACTCGCGGGGAGTCGCGATCTGTTTGACACAGCCAAACGGCCGGTGACGGCGAGTGTGAACTTCGTCACCGCGCATGACGGGTTCACGCTGGCCGACCTGGTCAGCTATGGCCGGAAGCGCAACACGGCGAACGGCGAGCAGAACCGTGATGGCGCTCACGAGAACCACAGCTCGAACGGCGGGGCGGACGGGACGACGGACGATTCTGTTGTGCTGAATCGACGTGCACGGAGACGGCGCAGCCTGCTGGCCACGCTGCTGGTGTCTCACGGTGTTCCGATGCTGTCGGCCGGTGACGAAGTCGGGCGCACCCAGCTGGGGAACAACAACGCCTACTGTCAGGATTCTGAAACCAGTTGGGTCGACTGGCAACCGCACTCGGACACCGAGCGGTTACGCGCATTCGTGCAGTCATTGCTCGCGTTCAGGGCCGCGCATCCGTCACTACGACCCACTCGGTCTCCGGACGGCCCGGGTGTGGACCCCATCCGCGACATCGTCTGGTTCGACTGTGAGGGCAATGACATGACCCAGGCGGGATGGCACGACTCGGAGGCGCGTGGTCTTGCCATGTGCATGCCCGGTGCGTCGGATGGCGACGCGGTACTGGTGCTCCTGAACGCCGCTGACCGTCCCGCGACGTTTCGGCTGCCCGACACCAAGAGTGCCTTGTGGCATCTTCGGTTCGATACGGCCCGCGATCTAATTGACGCACGACGGCTCGCGGAGGCGTCCTACGAGGTTGGTGAACACGGGGTGGCGATCTTCGAGGCCTCGGACAACCAGACGCCAGACGCATGATCCGGTCAAGTCTCACCATCACCGCGTCGGACGGCTCGTCCGGGCCGGGGGCGCTGCATCGACTGGCCGCCGGCTGCGGACTGGAGACCGGCTACACCGACGGGTGTGGCGTTCAGCGTGTCGCGTCTGACGACGTGGTGCTCGCGACGTTGCGGGCGCTGGGAGTGGAGGTCGAGACCCACGCCGACGTGACCGCGGCGCTCGAGACCCGAGTCCGTGACGGGTGGGCCACGGTGCTGGCGCCGGTCACCGTGGCCTGGGAGGGCCAACTCTCCTTCGACGTACGCGTGACGGCGACCGAATCCAGCGGCTCGGTTCGTTGTGTGTTGACCCTCGAGCGGGGAGAGGTGCGCGAGTGGGTGGAGCGGTTGGGCGGTGCGCCGACCATCGAGACCGAGTCCGTCGGCGGTCGCGCCTGCGCCGTGAAGCGGGTGTCGGTGCCCGCAGCGGTGCCGCTGGGGTATCACGAGCTTCGGGTCGAGATCGGTGCCCGGATGGGCGAGGCGTTGGTCATTGCGGCGCCGTCATTGGCGTTCGTCGGCGACCCGGGAGGCGTTGGATTGTTCGTGCCGCTCTATGCGTTGCATTCGACGCGCAGCTGGGGAATTGGCGACTTGACTGACCTGGAGCAGGTGGTGGATTGGTTGGGGTCGACTGGCGCGCGCTCCGTGTCCACGCTGCCGCTGCTGGCGACTGACTACAGCGCCACACCATGCGATCCCAGCCCCTACCGGCCGATCAGCCGGCTGTTCTGGAACGAGCTCTTTGTGGATCCGACGCGTCTGCCCGAGTTCATGGCCTGTGATGCGGCCCGTCGGCTTGTCGGGTCAGAACAGTTCGAACGGCGGGTCGCGCGTCTGGAGGGCACCCGGCTCATCGACTATCCCGGCGCGCTGGCCCTGAAGCGAGAGGTGCTGATGTTGCTCGCCGAGGCGGTCGCATCGCGCCCCGGTGTCCGTGCGGACGCCCTGTCGGCATGGGAACGGGAGCGCCCGTTGGCCCAGGCCTATGCGACCTTTCGGGCCGAGTGCGAGACTGCCGCCGCGCATCCTCCCACGGCCGCGCCGCCCCGCGACACCCGAGCCGCGTACCGTTACCACCTCTATGCGCAGTGGGTCACCGAGCAGCAGGTGGCACGTCTCGCATCACACGCGGACGCTAGCGGCGAGGGGCTGTATCTCGACTTTCCGCTTGGCGTGCATCCCTCCGGGTTCGACGCTCACCATTTTCCGACACAGTTTGCCGAGGGGGTCACCACCGGTGCGCCGCCCGACGAGCTGTTCCCCAGTGGGCAGGACTGGGCAACCCCGCCACCGCATCCGATGGCGGCACGGCGGGACGGATACCGGTATCTACGCGCCGCGCTCACACGTCATCTCGAGGTGGCGAGCCGCCTACGTATCGACCACGTCATGGGCGTGCATCGATTGTTCTGGCTTCCCGCCGGGGCAGCGCCCACCGATGGGGTCTATGTGCACTACCCGGCCAACGACGTCACCGCCATCCTCTGTCTCGAGTCCTCTCGTCACCGGACCCGCCTGGTTGGGGAGAATCTCGGGACGGTGCCGACCTACGTCAACGAGACCCTCGAGGCTCATAGCATTGGGGGGCTCCATGTCGCGCAGTTCCGGGTGCGTCCCGAAGCCACCCCGCCGATTCAGCCGGCTGCGTGCGGTACCGTCGCGTCGCTCAATACGCACGACACGGCGACGTTCAGCGGCTACTTGAACGGCACGGACATCGATGACCGGGTGGCGCGCGGGCGGCTGACCACGGCATCGGCGGCCGTCGCGCGCCGGCGCCGCCGCGACGAATGGACGGTCATCGCCGAGTCGATCGAGGCCGGCACGGCTCCCGCCGACACTCCGGCCGAGCTGCTCAAGGCAAGCTTGGGCCGTTTGGCCCGGAGCTGCGCCGACATGGTGCTGGTCACCCTTGAGGATCTCTGGCTCGAACCGCGGCCACACAACGTACCTGGGACCGGCCCAGAGCGTGCGAACTGGCGTCGCCGGGCGCGATATTCGGTCGAGGAATTCACCGGCATGCCCGAGGTGCGTGACACCGTGCGCCGGGTGGCGGAGGAGCAGGCACGCGGACGCCGCGAGCGCCTCGCCGGAAGAGAGCTCGCATGAGCGGCACCATCTTCACCGATGACGATCTGCGACGCATGACAGAAGGCCGGCACGCGCGCGTCTACGAGCTGCTCGGTGCCCACCTTGTCCCGACCGACCGCGCCCGGGGCGTCCGGTTCGGGGTGGTCGCACCCGGTGCGGATGCGGTCTCGGTGGTGGGTGACTTCAACGGATGGGAGACCGCCGCCGACCCGATGGGTCGGGTGGGCGCGAGCGGCGTGTGGCAGCGGTGGGTGCCCGGTGTCGAGCCGGGCGCACTCTACAAGTATCGAATTCAGTCAGGTGGGCGAGACGCGGTCGTCGTCGACAAGGCGGACCCGCTGGCGTTCGCGGCAGAGGTTCGGCCCCGCACCGCGTCGCGAGTATGGGACCTGTCCTCGTACCGGTGGCACGACGCGTCCTGGCAGGAGGAACGGGGCCACCGCCAGACCCCGAGCGCACCGATTTCGATCTACGAGGTGCACCTCGGATCGTGGCGTCGAGACGTGCGTGACGGGAGCTGGTTGTCGTATCGCCAGTTGGCCAGCGCACTGGCGGAGTACCTCGTCACGATGGAGTTTACCCACGTCGAGCTGCTGCCGGTGGCCGAGCATCCGCTCGATGGGTCGTGGGGCTATCAAGTGACCGGGTACTATGCGCCGACCAGCCGGTTCGGGACGCCGGACGACTTTCGGTATCTGGTCGATACGCTGCACCAGGCCGGCCTGGGCGTCATCCTCGACTGGGTGCCCGGCCACTTCCCGGACGACCCCCACGGACTCGCCAGGTTCGATGGGTCGGCGCTCTACGAATACGCCGATCCCCGGCAGGGACGGCACCCGGAGTGGAATACCCAGATCTTCGACCTCGGTCGACCCGAAGTCCGGAATTTTCTCGTCAGCAACGCCTGCTTCTGGTTCGACAAGTACCACATCGATGGTCTCCGTGTGGACGCGGTGGCGTCGATGTTGTATCTCGACTACGCCCGCGGTGATGGCGAGTGGGTGCCCAACGCGCAGGGTGGGCGCGAGAACCTCGAGGCGGTGGATTTCCTGCGCGGATTGAACGACACCGTCTGTCGTGATTTCCCGCACGTGCTGATGTTCGCCGAAGAGTCCACCGCCTGGCCTGGCGTCTCTCGCCGGACCGATGCCGGGGGGCTCGGCTTCGGCTACAAGTGGAACATGGGCTGGATGAACGACACGCTGGCATTCATGTCGGAGGAGCCGCGGCGACGCGGCGATCGCCTGGGGGAGCTGACCTTCAGTTTGACGTACGCCTTCGCCGAGCGGTTCCTGTTGCCGCTCTCGCACGACGAGGTCGTGCACGGGAAACGCCCAATCGTTGACAAGATGCCAGGGGATGACGGGCAGCGTTTCGCGAATGCTCGTCTGCTCTACGGGTATATGTACGGTCATCCCGGAAAGAAGCTGCTCTTCATGGGGAACGAGTTGGGTCCGCGCCGCGAGTGGGATCATGACGGCGTCGTCGATTGGTCGCTGGCGGGGATGGCCGGCCATGACGGACTCCAGCGATGGGTGAAGGACTTGAATCACCTCTATCGGTCGGACGCCCGTCTGCATGCAACGGACTCGGCGCCGGACGGGTTCGCCTGGGTCGATCACGCTGACCGCGCTGCTGTGGTTCTGAGCTTCTTGCGGACCGACCGGAGCGGTCTCGCACCGTTGCTGTTCGTCTGCAATTTCTCCGACACCGCGCACCACGACTACCGAATAGGCGTCCCCGAGCCAGGACCGTGGACGGAACGTTTGAACAGCGATGCGGTGTGCTACGGCGGGACCGGGGTCGGGAATCTCGTGGGTGTGTCGGCCGAGTCGCGACCCTGGCAGGGGCAGCCCCGGTCGTGCCGGCTGACGCTGCCTCCACTGAGCGTGCTCGTGATGGCGCCGACGACGGAGCCGGTGTCGTGACGGGGCCGGTGCTCCGAGATGTCACGTTGGAGGTCCCGCACGTGTTGTCCATCGTGCTGGCCGGTGGCCATGGGAAGCGCTTGGCGCCGCTGACGCGGGACCGTGCCAAGCCAGGCGTGCCGTTCGGTGGGCAATACCGTCTGATCGATTTTGCGCTCTCCAACCTGGTGAACGGCGGGTTCCGACGGATCGTCGTGTTGACCCAGTACAAGAGCCACAGCCTGGATCGGCACCTCGCGCAGAGCTGGTCGTTGTCGCCACTCGTGGGTGAATACGTGGCGTCCGTGCCGGCGCAGATGCGCACGGGGCCGCGATGGTTCGCTGGTTCCGCCGATGCCATCTATCAGAATCTCAACATCATTCGAGACGAAAGGCCCCACTACGTGTTGCTGTTCGGTGCCGACCACATCTACCGGATGGATCCCCGACAATTCCTCCAGAGCCACATCGACTCTGGCGCCGGTGTCACCGTGGCGGCGCAGCCGGTCGCGATCGAGGAGGCGTCCGCGTTCGGGATTGTCGATGCGGGCACCGACGGACGGATTCGGCAGTTTTACGAGAAGCCGTTGGAACCGGTCGCCATGGCGAACGATCCGACCCGGGCGCTGGCGTCGATGGGCAACTACGTGTTCACGACGGACGTGTTGATTGATGCCGTGGCTCGCGATGCCGCCTCCAAAGGTTCGAACCACGACATGGGTGGCGACATCGTGCCCCTGCTCGTCGGTGAGGGCAATGCCGCCGTCTACGACTTCGCCGCGCAGATCGTGCCTGGCCAGTCTGACCGTGAGCACGGATATTGGCGGGATGTCGGCACCATCGATTCGTATTTCGAGGCGAGTATGGATCTGTTGGCCGAAGACCCGGTATTCGATCTGTACAACGCCGAGTGGCCCATATTGACCAGGCCACTCCAGCGCCCGCCGGCGAAGTTCGTGCACAACGAGGACGGTCTCGAGAGTCGTGCGCTGAACTCGCTCGTTTGCAGTGGAGCGATCGTCGCGGGCGGACGTGTTCGACGATCGATTCTGTCAGCCGGCGTTCGCGTGTTTGCGGGTGCCAATGTGGACGATTCGGTATTGTTGGACGACGTGGAGATCGGGGCCGGGGCAAAGGTTCGCCGGGCCATTCTGGACAAGCAGGTTCGCGTGCTCCCGGGGGCCTCGGTCGGCGTGGACTCGGAGCTCGATGCCCGTCGGTACACCGTGTCGCCAGGCGGCGTCGTGGTTGTCGGCAAGGGCGAAGTCGTCAGTTGAGGACCGGGCTCAGAGAGACGTACTCGCCGCTATACTGCAGCCATGAAGCCACTGCACAGCATCCTCGCGCCGGCAGATTTCAGTGAGACGTCCAGTCTGGCGCTCGACTACGCGAAGGAAATGACGCGACGGTTCGATGCGTCGCTCCACGTGCTCCATGTGGTGACTGACGCCGACGTCAGCCCGGGCACGGAGGCGTTCTGGGGGTTCTCTGAGGACACCGTGCAACAGAAGTGGGTCGCGGAAGCGACGACGAAACTCGCCGCCCTCTGCTCTGTCGATGAGCAAGCCGCGCTGCGTGTGCGGACGGCAGTAGAGGTCGGGACGCCGTTCGTTGGTATTGTGCGCTACGCCCGCGCCCACGATATCGACCTGGTCGTGATGGGCACCCACGGACGCGGCGCCATACAGCATTTGTTGCTTGGCAGCGTCGCGGAACAGGTCGTCCGCCAGGCCTCCTGCCCGGTGCTGACCGTGCGCAATCCGGTTCACGAATACGAGGCGCCCTGACCGGGGCGACACGGTGGACGCCATGCCGACACTTCATCGGGGGGACGTGATCCCGCGCGTGAGTCGCCGCCGGTTCCTGGAAACCGCCCCGCTGCTGGTGGCGGCGCCAGTCCTGCCGGTAGGCGCCGCACGGCCGGAGACCGCGCGGTTACTTCGGCAGACGGCCGGAGCGGCTCCGCGTCTCCGTATCACTGGCATGGAGCTGATCGTGGTGCGCGCGACCGCCCGGACCACGTGGCTTTTTGTCCGGCTCTCGACCAATCAGGGGCTGACAGGACTGGGTGAGGCGTCACTTGGCCGCCGCTCCGAGTTTCCGGAGCTGGAGCCGTTCTTCGAGTTGGTCCGCGACGAGTCACCGTTCCGTATCGAACAGTATCGTCAAAGGGGCTGGGCCCAGGCCTCGTCAGGTGACCGAGTGCGGGCCACCGCTTTTAGCGCCATCGAGCAGGCTCAGTGGGATCTGGTTGGCAAAGCGCTCGGCGTTCCGGTCAGTGACCTGTTCGGCGGCCGGGTTCGGGACGTGTTGCCGGGATACGCGAACATCAACCGCGCCACCAGCAATCGCCAGCCGGAGGGCTTCGCGGCCAACGCTCGCGCGGCGGTCGATGAGGGATTCGCGGCACTCAAAGCTGCCCCGTTCGATGGATTCCCCGCGCTGACCCGGCCCGCGGTCGAGGTGGCGGCCGCCGCCGACCTGGGTATCGCCTGTGTGGCGGCCATGCGGGAGGTGGTGGGGCCGGACGTGGCGATCAAGATCGACGCGCACAGTAACTTCGACGTGCCGCTGTCGATCGATGTCGCCCGTCGGATGGAGCCGCACCGCCTGTCCTGGTATGAGGAACCAGTGCCGCCGCAGCAGGTGACCGATACCAAGACCATTCACGATGCGATCGAGCAGCCGATGGCGGGTGGCGAGTTTCTGTTCGGCATGCAGGGGTTCGCGCCACTCTGCCAACAGCGTGCCGTCGATATCGTCATGCCCGACGTCAAGCATTGTGGCGGTCTGGCAGAGGCTCGCCGCATTGCTGTGCTGGCCGACCTGCACGGCATCGTGGTGTCCCCGCACAACCCGAGCGGCCCCGTGGCGACGGCCGCCAGCGTGCAGCTGTGCGCGGCTATGTCGAACTTTGACATCCTCGAGTTCCAGTGGGGAGAGGTGGAGTGGCGCGGCGATCTCATCGAGCCACCCGAACGCTTCGAGAACGGGAACATCGCTGTCTCCGATGCTCCCGGCTTTGGGATAGAGCTGAACGATGCGGTGGCGGCGGAGCACGCGTGACCCCATGACAGTCGGCGACTCCGCTCGCCGGAACGTCGACCTGGTGCTCTTCCCTTTGTTCATGGCGGTGGCGACCATCGAGTCATCCCGTCTACGTGACACGATCGTCATCACCTCGATGCTGTTTCTCGCCCTGTTCTCCGCGCTCTTCGTCACGTTGCATCGCATCTACTGACTCGCGCCCGAGTCGGTCATGGCGGCAGTGTTTGGCAATGGACTAACTTTATGTTTTGATTAATGGAAATATAGTGTGTGATTGATGAAATTATCCTGTCGCTATGTCTAGAAATCGTGCGGCGTCGAGGGCGTCCCTCCAGTGTTTCACGGGTTTATGTCTGGCCTTGAGCCTGACCGCGTCCACTGCCACGGCTCAATCACAGGTCATCACGGCCGATGACGAGCGTCTTGATGCGGTGAACCGGCTCACCCGGTGGGCGGCCGGCGGGTGGCGGCTCGGCTACGTCGGGTCGTTGCCTGGGGTCACGACGTCTGGAGTCGCGCGTCTGTGGATGCCCGAGATGCCGGCGGCGATGCGCCTGGGGCGCGTAGTGGCGGCCACCGGGGCGCGCCGCGGCACCGGCCAGGGCGCCAGCCAAACGGTCGAGGCGGACCAGGTCGTGTCGAACACCTCGCTGTCGGGTTACATGGACTTCCACTTCAACAACCGGGAACACGAAGACCCGGTCATCGACTTCCATCGGTTCGTGCTGCTGTTTACCCACAGTTTTTCGGACCGCGTGCGATTCGTGTCGGAGCTCGAGCTCGAGCATTCGCTGGTGGGTCCCGAGGACGAGGGCGAGCTGGAACTCGAGCAGGCCTACATCGATTTCCTGCTCACGCGCGAATTGAACTTTCGGGCTGGAATGTTGCTGGTGCCGATGGGGATCATCAACGAACGCCACGAGCCACCCGTCTTTCATGGGGTCGAGCGGCCGTTTGTCGACGACGTGATCGTGCCGAGCACCTGGTTCGATGCCGGCGCCGGCGTCCACGGTGAGATCGGACAGGGGTTACGGTATCGCACCTACGTGATGGCTCCCCTCGATGCGTCTGGTTTTACCGCGGAGGAGGGGATACGCGACGGTCGTCAAAAGGGAGCCGAGGCGAACGTTCGAAACATCGCCACGACTGGTCGCGTCGAGTACGTCGGCCTGCCAGGGTTCTGGGCCGGCGCCAGCTTCTGGCGAGGCAAGACGGGGTTCGCGTTTCCACGCATTGAGAGCCAGGCCACGGTGGGAGAAGTCGATGCGCGGTATCGGGTCGGGGAACTGGAAGCGCGGGCGCAGTACGCCCACGTCTGGCTGGACGGGATGGGCGAGTTGAACCGGGCGTTGCGGCTCGCGACCCAACCCGGGGCGAACATCGCCCGACAGATTCGGGGCTTCTATCTGGAGGCGTCGTACTTCGTGTTGCCGAATCCGGCCCCCCGAGAGGCCGCCGTGTTCGTGCGCTATGAGAATTTCGACACCCAGTATCGGATGCCAGCCGGCTTCCAGCGTCTCCAGCAGTTCGACCGCGACGCCTGGGTGTTCGGGTTCTCCTATTATCCCGACCCCGATGTCGTCCTGAAGCTCGACTACTCGGTGGTGCGGAATCAGAGCGACGTGATCGACGAGCCAAGTTCGCTCAATGTTGGTCTGGGATGGTGGTTCTAATGCGAAGCATAGGGCACGGCGTGATGATGACGGTCCTGCTGATGGACACGCTTGGCGCCGTCATCTGGCCAGGGACAGTCGCCGCCCAGGAACGCCAGGTCGTGGACATGGTGGCCGAGCGTTTCACGTTCACACCCTCGCGTCTCGAGGTCCCGGTCGGCACCACGGTGGAGATTCACATCCGGAGCGAAGACACCAACCACGGTTTCCACCTCGTGAACGGGCGCAACGTCATCGTACCAAAACGACGGCAGGGAGAGGCGGTGGTGGTGTTCGAGGCGGAGGCCGTCGGTGTCTATCAGTTCGAGTGCTCCAAGTTGTGCGGCGCGGGACACAACTTCATGAAGGGCGAGATCATCGTGACTGGCCCAGACGACGGCGACAACGATGACGGCACTGGGGCCGGGAACGATGATTCGTAGCGCAGAGCTGGTCGGCGTCGTGGTCGCCGTCGGCTGGCTCGCGGCACCCGCGTTCGCCCAGATACCGCCAGCTCCGGGCGATGCGCTTCCCGGTCTGACTCCCACCGAGTTCGAGCTGTTCAACCTGGGGCTGGAGGATTTCCTCGAAGTGGAGGAGCCGGAGGAGGGTCTCGGTCCGGCGTTCAACGGGACCAGCTGCGGTGGCTGTCACAACGTGCCGGCCGTGGGCGGTATTTCCCCCGTGGCTGAGCTGCGGGCCGGTCTGGTGGATGCTGATGGGACGTATAGGGACTTCGACCCCGATGCCGGTTCACTGTTCCAGTTGTTCTCCATCCCATCCCACGGGTGTCAGGTGGTCATTCCCGCCGCCGCCAACGTCATCGCCCGGCGGGTCCCGATCCCGCTGTTCGGCGGCGGCCTGGTCGACGCGATTCCAGACGAGACGCTGCTCGCGCTTGAGGACCCGCTCGACCTCGATCGCGATGGTGTGAGCGGTCGGGCCGCCATCGTCGAAGATCTGGCCACCGGCGAGCTGCGCGTCGGGCGGTTCGGCTGGAAAGCCCAGCAGGCGAGCTTGCTCGTGTTTGGCGCCGACGCCTATCTCAACGAGATGGGGATCACGAGCGACCTGTTCCCACGCGAGCAGTCATTCGGTATCGACCCGGAGCTGATGCGTCTGTGTGACCCGATTCCAGACCCGGAGGACGTTGCGGAGCCGGCCACCGGGCGGCGCGGCATCGACAACTTCGAATCGTTCATGAAGTTTCTGGCCCCGGTCGGTCGCGGCCCGATCGACGCCCAGGTCCGTCTCGGCGAACAGATGTTCAACGCTATTGGGTGCGCGGCATGCCACGTGCCCGTGCTGGAGACCGGACCCAGCTCGAACCCGTTGTTCGACCGACAGCCAGTAGCCCTCTATGCGGACCTGTTGTTGCACGATGTCGGCACCGGCGACGGTATCGCCCAGGCGGCGGCCGCGGCGAACGAGGTGCGCACCCCCGCATTGTGGGGAGTACGATTCCGCCGTCCACTGCTTCACGATGGGCGGGCCGCCACCGTGGCTGACGCCATCGAGGCCCACGCCGCCGAGGCGGCCCTGTCCCGCCAGGGATTCAATGAGCTCGATCCGGTGGCTCGTGCCGCGTTGCTCGCCTTTCTCGGTTCACTCTAGGTTCAACCGCCCACCGCGCGCCGCCCGGCCGGGATGCCCATCCGACAACCAGCAGGGTGCGGAAAAACGCTCCAGGGCGGTTTCCTGTCGAGGCGTTCGGCTGACAAGGCGTGACGAGGGAGCAGCCAGGTGGGCTGTGACCGAGGAAGCAACGCCGTCAGGCGGGCGGATCGACAGGAAACCGGGATAATGAGGGCCGTGCCGCGTCGCATTCCGCTCATCGATGTCTCGTCGTTGGCCACCGACTCCGCCGTTCGTCCGGCTGTCATTGATGCCATCGCCGCGGCCGCCAGAGACTGGGGGTTCTTCCAGATCACCGGGCACGGGGTATCGCACCGGCTGATCGGTCAGGTGTCGGGCGAGGCCCACGCATTCTTCGCTCTGCCGCTGGAGACCAAACGCGCCGTCGCTCGCACCCGGGAGACGACTCGGGGGTACTACGACCGAGAGCTGACCAAGAACCGGCGGGACCTGAAAGAGGTGTTCGACTTCGGCGTCGAGTCCGACGTCCGGCTGCCGGAGGGCGGGTGTCACCGTCGCCCGTCGGTTGACGGCGCGAACCGCTGGCCCGGCGACCGCCCTCGGTTCCGCCGGACGCTGCTCGAGTATCAGCGGGCGTGCGAGCGTCTCAGCCTCCAGTTGGTCAGAGCATTGTGCGCTGGGCTCGGTGTCCGTGATGAGACGCTGGTGCCGCATTTCAGTCCGACACATACCGGTTTCACACGCTTGAACTACTATCCACTCGACGATCCGCTCGAGCCGGAGACGGCGGCCACCGTCACCGACCTCGGAGACATGGCACTGCACCATCACAGCGACGCCGGAGCCTTGACCGTCTTGTTGCAAGACGAGGTGAGCGGACTCCAGGTGGACTCTGATCACGCTGACGGCCAGGAGTGGATCGACGTGACCCCGACCGACGGTGCGCTCGTCATCAACATCGGCGACATGATGCAGATCTGGTCGAACGACCGGTATCGGGCTGCTCTGCATCGCGTGCGGCCAATCACCGATCGGCCGCGATACAGCGTGCCCTTCTTCTTCAATCCAGCTTACGAGACCGACGTCACACCGCTGGTTGCGACCGAGGCCAGTCCGGCCAAGTACCATCCCGTGAACTGGGGCGACTTCCGGCAGGCTCGAGCTGATGGCGACTTCGCTGATTGTGGCCACGAGATCCAGATTGGGGACTTCCGACTGTGACTGCTACCACGACGCCGCCCGGGGGCGAGGCGACACCCGTGCGGGGCGTGCTTGACGGCATCCGTGTCCTCGACTTCGGGCGGTACATCGCCGGTCCCTTCTGCGCCGCGCTACTGGCCGATCTGGGCGCCGACGTGATTCGCGTCGAGAAGGTACGAGGGAGTGAGGACCGTTTTCTCGTGCCGCTGAACGACGACGGCGACGGCGCGTTGTTCATGCAGGTGAATCGGAACAAGCGCGGCCTGACCCTGAACCCGATGAAGCCGGAGGGGCGCGAAGTGGTGCAACGACTGGCCGCGACCGCGGATGTGGTGGTGGCCAACCTTCCCGATGCCGCACTCGAGGCGATGGGGCTGGACTACGTGTCGCTGGCGGCGGTCAAGCCGGACGTCATCCTGACGAGTGTGTCGGCCTTCGGTGCCGGTGGACCCTATTCAGCGAAAACCGGATTCGACGGAATCGGTCAGGCGATGTCTGGCGCCATGTATCTCTCTGGGTCACCAGGTCAGCCGACCAAGAGTTACGTCCCGTGGGTCGACTTCACCACGGCGCTGAGCGCCACGGTGGGTACGCTGGCCGCGTTGATGGCACGCCAACGCACCGGGCGCGGCCAGGAGGTCAAGGGCTCGTTGTTGGCGTCGGCGCTCACCGTGGCCAACGCCGCATTGATCGAGCAAGCGGTGAACGTGCCCGATCGTGTGGCCACCCTGAATCGGAGTCAGGTCTCGGCTCCCTCCGATACGCATCGGACGCGCGATGGGTGGATTCTGGTGCAGACCATCGGGCAGCCTCTCTTTGAACGATGGACGACGCTCATCGGCGAGTCGCACTGGCTGCAGGATCCACGGTTCACCGACGACATGTCTCGCGGCGACCACGGTGGTCTGATCAGCGAGCGTATGGCCGTCTGGTGCGCGGAGCGGACGACCGACGAGGCCTTGGCGGCACTCGAGGCCGCCCGGATTCCGGCCGGCCCGGTTCTCTCCCCCCAGCAGACGCTTGACGATCCGCATGTGCGGGCAGCCCAAATGCTGCAGGCGCTGGGGTTTCCGGGAACGCCGTTACCGGTCCCGGTGGCCGACTCGCCGTTCTCCCTCTCTGACACGCCGGCCAGCATCCGAGGGCGCGCGCCGAAGCTCGGCGAACACACCGAGGAGATCCTGGCTGCCCTCGGATACGATGCGGATCAAGTCGCGACACTCCGCGCCGCCCGTGTCGTGTAGCCGATCCAGACTTCTTCTTCCGCTTGTGGCGTCCGGCAGACGACCGTGCTCGCGTCGGCGCCGTGCAGGTCGGCCGCTTCCTGCCGCTGAATGTCTCTGGTGCTTCTCAGGGTGCAACCGCGAGAGCGCCCTACGTGCGCTTCTCACACCTTGGCGGACGGGCGCCTTGACGTCCGTCCAGAGTGATCAACTTATTCCTGATAGGGTCCTACCCGGCGCGGAGCGATGCCAGCGGGTCGACCCGGGTGGCTCGGCGAGCCGGGACATAGCAGGCGGCGAGCGCCGCGAGGACGAACGCGATGACGACGGCCAGTAAGGTCAACGGATCTTGTGTCGTGATACCGAACAACAGGCTCTCCAGGAATCGCATTATCCAGACGGCACCCACGAGACCGACCGCCAGGCCGGCCAGCGCGAGGCCTAGCCCCTGCATGGAGACCATGCGCACCAGGCCCGCGGCGTCGGCGCCGAGCGCAATTCGGATCCCGAGTTCCTGGGTGCGCTGCGAGACGGCGTACGCGAGTACCCCATAGATACCGATGGCTGCGAGCAACAGCGCGACCAGCGCGAGTCCGGCGGCCGCGCTCAGGTAGAAGCGCGCGCGCGCGAGCGTATCGGATTGCAGCTGGACCATGGTCACGAGATTGTCCACCGCCAAGTCGGGGTCGATCTGTCTGACCGTGTTCCGGATCGACTCGGCCATCGGGCCGGGGTCGCTCGTGGTTCGGATCGCACCCGCCAGCGTGGTGAGTGGGCTGAACCGGGGATTGGGGCTGGGAAACTGCAGATACGAGAAGTAGACCTCCGGGGTGGTCGATCCGTCGAGTTCAGGCAGCGCGGTGTTGCCGACTACACCGACGATCCGTATCGGTTCGGGCGACCTGAGGATTTCGAACTCGGCGCCCAGCGCTTCGCGAGTTGGAAAGTGCTGCTGGGCGAACGCGTCGTTGACGACCGCAACCGGTGGCTGACCGACGATGTCCCGGTCCGTCAGTCCGCGGCCTCGCCTCAGCGGTATCCCGAGCCCTCGAAAGAACCCGGGGGTCACCATGCGGGTGGCAACGACCGCTGGAGTGGCGCGCTCGCCATCGATCAGCAGGCCGCCCGCCCGCATCGCCCGTAGCGTGGGCAGGCTGTTCCCAAGCATGACGGCGTCGGCCGCGGGCAACGCGCCGAGCGCGTCGTGGAGCTGGGTGTAGAGCGGTCGCTGTTGCGACGTGTCTGCATAACGGTAGCGTGGCAACGCGATCTGAAAACTGATCACGTCGTCCGGATTGAACCCGGGGTCCACTTGGGTCAGCCGCAGAAAACTGTTCGCGAGCAGCGCCGCACCGACCAGCAGCACCGTGGCGGCGGCGACCTGCGCAATGGCCAGCACGGAGGAGGGACGTGCGCTCGTGCCGCGGCCGTCCCCAGCCGCGGTCTCCCGGAGCGATCGCAACGGATTCGAACGATTCGCTCGCACCGCGGTTACGAGACCGACGAGAAGGCCGGTCGCGACCGACACACCCAACGCGAACACCAGGACTCGTCCATCGACGGTCGCCTCAGCGATTCGCGGCACATTGCCAGGGGGCAGTGTGCGCAGGAGCAGGGTGCCCCACCAGGCGAGCGCGCATCCCAACGTGCCGCCCCCGGCTGCCAGTAGGAGGCTTTCCACGACGACGGCGCGCGCGAGCTGTCCGCGTCCGGCGCCGAGCGCGAGGCGGATGCCCAGTTCCCGCTGTCGTGCGGCGCCCCGCGCCAGCAGCAGGTTGGTCACGTTCGCGCAGGCGATGAGCAGCAGGAAGCCGACACCGCTTTGCAGCATCATCAGCGCCGGTCGGACCGGTGCCACCAGTTCCTCGCGGAGCGCCACGATCTCCACGCGGACCGGCCGTTCGGGCCGGACGGGGGGCACCAGAGTATTGGCCTCCGCTTCAGCCTGCGCCACCGTCAGCTCGGGGGCCAATCGCGCTAGTGTCGGCATCATCGCGACGTCGGTCGTCGGGTTCGGGTTGGGAGGTTGCAACCCCACGGGAACCCAGAACTGGGGCAAGTCGTCCAGCGCTCCGGCGTCGTTGCGATAGTCGAGCGACGGAAAGGCGAAGCGTCGTGGCATGACGCCGACGACTCGGTATGGATTCCCCTCGAGTGTGAGCAACCGGCCGAGAATATCTGGGTCCGAGCCGAGATACCGCTCCCAAGTGCCCTGGCTGAGGAGGACCACCGGCTCGGCCCCCGGCTGAGCTTCCTCGGGTTCGAAGACGCGGCCCATCAACGGTGGGACGTCCAGCAGGGGGAAGAGACTCGGGGTGACGGCGGCGCCGTGCAGTCGCACCGCCTCGTTCGTCCCGGTCAGGGTGTACGTGCGGACGCCATGCACCCCGATGTGGGACAGTCCCCGTGCCCGCTCCCGCCAGATCTGGAATTGGTCCGGGGTCAGCCCGCCGCGCAGGGGCGTGCCGAGGTTGGGCCGCTCGATGAGTTGGAACACCTGGACGATCTGATCGGCGTCCGGGTACGGCAGCGGTCGCAGCAAGACCGCGTTGACGACGCTGAAGATCGTTGTGGCGGCGCCAATGCCGAGTCCCAGCGTGAGCACCGCCACGGTCGTGAAACCCCGGCTGCGGCCGAGCGTGCGGGCCGCGTATCGCAGATCGTGTCCGAACGACAAGTGGTCAGCCTTCTCGGTTGTCGGAACATCGCCGCTGGTCGAGAACGCCAGCTTCGAGCATCCCTGTAGCGGTTATCAAGGACGAGGACGATTATAGCGCCGCCGCGGTAGGAGACTGCCCGTTCCCGGCGTCTCGGTCCGTGTCGGCCCGGTATTTCAGCCTATAATCCGACGATCGAGGTGCTCCGGACCGGCCCACTTTTCACATCGCATCCACCATGCCCACTTCTGAGGCCCCATCGCAACCTGCTGTCGTCATCCTGAGTTGTTCGCTGAACCCCACGAGCCGGTCACACAAGCTCGCCCTCGCGGCTCAGGCGTTCCTGCGTGCGAGCGGCCAACCGGTCGAGCTGATCGATTTGGCCGACCATGACCTGCCGATGTGCGGCGGGGTCGGGTCGTTCGACCATCCCGCAGTGAAGACCCTGACGGCGACCATGCAGGCGGCCGGCGCCATACTGATTTCCGCTCCGGTGTACAACTACGATCTCAACGCCGCGGCGAAGAACGCGATGGAGCTGACGGGGTCGGGGTGGACGGAGAAGCCGGTCGGCTTCTTGTGCGCCGCTGGTGGAACGATGAGCTACATGTCGGCCATCGGCTTTGCCAACAGTCTGATGTTCGACTTTCGATGCCACATCATCCCGCGCTTCGTGTACTGCATCCGAGACGACTTTACCGATGCGGGTGAGCCCGGACCTGAGATCACGGCGCGGGTGGAGGCGTTAGTCTCCTCGGCCGTCGATCTCATGCGGGCGTTGGCGTGGGTGCGGGAGAATCCGAGATAGCTCCCCCTGTCGCTACGACGGGCTCTCGCTGTTCAGCAGCTCGACCGACGGGTCCAACTGGTCCCACAGCACTCCACCGAATCTGGTCAGCATTCCGACGATGACCACGAGCGGGACCACCGCGGTCAGGCCGAACAGTGGCAATTGCCACGCCACCAGCGGCAGGTCGGCGACCACCAATTGGAGGAAAATCCAAGCGCCGACAAGTAACGCCCCTGGCAACAGCCCGACTGACAGCGCCAACACCAATCCGAGCCCGGTCAACATCCCCTGGCCGATATGCGCCGCCGAGCCGCGACGACGCTGGCCGAGTTGAATCCAGCTGGGCCAGAGCAGTGCCACCAGATTCTGGAGGGTGGCTGACAGAGATGCGATGGCGGCGACCAGCGGCAACGCGGTGGCAAGCCCCAGCAGCAGCAAGGTCACGAACGACACCCCGAGCGACTCGGCCAGGCCCGGCGAGACGAGCACGAAGTCGGTGGCGTTGGTGGCGCCGGCGGCCACCCCCGCAATCAAGAGCAGGCCACCGGCGCCGGCGGCGTAGAGGAAGGCGATGAACGCCGGTGGTGCCACCTGGGCCGCGAACAGGTGCCAGCCGTCGATCGGCCACGTACGGATAACCTCGATTCTCAGCAGGTCCGTCCGCAGATCGTTGCGCCACTGGTGCCCGGCCATCAACGGCGTGGCGATGAGTCCGAGTGCCCCGGCCACCATCATGATGGCGATCAGCCAGTCTGGCAGTCCCGTGAACGCCACCACCACAGCCGAGATCGAGACCACGGCCGTGCCGCCGCCGACCGCCAGAGCCAGGCGCGTGCGATGCACGAGCATCAGATTCTTCCACACGATGGCTATTGCAGGAGCTCCGGTCGGCCGCAGAGAAAACGGCGCGGCCTGCCGCTGTCGCTGTCGCACTTTGCGGAAACGAGACGCGGCGTCCCCCCGCGCGGCCCGCTGGCGGGCGCCTTCGAGGGTGGCTTCCTCGAATAGCGTCTGCGACCGCACGATCCACTCGTTGTGCGCGACCAGCAGTAGCAGCGGCCAGCCCACGGATGCAAGCCGTCCCACCAGCGGGGTGTCCGGCGTCAGCCCGGCGAAGAACGGGCCGATCACCCATCTCATCGGTGTCAGCAGCAGGGCGAGCAGCGGCGCTTCGGCGTTGAGTTGCTCCGGTGACAAGGCGTGGCGCAGCGCGGGTGCGCTGTCGACACTCAGCTCTGGTAATAACGCGGCGATCGACGCAATCCCCGGGGCCAGGAGCAGCCAGATCAGGACCACGCCGGCCACCGCGGTAGCCCGGCGACGCCACGCGACGGCGGCCGGCAACTCCTGGAGGCGGGCCACCCAGAGCCCGCGCCCCCGGCCGTGCAGCTGCCACAGCGTCAGGAACAACCAGACGGTGACGAACCGCCAGACGAAGCGGTCCGGAGCGCCGCCCGACGAGAACAACGAGATCATGAAGCAGCCGAACAGGACGCCCCACTGGTTGCGCAACATCGCGTATTGAATGAGGTGGCGACGTCGGACCGGTGCCGGCAGGAGGAGATGTAATTCGGTCTCGGTCAACTCGAGCGACGCTTTGCCGAACGGCCAGAGCCACCACAGCGACAGGGACACCACGAGAGCGAGGGCCCCGGCGCTCTCCAGCGCGGGCAGCCACTCCGTGATGTTCGCAACCCGGTCCCCCAGCGATGCCTCGCGGTTGGCACGTAAGACCGGGCGAAGCGCGAACAGGCTCATCCACGCAACCCCGGCGAGCGTGCCCACCAGATATTTCGGCTGCTTCATGAGCCGGAGCCAACCGGTCGCGCGGCCCAGCATCGACCGCCACATCAGAAACAGGAGCGGCGTCATTGGTCGGCCCCGGTTGCTCGCATGAACAGCGTCTCCAGATCGGCGTCCGCATCGACATCCGGAAATTGGAGACGAATCTCGTCGAGCGTGCCGATCAAGACCTTCTTGCCATGGTTCACGATGAGGACGCGGTCACAGACCTCCTCAACCAGCTGCAGCATGTGTGACGACACGATGACCGACGCGCCGGCCCTGGCCGTGTCGCGCACGGTGCGCTTCATCCTGCGCATCGCGGCCGGGTCGAGCCCCGTCAGCGGTTCGTCGAGCACCAACACCTCAGGGCGATGGAGCAGGGCGCAGGCGACGACGAGTTTCTGCTTCATCCCGCGCGACAGCTCGCTCGGAAATGACAGCCGCTGGTCGCCGAGTCCCGCCTCTTCCAGCAGGGCCTCGGCCCGCGCTGGGCCGTCCGCGACACCGTAGAGCCGCGAGAACAGCGTGAGGTGGTCGAGAGCGGTGAGATGGTCGAATAGATGCGGTTCGTCCGGCACGAAGGCGAGTCGTTTTCGTGCTTCGAGGGGGTGTGTTTGCAGGTCGAAGCCGGCGATCGTGACGCGTCCAGATGTCGGAGGAATAATGCCGGCGAGGCAGCGCAGCGTCGTTGTCTTGCCCGCGCCGTTGGGGCCGACCAGCCCGAGAATCTGCCCGGTGCCGACCTGCAGCGACAGCCCGTCAACGGCGCGAAAACCGCCGTAGACCTTGACCAGTTTCTCGATGTGGATCATTGGTGATTGAGGATCGCTCGGTGCCGAGACCTACGTCACCCTCGCCTCGGTGGGCGCAGGCAGACCGAACCAGTGTGTGTCTATGATGCCTGCTTGTCCATGCGCGGCTCTCAAAATCGTGACCACGGGCCGGCCGAATTGGCCAAGCGGTGGGCCGAGGGTCGGCCAGCGTATTGGCCGATCAGTTGTTCGTAGACTTGGGAGACTCGCGAACAGGGAGGGCGTGCCGTCGGAGGAGACCGGACGCACTACGCTAGCCGGCTGACGCCACAGCTGACGGGGGTGATGGCGACGAATCGGGAGCGTCCCGCAGCTCGCCCGGCGACAAATCCGGGAATGCTTCCAGAATCGCGTCGCTTTCGCGGCGCATCAGCTCCAGTCGTGCCGCCGCGTCGATGCGGGCGAGCCGCTGCAGCCGCTCGGCGGGCCATTGGTCACTGTCGGGCTGCTGTGGCACCCAGGCCGCCAGCGTACGGACCGCCGCGATGGTGCTCGTCCCGTCCGTCCCGTGCCGCCTCGAGCAACGCGTCGACGCACATGACGGTGGCGTCGCCGGTGTCGGCCGCCATCCGCTTGGCGAGGTCCACGATCCGCTCAGCGCCGTCGTGGGCGTCCGAGAGCACCGTCAGCACCAGTTGGCGAGCACGCTTGAGCCGCAGCAGTCGGTCTTCCAACGTGGGCTCGCCGGGCTGCCCGGTGAGGATGTCTTCGCCCTCTGAGGCAGGGTCTACGAGTGAGGCCTGCACTGGAGACGAATCCGCCGGCGCCCCCTCGGCGGCCGCGACGGGGTTGTCGGACGATTGCCCCCCTGCGTCCCCCGTGTCGGGCGGGTGCGGGTCAAGCTCCCCCGCGTCTGTCGGGCCCGGTCGCTCCGGTGCAGGCGAGGGTGCTGCCGCCGTAGCGGCGTCCTCGGCCGCGCGCTGTCGCAACTGGTCCATCCGTTGTTCCACCGCGATCGCTGCCCTCATCGTCGCCCGCCGCCCGGCGGTGGTCAACGATGGTCGTCAGGTGGGCGAGCGCGTCGACCAGCAACCCTTGCCGGAGGGCGATGTCCGAGAGTTGATCTCGAGCCGACTCATCTTCGGGCCTCAGCTTCAGCACCTTCTTGTACAGCGCCGCCGCTTTTGGAAACCGGCCCCGCTCCCACAGATATTGCGCGACACGCGTGAACTGTTCGACCGCCTCGTCGAGCCGTTCCGCCTGAACATACAGGTCGCCGAGCCGGTTGGCGGCGGGCCAGTCATCCGATCGCTCCTCAAGCACCTCCGCGTAGACCTCGATGGCGTCGTCGACCTTGCCCTGTCGCAGCAATCGGTGGGCGTCATCCAGTGTTTGTTCAACCGTCACAGAACTACTTTCGTGTCCGACGTTTCTTTCGCCGTTCCTCGCTAGAGTGCCGGAATGCGAGGAACTCATCATTCTGGTCTGGCAATATTGTGACCAATCCGCGAGGTCTCGGGTCCCGCCGACCAATCTACTGATAAACAAAGGCGTTGCAAGGCCAAGACAGGACGTCTCGCTACCTTGGCTTGGGCACGGTGTCTCTACGGAAACGTCGAGAGTGGTCGTTCTTGTCAGTTCCCCGGGATACGGTTCCCAGCCAGAGCGCCGCCGTGTCCTTACTGCTCTCGAGGTTGGGCTGTCCGACCAGTCGATCCGCCTCGGCTGTAGCCACCCGATGTGGCTCGTCCGCCACCCCCGCCGCTCGAACTGTTGCCGCCGCTCCGGCTCCCACGACCGGTCGCGGACTGGACCGAGGTTCCCCCCGAATCGCCCCGGCGGCGTGCGCGCCGCTCGGACACCTGCGACGGCTCCCGCGCCCCCACGCTCGTGTAGCCACGGCCGCTATAGGCCCGGCCGGCGCCGCCGCTGTCAGGCAAGGTCACAGAGGAGCTGTAGGGGCTGTAGTAGAGTGAATCGTAGCTCGACCACCCGTAGTAGTACCCGAACGGAGACGCGTAGAACGGGTACCATTGCTGGAAGCCGGACCGACCGTAGGGGCCCCACGGGTCCGCGGAGGCGAAGCCGCCACCGCCGCTGAGCGCCCCGACGTTGGACCGCGAGCGGTCCACGACAAACCGGTCGGGAAACGACAGGGCTACCATCAGGTCGATCAGGTCACCCGGTACGCCGGCGTCGTCCAGCTCGAGCAATGCATGGCCGTCGAGCTCGAACGTCGACTGCGTTTCCACCATCAACGCCTCGACCACCGCGGTCTCGGTGATGCCGTGGGCCTCGACGATGTCGGAAGGGCTGAGCTTGGTAGTCGAGATCAGGTGCGCGGCCGCTCGTGCCTGGGCGTGCAAGGGGGCCGGCAACGGGGTCGCCCCGGCCTCAGTCGTCGCCGACTCACTCGCTCGACGATACCGACGAACCGTTACCGCACCGCGGCCACCGGTCTCGACGAGTTGGATGTCCAACCAGGTCGAAGCGCTGGTCATCAGACCCACGCCCGTTACGAGCCGTGCGGTGTCGTCCTCACAGAACAACTCAGACCGTGTGAAGATCCGGGCCCCGTCGGCCGACCAGGTGTCTCGTCGGTCGCCGGTGCAGCTGGTTTCGCCGACCGCGTGCGGCCGGCCGTCGGTTCGCAACATCTCGACGAGAATTTGGTCGCCATCGGCGATCGTCGTGACCGTGACGTCACCGGCGCCGGCGTCCTCGTTGGCGGCCGGGGTCAGACACACGACGACCCGGCTCGCGTACGACCGCCGGTCTTCCCACTCCTCTGGCTGGGCCCCGGTTTCTTCCACGAGCTGCCAGCAGCCGAGCCACGGGAGCCAGGGGGTGTCGACGGGCGCCGCTGGCTGACCGGCCGCTACGGTCGCGGTCGCGCCGACCAGGCACGCCGCCAGGGCCATTGCCTGTGCCATGCGGCCGGTGCCGACCCGTCTGAGCGTCTCTATCGTCATCGTCATGTGCCCACTCTCTCTGACTTCTCTCTGCTGCCACGAATCGACGGTGGGACCCGGTCGACGCCTGGATCCTTCAGAACGCAAGCTCTAGGCCGCCGGTGACCTGGAGTCCATTGAGATCGATGTCCTCGAACCCGATGAAATCCTCGGAGAGGGGTGTACCTGCCCAACCATACCGTGCCTCCACCGTGAGGAACAACTGCCTGACCATGTGAACGCTGAGGCCCCCGCCCGCATGTGCGCCCGCGGCCCAGCCACTCGATTCGAGGGTGTCGGTGAAGATCGAAGAGTCGGCGAAATCGACGAAATCACCGATTTGTGTGAACCGATAGTAATAGGCCCCGACTCCGCCGCTGACATACGGGGCGAGCCTGGATGGTACCCACGCGAAACGGCCCACCGCCCGGCCACGTGGGACCAGCCAGACCCGTAGGTTCGCCGATACCGGTGCCTGCGTAAATTCGGTCGCCTGCGAGATGGGGAGGTCGCCTTCGAGGAAATCTCGATATTCAGAAAGCACCGTCGCCCGGCTGAAGCCGACCTCCCCAGACAGGTCGAATCTGGGGCTCAACGCTCGCCCGACCTGAAACCGCACCACTCCGCTATCGAAGTCCCCGCGGTCCACCGTGAGCAACTCTTGCGTCAGATCGAAGATCCCGCCACTGGCGGAGGCTGCGAGCCAGCCTCCAGCGACACCGACGTAGGTCCTGGGCCACCCGAACAGGAAGTCCGGCGAGCGAGCCAGCGGAGGCTGGGCGGGTTGCTCGACCTCGTGGTCGGCTGCGGCTACCACCGAGGCGGTCGCGACCATGGTAACCAGGGTGACGACGATGACCGCCGGCAAAGGCGACGGCCTGGCGACACGCCTCATGGACAGAAACATCAGCAAGAGTGGCATATGATTCCCGGCGATCTCGAACGGACGGGCGTGGATTCTTGGTCGATATGGAATCTGCAGGGATCGTACCACCTCGGTACGGGCGTTCCGGCGGTTTCATCCACACCCGCGTCCCAGCCTGGGGACAGTGGTGTCCGCACGCGGTGGCGGATGGCGACGGCGCTATAATCGGGACTTGCGGTTGGCTGCGGCTTGCCGTGAGGAGTCTTGCCGTGCACCGACCGTCTATGGGCGCTGGCGGGGTGCGACGATGCAAGCCGTTGTCGTGCAGCAGACCCACGACGAGTAATCAGTGATCCCCAACCGCTCACTCGCTCCGCTGTCGCTGAGTGCTTCTCGCGAGCACGTGGGACGGTCGCACGAGCCGTCGATACTGTGAGGCACCATGATCGCGCTACGCAACTTGGAAAAAGCGTACTCGCACGGCGTGAGCAAGACGTTCGTTCTGCGGCAGATCGACATCGATGTCAAAGAGGGAGAGTTTCTCTCCATCATGGGGCCGTCCGGCGCCGGCAAGTCGACGTTGCTCCATATTCTGGGGATGCACGACAGTGCCTGGAGCGGCGAGTTCGAGTTCCACGGGTATGCCGTGCACGCGATGAAACCGAAGGAACGCGCGAAACTGCACAAGCAGTACATTGGCTTCGTGTTTCAGAGCTACCACTTGCTCGACGACCTGACGGTCTACGAAAACCTGGAGATCCCGCTCTCGTACCGCAACGTCAGCCGCTCAGAGCGAGACTCGATCGTCTGCGACGCCCTTGATCGATTCCACATCGTCGGGAAGAAAGATCTCTATCCTAGCCAACTGTCCGGTGGTCAGCAGCAGCTCGTGGCCGTTGCTCGCGCCGTGATCGCCAGCCCCAAGCTCATTCTGGCGGACGAGCCGACCGGCAATCTCCACACGGCCCAGGGGCAGGAAATCATGGAGCTGTTCACCCAGCTCAACCAGGAAGGCACGACGATCATCCAGGTGACGCACTCGGAGGCGAATGCCGCCTACGGGCGCCGTGTGATCCAGCTTCGTGACGGCTGGGTCGTGAAAGAGTAGGGCTCCCCATCACGACTGTGACTGCCGGCGGCGGGCCAGACGATTCGCGTAATCCGCGCTACATCCTCGTTCTCGCGGTCGCGGCCGGGTTGATTCTCAGCATCGGATGGGTGCTGAAGCCCGCCGAGCTTGTGTCCGAGCCTGTGACGGCCGCGTCACAGCAGGAGTTGAGTCGGTTGCCGGCGCTCACGCAGCGACGCGACGTCGAGGAGATGACCGAGTTCTTCGGCGGGCTGGCGGCTGACCTGGCGTCGGGGTTGGTCAGGCTCCGGAGCGTCGGCCGGAGCGGTGTGGTCTGGAGCGCGGACCGGGTCGTGACCGCGCGTGTCGACTGGCGGTTCCCGGCCGCCGTCACGGTGGCCGCAAGCGAGGGCGATGTCGGCGCGTACACGAACGTGGCCGGCCCCCACTTGCCGCTGGCAGGGATGCGGACTCCCCAACTGACGGGTCGTGTCCCGCCTCCGCGCCGACGCTCGGCGGACGAGGTGGAGACGGGGCGCTGGGTGCTGGCCGCCTGGCAGGCGGAGACCCAGCTCGCGTTCGCCCCCGGCACCTCTCTCGGCACCGCGGCGCGGCCCTGTGGCCAGCGGCGGGTCGAGGAGTTCGTCACGACCATTCCAATCAGGCCAACCATGCTTGGTGGGGGGGTGTTCGACCTCGATGGCAACCTGCTCGCGGTGTTGCTGCACTGCGACGGACACGACGTCGCGGTCACGGTCAGCAGTGTGGGCGAACTGCTCGCCGAGGGAGAGACTCACGACAGTCGCCTGCGAGCCCGCTGGGGCCTCCGCGTCGACCGGCTGAATCCGGCTGAGTCCTTTTATTTTGGGTTGAGCGGGGGCCTCATGGTGCGTGAGCTGTGGGAACGTTACCCGGCGGCGGCGACCGGACTCAGACCTGGCGACATCCTCGTGTCCCTCGATGGCGCCCCGCTCGACACAGTCGAGAGTCTCCGCATGCTCGAGGGCGACGAGGCGCCCAATCAGGAGATCTTCTGGCTGGAAGCCCGCCGGGGAGTCGAGACGGTGTCCATCGCGCTGCCGGCTCGCAATATCGACGCACGACTCGACGCCCCGTCGCCAATCGGCACCGGACTGGTCTGGGAACAGCCGGCCGTGGGGTATCTCATCGCATCCGTGCAGGTGGGTAGCCGCGCGGCGGAGGCCGGGATTCTGCCGGGTGACCGGCTGATCCGGGTCGACCATGCAGAGCCGGCCAGTCTCGACGAGGTGCGGGCGGTGCTGGCCGACGATCGAAGCGAGCCGGCGTTCATTGAACTGGTCAGAGACGGTCGTACCCGGGGCGTGTTGCTGCCGTGACAGGCTCGACATCGCTGTCGCCGGTGTCCGTGATGTCATGACGTTATGGATGAGCTGACATCGCTCGGCCTGATCCTGCTGCTGGCCCTGCTGGCGGGACACCTCGTGCGGTACGCCCGTGTGCCGGAAGTGACCGGCTATATCCTGGCCGGGGTGGCGCTCGGGCCATCGGTGCTCGGCTGGGTGAGCGCTGAGAATCTCGCCGCGCTTCAGGTGCTCAGCGAAGTGGCGCTCGGGCTGATCCTGTTCTCGGTTGGGTCGGTCTTCGAGTTCTCGCTGTTTCGTCGAATTGGTCGAAACGTCCTGTATCTGACCCTCGTCGAATCGGCACTTGCCGGTTCGTTGGTTACCGGCGGCATGCTGCTGCTCGGCCAGCCATGGCAAATCGCCGGGTTGCTGGGCGCGATCGCCATTGCTACGGCTCCGGCATCGACGCTCATGGTCATCAGGGAGGTCGACAGCGAGGGTCCGCTCACTGATACCTTGCTCGGCATCATCGCGGTCAATAACCTCTTTTGCATCACGGCCTACAGTCTGGTGGCGGCACTCATCGACCTGACGACCGGGTTGGGAGGAGCGTTTCTCCCGACCCTGTACCGGTCGGTGTTTCCCCTTGTGTGGCAACTGTTCGGTTCCGCTGCGCTCGGGTTCCTGGTCGGACTCATGCTGGCTGGTTGGTCACGTCAGGTGCGCGAGACGGGAGAGATGCTCATTCTGCTGGCCGGTTCCATCTTGTTCTGTGTCGGCCTGTCTCGCGCGCTCGATCTCTCACCCCTCGTCGCCAGCCTGGCGGTCGGGGCCACGATGGTCAACCTCACGACTGAGAGCCGCCGCTTGTTCGCGGCACTCGCAGACTCCGATCCTCCGTTCTATGCGATCTTCTTCGTCATTGCGGGCGCCGACCTGGACGTGGCGCTGGTCCAGACGATGGGGTCGGCCGGCCTGCTCTACATCGTGGCCCGTGCGCTCGGGAAACTGGTGGGGGCACGGTTTGGCGCGCAGTGGTTGGGCATGCACCCCAGAGTGTGCCGATATCTCGGCCTGGCCCTGATGGCGCAGGCTGGTCTGGCCGTCGGGTTGACCCTGGCGATAGACGACCGCTATGTGGCGTTTGCGCCGCAGGTCTCAACCATCGTATTGGCGTCCGTGGTGGTCTACGAAATGGTGGGGCCGATCACGGCGCGGTTCGCCTTGGTGCAAAGTGGAGAGTCCGCGGCGAGCCGCGCGCGCGCCCACGCGATGCCACGTCGGCAGAGCCTTGGCGACGGCGGATTGGAGACGTGATGTGACCGTGACCGGCAAGAACGTGCTGCGGCGGATGGCCGACTTCGATCTCACGGACACTCAGCGCCAGGTGCGGGCGGCGGTGCGCGAGTTTGCCGAGCGTGAGATCTTGCCGACCGTTGAGCAACATGAACGTGAGGGGCGATATCCCAGGGGGATCATCGCGAAGCTGGCGCCGCTCGGCTTTCTGGCTCCGATGATTCCGGAGTCCTACGGTGGCTCGTTCATCGACGTCGTGACCTACGGCATCGTGTGCGAGGAACTGGCCCGCGTCGATTGGGTGGTCGCCTCCGCCGTATCAGTTGCGAACTCCCTCGTTGGGAGCTCGATTCTTCGGTTTGGCACGGCGGCGCAGCGCCAGCGGTGGCTTCCCCCGCTCGCGAACGGGGACATTTTGGCGTCAGCCTGCCTGACGGAGCCTGGCGGCGGCACGGATCTGGCTGCGATGAAGACTCGCGCCACCCAGGTTGACGGGGGATGGCGCCTGAGTGGGAGCAAGGTCTTCATCTCACACGCGGCCGAGGCGGGTGTGTTTCTCGTCGCGGCGACCGTCGACCCGTCACGAGCGCACCGGGGGGTCACGATGTTTGTGCTGGACCCGTCGGTCGCTGGCATCACCAGTCGCCCGCTCCCGATGCGCACGTTGCAGCGGGACAACGTGGCCGAAGTGCATTTCGATGATGTGGTCGTGTCTGACGACGCGGTGTTGGGCGAGGTGGGGCGCGGGTTTCCGATTCTGGGCGCCGCGCTCGACACCGGTCGGTTCTCCGTGGCCGCCCGGTGCGTCGGTCAGGCCCAGCGCGCCGTCGACCTGACCCTCCCCTACGCCGCCGAGCGCCGTGCGTTCGGACAGGCCATCGGGGAATTCCAGATGGTGCAGCAGAAGATCGCAGACATGATCTGTCGGACCGAAGCAGCCCGCGCGCTCGTCTATCGTCTGGGACGGATGAAGGACGCCGGCGTCGAGCGGTGTTCGATGGAAGCCTCCATGGCCAAGTTGATGGCCAGCGAGGCGGCCACCCAGAACGCGCTCGAGGCGATCCAGATACATGGCGGGTACGGCTTTGCGTCCGAGTACGAAGTGGGGCGATTGTTGCTCGAAGCGAAGACGCTCGAGGTCGGCGAGGGGACCAGCGAGCTGCATCGAAAGCTGATTGCCGAATACGCTCTCGAACTACGATAGTGGTTCGTGGCGAAAGTTTCTATCAAGCACCGAGGGGGCGTCGGTATCGTGGGGTCACGGATGGACATTGACCGGAAGTCGGCGGAATTGATTACCGACGCGTCGAGCCGCCAAGCACCAGCGTCATGGTTCGGGTCGCGCTGGTCGTCCCCTGCTACAACGAACAAGAGGTCCTGCCGGGGACCTGTCGACGTCTCCTGGATGCCCTCACGGAGTTCGTCGGCTCAGGCCTGGCGTCGTCCGACAGTGCGGTGTATTTCGTGGACGACGGCAGTAGCGACCGGACGTGGGAGCTCGTCATCGAGCTCGCGGAGGGAGATCCGCGGGTCCATGGGATCAAGTTATCCCGGAACAGGGGCCAGCAAACGGCGCTGTTGGCTGGCCTCGAGCACGCCGAGGGCGACGCCGTCGTCACGATGGACGCGGACCTGCAGGACGACGTTCGCGTCGTCGAGCAGATGCTCCGA
>JAPYUM010000033.1:31215-38574 GCA_029940535.1 Vicinamibacterales bacterium
CACGATGGACGCGGACCTGCAGGACGACGTTCGCGTCGTCGAGCAGATGCTCCGAACGAAGCGCGCCCTCGCTTCTTCGTCGACAAAGTCGTCTGACGGGCTCGCCCCCAGAGACGCCCGGCTACGCTGATGGCGGGGCGGGTGGCCCGGCGGCGTCGTCGCCATCGTTGTCGCGACCGGTCATTGTGACCCGAATGACCTCTTCGAGCGTGGTCGTGCCGTCGGCGACGCGAGCGAGGCAGGTATCTCGCAACGAGATAAAGCCGGTGCGCCGAGCGACCTCCGTCAGTTCGACTTCTGACGAACGGTCGTGCATCAAGCCGCGGGGTTGGAATGGGCTCCTTGCACCGTTCGCAGATTCTTCGCACGAGTCGTTGCGCCAGGATACCGGTGACGGCGGACGCCAGGAGATACGGCTCCCGTCCCATCTCGACGAGCCGGGTGACGGTGGCGATGGAACTGTTGGTGTGCAGCGTCGACAGGACGCGGAGCGTTCCGCGACCTCGTCATGTAGATCGAGCTTCGGACCCGGAATGTCAATGACGACGGTGTCCACCTCTTCGGCGTCACTCGGGCCAAACGCGCTCCCGTAATACTTGTCGAGGGCGGCCTGAATCTCGGTCTCCATCGCCACCATCATCTGAATGCTGCATCCGGAAGCGAATCGGAGGTCGTCCAGCGCGTGCAGGTCCTTCGGGCTGGCGATGGCGACCACCAGCGTCGAGCCGGCCTTCAGCAACGGGAACGCCGTGTGCTTTCGAGCCACCTTCTCGGAGAGACACCCCACGGCGTCAGGGTTCACCGTGTACGAGTTCACGCGGGTCGACGGTACCCCAAGCTGGGTGCCGAGGGCTTCGAGCACCGCCTCCCTCGCCCGCGCCAGATGACCACGAGGTCTGAAAACTCTGACGAACCGCCGTTGGCCATCTGGGCGGCCGGGAATCCCGCCCGTCGGCGTGAGTGGCTGCTAAGATTGCCACGGCGTCGCCATGGTTCGGAAATCGATCGCATCAAGACGGCTGGAGCGTGCGGAAGAGCTGGTGTCCGATCTGTGGACGCCGGTGTGGATCTGTCCACATTGCGGGAGACCGTTCGCGCAGCTCAACCAGTCGCACTCGTGTGGGCGCGAGCCGGTGAGGAGCTATCTGGAGGGAAAGTCCTCCGGTGCGATCGCCTTGTATCGGCGGTTCGCCGAGCTCGTGCGCCGGTGTGGACCGGTTGCGATCGTTCCCGGACCCGATGGCATCGCCTTCCAGGTGGACGGGACGTTCGCGGCGATCGATTGACGGCCAGAGGCCTGCACGGGTGCGTCGTGCTGGACCGTCGGCTCGAACATCCCCGCTTCTCGCGTGTTGACGTGAGCGCACCCGACCATCAAGCCCACTATTTTCGTGCCATGCAGGTGTTTGATCTGGACGAGGACGTGGCTGGCTGGTTGGTAGAGGCCTATCGCCACGCCGCCCTGCACTCGTGAGGCGTGCGGCGGGCCACGCCGGCACGGACCGACGGTGGGTGCGACCTCTGAGAGAGACGACTATTCCACCGCAACCGTGCGCAGAAACGCTGCGAACGCGTTGTCCCAGCGCGCCACGCTCCGGGCCGGACCGGTCAACTTGAAAAAATACGGGCCCGCGGGGGTTTCCACCACCGCCGCGAGCAAGCGGAAATCGGTCTTGTTGAGCCGACTCGCCGAGCCAGGTCTGAGGGCGGCCACGTAGGTGCCGGGGACATCAAGCACCGTGACGGCCAGGCCGTCGGCGTCGAATCCGGTGGTCGATGCTACTTCAAACGACGAGCGCCCATCCGGCTGCTCCATCTGGCTGACCCAGCGCTCCAGATTGGCCTCGACGCTTCCGCCGCCGCCGCCAAAGTAGAACACCACCAACTCGACGTCCTCCGCGTCGCCGGCGACGCGGGGAAGCCGGAACTCGGTGACACGCATCGGTGATGTCGACGGCTGCTCGTCCCAGTCGTCCGGCGCCTCGTAGCGCAAGGTCTGCGCGCTGGTGGCTGTCGCGGCATACAGTAGAAGCGCCGTCAGTGTGAGAGCCGTTCGAATCATGACGTGTGTCATCGTACCACGCAGCCATCGGCCACCCGCCGGGCGCCCGTGGCCCACGACACGGGAGCCTCGTTTGATGGCAGTATGATGGCGCAGCGGTCGAATTAGCTGGTAGGCGATGATGTTGGATTTTACGAAATACACATTGGATAACGGACTTGACGTCATCGTGCACGAGGACCATCGGTGCCCGATCGCTGCGGTCAATCTCTGGTATCACGTCGGATCGAAGAACGAGCGGCCCGGACGTACCGGACTGGCCCATTTGTTCGAGCACCTCATGTTCGAGGGGTCGGCGCATCATGACAGCGGTTACTTCGCGCCGTTGCAAAAGGCGGGGGCCGCACTCAACGGGTCCACCAACTGCGATCGCACGAACTACTGGGAGGTCGTGCCGACCAACGCCTTGGAGCTAGCGCTGTGGCTGGAGTCGGATCGGTTGGGGTACCTCCTGCCGGCGCTGACTTCCGCCAAGTTCGAGAACCAACGCGAGGTCGTGCTGAACGAACGGCGCCAGTCCTATGAAAACCGTCCTTACGGCATGGCCCTGATGGCGTTGATGGCCGCGCTGTTTCCGCCCGACCACCCCTACCACTGGACCACCATCGGGTACGCCGAGGACATCCGGGCCGCGACACTCGAGGACGCGCACGCGTTCTTCCAGACGTACTACCACCCCGGCAATGCCTCGCTGAGTGTGGCCGGTGATGTGGACACGGAGTCGGTGCTCGAGCTGGTGCGTCGCCACTTCGAGGAGATCCCCGCCGGCTCTCCAATCCCGGCGGTGGTCACCGGCGATGAGCCGCAGAGGGGAGGCCCGCCCGCCGCAGTAGACACGCGCCTCCTGCTCGAGGACCGGGTGGAGTTGCCGCGTCTCTATCTCGCCTGGCGCTCCCCGCGCCTGTTCTCAGACGGCGACGCCGACATGGACTTGTTGGCTGAGCTGCTGGCCGGCGGGAAGACCTCCCGTTTGTATCGAACCTTGGTCTACGAGCGGCGTCTCGCCACCGACGTCAGTGCGGCGCAGGGCTCGCGCGAGATCGACGGCTGGTTCTGCCTGATGGCGACCGCGGCTCCAGGGAGCGAATTGATGGAGCTCGAACAGGTGATCGGCGACGAGCTGGCCGCCTTGGCCGATGCCGGTCCGAGTGAGGTGGAATTGCAACGAGGGCTGACGCAGGTCGATGTCCAGTTTGTGTACCGTTTGCAGACCGTCGGTGGGTTCAACGGCCGGTCGGACCAATTGAACGCGTACAACGTGTATGCCGGCGATCCCGGATTCATGGCCAGGGACCGGGCGCGGTATCGCAGCGCGACCGCCGAGCGGGTGCGCGATGCGGTCCGGCAGCTGCAAGAGCCGGGTCGTATCGCTCTGAGCGTCGTGCCGGACGGCGCCGTGGAACGGGCGTTACCCGGCTCGCGTCCGGCGGTCGTCTCATGATCGGCCGTGTGGACCGTGCGCACATGCCGGAGCCCGGACGGGTGCCGCCCACGCGGTTCCCGGTGGTGCGCACCAGTCGGTTGTCCAACGGGTTGGCGTTGAAGACGGTCGAGCATCCTGGGCCGCCGGTGGTCACCTTTCGGTTGACGATGCCGGTCGGATCCGCCTCCGATCCAGAGCACGCCCACGGCCTGGCGGCGTTGACCGCCGACCTGCTGGACGAGGGTAGTACCGAACGTACTGCACTCGAATTGCACGCGGCGCTCGACGGTACCGGCGCCCGGCTCGGGACTGAGGTGGGGGCAGACTCCACGACGGTCACGCTTACCACGGTGGCGCGGCACGCGTTGCAGGGAGCCGGTCTGCTGGCCGAGATCGTCGCCACGCCTCGGTTCGATACGTCTGATGTAGGCCGGGTGCGAGACCTCCGGCGGAGCCGCGTACGGCAGTTGCGAGCCGTGTCGAGTGCCGTGGCGGACCGGGTATTTCTGGGCACGCTGTTTCCGGGCCATCCCTACGGGCATCTCGGAATTGGGACCGACACGTCCCTGGCGAGTCTCACGCCAGCGCAGGTGACCGCGTTTCATCGTGATGCCTATCAGCTGGAGTCGGCGACCCTGATTGGCGTCGGGGCGCTGACACACGAGGAGATTGGCGACGCCGCGGAGCGGACGTTCGGCGCCCTGCCCGTGCGGTCGCCGGCGTCAGAGGCGGTCGTCGCACCGGCCGTTCTTGATGCGGCCGGATCGCCGTCGGCCCGTCTGGTGCTGGTCGATCGTCCGGCCGCCGTGCAAAGCGAGCTGCGTGTCGGCCACGTGGCCGTGGCTCGCGCTACGCCCGATTACCATGCGCTGCAAGTGTTGAACGTGGTTCTCGGCGGGCAGTTCGTCAGTCGGCTCAACCAGCGCTTGCGTGAGGAGAAGGGGTACACCTATGGTGTTCGGACGGGGTTCGATTGCCGCCGTGCGCCGGGCCCGTTCGCGATGCAGAGCAGTGTGCAGGCTGACGCGACCGTCGAGTGCGTCCAGGAGGTCTTGTCGCAAATGGCGGCGATCGGAGACGATCGTCCCGTAACGTCGACGGAGCTGGAGATGGCGCGCGCCGCGCTGACCCGCGGGTTTGCCCGGGGCTTCGAGACGGCCAGCCAGGTGGCGCGCGGCGTCGCGTCACTGGTACTCCACGAGTTGCCGGCGAGCTACTACGATACCTTTGTTCCGGAGGTCGAGGCAGTCGATGCCGACGCCGTCACCGCCGCGGCGAAGGCTCACCTTCGGGCCGGTGAGGCGGTTGCGGTGATTGTGGGGCCGGCCGACCAGCTCATGTCCGACCTCCCGGCGCTGGGTCTTGGCGAGCCGGTGCGTGTCGATCCGTGATACGAGGCACTGAACAATGAAAGCCGTGCGATTCCACGAACACGGTGGGCTCGACGTCCTGCGGCAGGAGGAGGTGCCGGACCCCGAGCCCGGGCCGGGCGAGGTGCTGATACGCGTGCGCACCTGCGCCCTGAATCACCTCGACCTCTGGCAACGCCGGGGGATTCCCGGCGTGCGCCTTCCGCATTGTCCCGGCAGCGACGTCGCGGGCGAGGTGGTGCGCGCCTCGGCCGGCGATGTCGGTGAGGGCCAGCGGGTGCTGGTGCAGCCGGGGCTGAGCTGCGGACGATGCGCCGCCTGTCTCGGCGGTCAGGACAACCTCTGTCGGAGCTATGGCCTGGTCGGCTATCAATCGGAGGGCGGGTACGCGGAATTCGTCACCGTGCCGGTCGAGAACCTCGTGCCGATTCCGGATCACATCGGTTTTCGCGAGGCGGCCGCCTTCCCGGTCACATTTCTGAGCGCGTGGCACATGCTGGTCACGAAGGCGGCGCTGCGACCTGGTGAAACGGTTCTGATTTTGGCTGCCGGCAGCGGTCTCGGGCAGGCGGCGATCCAGGTGGCCCTGGCACAGGGCGCACGGGTGATTGTGACGGCCGGTTCGGACGAGAAGCTGGCCCGCGCGCGTGAGTTGGGAGCGCACGAGGGCATCGATCACTACCGGGAGGACATCGCGAAGGAAGTGCGGCGATTCACCGACCGCGACGGGGTCGACGTAGTGTTCGAGCACGTCGGGCAGGCGACTTGGGAGCCGTCGATGAAGAGTCTCAAACGAGGCGGACGGTTGGTGACCTGTGGTGCGACAACCGGGCCTAGCGTCTCGATGGATATCCGCCACCTGTTTTCCCGGCAGATCTCGCTGATCGGCTCCTATATGGGGTCCAAGGGAGAATTGCTTCGTGCCGCCGAACTGTTCTTCGACGGTCGATTCACCCCTGTCGTCGACAGCAGCTTCCCGCTCGAGGCTGCGGTGGACGCCCAGCGCCGGCTCGAAGACAAGTCTCAGTTCGGCAAGATCGTCCTCGACGTCTGATTCCACGGTTTCGAAAACTTGTGGGACGCCGCATCCGTCCTATGTAAGGACGACCGGACTACCCGGGCCGACCTCCATGAGTCGGCCGACGCGTCGGGAGCTGGGTCCGTGACGACCGGCAGAGAGTAATCGGTGATGAGCCTCGTACGGATTGGCATGAGCGTCGCCGGCGTGGTCGGCCTGCTGGCGGCGGCGTTGGCGGGCGCCACGATTTGGCTCCTGCTGACCGATCCCGTGACGGTGGCCGACGCGGTCAGCGAGCAAGATGTCACGCCGTTCGTCCGCCAGCTCGCCGACGTGCTCTATCAGGCGATCCGTCAGCTCGCCCGGTATCTTTAATTAGACGGGGCTTCGCCCCGAACCCGACGTGGCCACTGCGCGGGGACCCCGAGTGCCCCACTCCGTGGCCACGGGGCGCGCATTGTCGCGCGCCCTGGCGAGCCGCCGGTTTCTTCGTAGCCGCGGGTCTTTAGACCCGCCCAGGGCCGTCTGACCAGGCGCCTCGGTTCGGGGCCAGCGTTCTCTGTTCCTGGCTGGTATCTCTACACCGTGGCGGGATAGAGGCGCTCGCCGCAGTACTTGCAGCAGACGGCGTCTACATCGTGGCCCTCGGCGCTGCAGGCGGGACAGGCCTGCGTCGACACCGGCTGATGGCCGGCGGCCTGCACCAACTCCGCCGACACGATACCGGTCGGGACCGCGATGATGGCGTAGCCGAGCACCATCAGCCCAGCGGCCGCGACCTGGCCGAGCACCGTGGTCGGTGCGATGTCTCCGTAACCAACCGTGGTCATGGTGACCACGGCCCAGTACATCCCCCGCGGAATGCTGGTGAACCCGCTGGCCTCCCCCTCGATGAGATACAGCAACGCGCCCATGACGACCGCGATCGACATCACGAGCGTCAAAAAGACGGTGATCTTGGCGCGGCTCGCCTGCATTGCGGTCTTGAGTACCCGGGCCTCGCTCAGGTAGTACCCAAGCTTGAACACGCGAAACACTCGCAATAGCCGCAGGATGCGGATGACCAGGAGCGACTGGGTGCCCGCGACGACCAGGCTGAGGTAGGTGGGGATGATAGCGAGCAGGTCGATCACCCCGAAGAAGCTCAGAGCGTAACCCCATGGTCTGCGGACGCTGGCCAGGCGGACCAGATACTCGACGGTGAAGAGGATGGTGAACGTCCACTCCAGCCGTGTGAGCCACACTCCGGAGCGGGCACGGATCGTCTCGACGCTGTCGAGCATCACGACAATTACGCTGCCGAGAATCGAGACGATCAACAGGACGTCGAACGCCTTGCCGGCCGGTGTGTCGGCCTCGAAAACGATCTCATGGAGACGGTCCCGGACGGAGGGACCGGACGCGTTGAGGGGATGGTTGACCATATCTCTATGATCCCATCAACGGACGCGCTCGGACGACCTTTGGTTGTGCTAGTGTCGCAGGA
>JAPYUM010000033.1:38674-40904 GCA_029940535.1 Vicinamibacterales bacterium
TGATCCCATCAACGGACGCGCTCGGACGACCTTTGGTTGTGCTAGTGTCGCAGGACACTAGGAGGTGTCAGATGCGCCGTCGAAGTCTCACGGTGGCGGTGGCCTTGGCCATCGCGGTGGTCGGTCTGTCGCCGGCCTCGGGCGCTGGCCAGGCCCCGGTCGCCGATGATGCGACGTTCGTGACCCCATGGGGCGACCCGGACCTGCAGGGCATCTGGTCCTACGCCACGATCACTCCGCTGCAGCGACCGGGCGACCTGGTCGGACGGGAGTTCTTGACCGCCGAGGAGGTGGCCGAGCAGAACCGGGACGAATCCGTACGGGCCTCGTCGGAGCGACGCACGGAACTCACGGCCGAACGTGACCTCGCGCTCGCCTACAACCAGGTCTGGTGGGACCGTGGCACCTCGACCGGGCGCACCGCGCTTATCGTGGACCCCGCGGACGGCCGACTGCCGTCGTTGACCCCCGAGGCCGAGCAGCGGCAGGCCGTCGCACAGGCGCGCCGCCGCGACCATGCCTATGACTCGTGGGCAGACCGTCCGCTGCAGGAGCGCTGCATGACGTATCAGCGGGTGCCGCCGGTGCCCTCCGGGTACAGCAACACTTATCAGATCGTGCAGTCGCCCGGATACGTCGCGATTCTCAACGAGATGATCCACGACGTGCGCGTGGTCCCACTGGATGGGCGCTCGCCGCTGGACCAGCGCATCCGACAGTGGAATGGCGATTCGCGTGGCTACTGGGACGACGACACGCTGGTGGTGGAGACCACCAATTACCGCGACACGACCACCTGGAGATTTCCAGGCAGTCAGGCCCTACGCGCCGTCGAGCGGTTTACCCGCGTCGACTCCGACAGTATCGACTACCAATTCACCATCCACGACGACACGACCTATACGCGACCGTGGACCGTCGACCTCCCGCTGACCAGCCCTCCGGGGTATGTGATCTACGAGTACGCGTGTCATGAAGGCAATATCTCGATTGCTCATGTGCTCGCCGGTGCGCGCGCCCAGGAGCGGGACGCCCCGTGATGCCAGCTCGTATCAGACGGACCCTCGGGTTCGGGGTCCTGCTCGCGTCATGGTCAGCGTCAGGGCTCATGGGCACTGGCCTGGCGATGGCTCAATCAGCGCCTCGTGGGGGCGTGCAGGCGGCGGTGGCCCTCGACGGGCAGGTGACCTCGATGGCGGAGGGGCTCATGGAGGGCGTCGTGGTCACCGCGAAGCGAGACACGTCGACCATCGCCGTCAGCGTGATCAGCGACGCGGAGGGCTGGTATCGCTTTCCCGCGGACACACTCGAGGCGGGTCGGCATGCACTCAGCATCCGCGCGATCGGCTTTGACCTGGACAGTCCCCGTGCGGCGGAGGTGGGGGCGTCAGGAACGACGACCCTCGATCTGACCCTCCGCCCGACACTGGATGTCGAATCGCAGCTGACGAACGCCGAATGGCTCGAGAGCATTCCCGGGACAGAGACGCAGAAGCGGATGTTCGAGTCCTGCGTGCGCTGCCACACGCTCGAACGTATCCTGCGGTCGCGGTACGATGCGGACGCGTGGCTGCAGGTCCTGGAGCGGATGGACGGGTATGTGACGTCGGCGTTTCCGGGTAATCCGCAGCGGCTGCCCGCGGGCCGGGTCACGCCGTTGGCCGAGCGGAGCGAGTCGCGCCAGGCGGCCAGGCGTCGGCAGGCCGCTTACCTGGCCAGCGTCAATCTGAGCTCCGGTCCGCGCGCCCACGCTCTGCAGACCTTTCCCCGGCCGATGAGCCGGGCCACCCGCGTCGTCATCACCGAGTACGACCTGCCAGACAAATCGAGAGCGCCACACGACGCCGAAGTCGGCCCCGACGGCATGGTCTGGTACCCCGACTTTGGCCAGCAGTACTTGGGACGACTCGATCCACACACCGGCGAGGTTACCGAATACCGGGTCCCGGAGGCGAGGCCCGGCAACCCGACCGGCATCCTGGCGTTGCGGTTGGATCGGGATGGCAACCCGTGGGGTGGCAACATGTTCCAGGGGGCCATTTTCAAGTTTGACCGCCAGACGGAGACGTTTCAGGTGTGGAAAGTGCCTGACGAGCTGGAGCAGCCGAAGGGCGCGCACGGAACCCGGATTCTGCAGGTGAATCACGCGGCGCCCGAGAGTTCCCACATTGATGGCAAGGTGTGGCTGCAGAACCGGTCGATTGCCGGCGTGCACCGTCTCGACCTGGCG
>JAPYUM010000034.1:0-29929 GCA_029940535.1 Vicinamibacterales bacterium
CTTCGTCGGTCACAGCCCGCCTGGCTGCTCCCTCCTCGCGCCTGGCCAGACGAACGCCTCGTCAGAAAACGCCTCTTTGACATTTTCAGATCCTGCTCCGGTCGCCTCGGCGCGCACGTGCGCCCCTCGCGGATGCGGAGTGGGGCACTCGGGGTCCCCGCGGAGCGGTCGCGTGGCCGACTTGGGAAGATCAGGTGGCGTCTGGGTGAAGCCACTCGTCGCGGATGGGACTGAACAGATCGAGTTCAAACGTATCAGTCAGCGCCTCTGCCTGATGCGAAACCCCACTGGGAATCCGCACGACCTCACCGTCTCGCACGATCACCTCCTCGCCGGCCACCCGCACTTTCAACAACCCGTCGAGCACGTACGTCATTTGCTCGCTCTCGTGCCGGTGCAATGGCACCAGGGCCCCGCGCTTGAGATAGACCTGCGCGATCATCTGGCGATCACCAGCCACCAGCTTTCGAGAGATCAGCTCAGTGACTTTCTCGAGTTCGAGTTCGCTCCATCCGATCACAGATCCACCGGGCGGGTAGAGTGCAGGCATGCCTATTTATCCTTTTAAACACAATGATTTACAAGAATCACAGGATGAACTGACCAGGGATGACCACGGTGATATAATTTGCCAGTCATGCGGGCCACACCCCGACCGTGGAGAAAACTCGAGACCCACGGGACTGCACCCATCATGAAGAGTTCGATGGTCTCCAGCGGCACCAACACCGCGCCGCCCGCACCGCTGCACGAGGGACTGTCGCGCGACGAGTTGCTCCGACTGTATCGGACGATGCTACTGTCGCGTCGACTGGACGACAAGGAAATCCAACTCAACAACCAGAGCAAGAGCTTCTTCCAGATTAGCGCGGCAGGACACGAGGCTATTCAGGTCGCGGCCGGGATGCAGCTCGAACCGGGACGTGACTGGTTCTTCCCCTATTACAGGGATCGGGCGTTCTGTCTGGCCATCGGGGTCACGGCGCATGAGATGCTGCTCGCGGCCGTTGGGGCCGAGAGTGACCCCAGTTCGGGCGGACGACAAATGCCAGCCCACTGGAGCGACCCGACACTGAATCTCGTGTCCCCCTCGAGCGCCGTCGCCACGCAGTGTCTGCATGCGATCGGATGCGCCGAGGTCTCCCAATTCCCGGGCGCCGGCGGGTCCGACGGCGAAGTCGTGTTCGTCTCGCTGGGAGATGGAGCAACCAGCGAAGGCGAGTTCTGGGAGTCGCTCAACACCGCCTGTACCAGACGACTGCCAGTCGTCTACCTCATCGAGGACAACGGGTACGCCATCTCCGTTCCGGTCGAGATTCAAACGCCGGGCGGCAACATCGCGCAATTGGTGTCGTCGTTCCCAGGGCTTGAGGTGATCGAGACCGATGGAACGGATGCCCTGCAGAGTTACGCCGCCATGGGGCGCGCGTTGGCGTACGCTCGGAGCGGCCGCGGACCGGCGCTAGTCAGGGCGAGCGTCGTTCGCCTCTACTCCCATTCGTTGTCGGACGACGAGGGGATGTACAAGAGCGAGGAGGAGCAGGCCGACGAACGAAGTCGTGACCCGCTCAACCGTTTTGCGGACCTGTTGCGTGGGGAACAGATCGCCGACGACGACGCGCTGGCCCGGATCGCGAGTGACGTGGACACTGAGGTTCAGGACGCCGCCGATCGAGCATTGGCGGCGCGGCCGCCCGATCGGACCACAGCCCTGCGTTTCGTGTACTCACCCGATGTCGATCCGACATCGGAGGCGTTCGACGTCGCTGGCACGCCCGAGGGTGACCCGATCACGATGGTGGCCGCCATCAATCGTACGCTGCACGACGAGATGGCGAGAAACCCGCTCCTGGTGGCATTCGGTGAAGATGTCGCCGACTGCAGCCGAGCCGAGGCGCTCTCGTCGGTCAAGGGCAAGGGGGGCGTGTTCAAAGCCACGCTAGGCTTGCAGCGCGCTTTTGGACGAGAGCGGGTGTTCAATTCCCCGCTCGCCGAGGCCAATATTGTCGGACGGGCCATCGGCATGGCGATACGGGGGGTCAAGCCAATCGTCGAGATCCAGTTCTTCGACTACATCTGGCCCGCCATGATGCAGATCCGGGACGAGCTGACGATGCTGCGGTACCGGTCGAACAACACGTTCTCCTGTCCGCTCGTCATCAGGGCTCCGATCGGGGGCTACCTGCGTGGCGGGTCGCTGTACCATAGCCAGTCCGGCGAGAGCATCTTCGCCCACTGCCCTGGTATCCGTATCGCCTATCCGTCCAACGCCGCAGACGCGGCTGGTCTGTTGCGCACTGCGATTCGGTGCGACGACCCGGTGCTCTTTCTGGAGCCCAAGCACCTCTACCGCCAGCTCCACAGCAAGGCGGCGTATCCCGGGCCCGATCATCAGGTGCCGTTCGGCCGCGCACGCGTGTGCCGTGAAGGCAGCGACGTCGTTGTCGTCACCTGGGGTGCGCTCGTCCACAAGACCCTGCTGGCCGCGGAGCGGGTCGCCCAACAGGGCATCAGCGTCAAGGTATTGGACCTGCGCACCCTGGCCCCCTTCGACTGGTCAGCCATCGCCTCCGCGGTCACGGAAACCAGTCGCGTCGTGGTCGCCCACGAGGACCAGCTGACATGTGGGTTCGGTGCGGAGGTGGCGGCGCGGATCGCTGACGAGCTGTTCGACCACCTCGACGCTCCGGTCAAGCGGGTCGGTGCACAGGATTGCCCGGTCGCCTATCACCCCGATCTCGAAGACGCGATCCTGCCCCAAACGGAAGACATCTGCCGCGCTATCGTCACGGTAGCCCAGTATTGATGCCGTCGGGTCGGTCCGCGACCACGGAGTCCGGATCCGCCAGCCGGGTGCACGGCCCCAGGATCTTCACTGAAAACGGGGCGCCGTCGCAGTTCATGCGCCGCGCGAAGTTCTGGCGCAGGGCGCTCCTGCGGATGCGACAGACATACGCCTTTCGGCCTCCCGTCGCTACTCGCCGCTCTGTTGCCAGCGGCCTCCCCCGCCTGCTATGATCGTGTGTTTCCAGATGGCTGGAAACGGCCTCTGTGTGGGTGTGGAATCGATCCTGTCGGCTGGGATTTGCCGGTCATCTGGGTACCCTGGAATCGGGCGCGCCAGAGTCGGTTCGTGACATGCCCAATCCGAACGTCCATTTTCTCGCAAGATCATTTCAGGCCTTGCAGGAAAACGTCCGCCGGGCCGGACCGGCGGCATCGGCCGGGTACACGCTGATCGGCGCGATCGGCGTCCTGGGCGGGCTGGGATATCTGATAGATCGGTGGGCGGGAACCTCGTCGCCGTGGTTCCTGCTCGCCGGCATGTTGCTGGGTGTTGTGGTCGGGTTCTACGAACTGGCAAAGACGGTCTGGAAGCAATGAAGCTCTCGGGAATACTTGTAGCAGTGTGTGTGGCCACGTGTGGCCTGTTCACGGCTCTGGTGGCCCCCGAAACCGTCGCGCCGGTATTCATGGGCATGGCGGCGCCGCTCATGGTCGGCATCGCCACTATCGTCATGGTGGAACGGACAACCCGCACGGCTCTGAGCGCGTTGACCACCAGGATGACGATCGCGTTCCTGGCGAAGATGGTGTTCTACGCGGCCTACGTGTCTGTGGTGATCGCGTTTGTGACAAGTGACCCATTTCCGTTCATCATCAGCTTTACTGTGTATTTCGTCGCCCTTCAGATCATTGAAGCGGTGTATTTCAAGACGTTGTTCACCCAAGCCGGCCCCGCCGTCACCGTCAATTAACTCGGCGCCCGGTTCCGCATCATGACCACACAACACGCCGAAGAGGCGCAGCAGGCCGGCGAGCATGCCGCCGACGCCGCACACGGCGCAGAAGAAGGCTTCAACGCCGGTGAAGTGATCATCGAGCATGTGTCGAACAGTTCGTTGGATCACCCCATCATTCACCTGCCGCACATTGCGGGCATCGACTTCTCGGTGACCAAGCATGTGATGATGATATGGCTCGTGGCCGGCTTTCTCTTTCTGGTCATTACGATGGCCACCCGCGCCTATCTGAAGCAGGAACGACGCATCCCCACCGGTTTCATGAACGGTCTGGAGTGGCTCGTCCAGTCGATCCGAGACTCGATTGTCCTCCCCAATGTCGGCGCCAAGTTCGTGAACACCTGGACGCCGCTCATGTTGACCTTGTTCGTCTTCATCCTGGCGTGCAATGTCGTCGGCCTGATCCCAATGTTCGCGACGCTCGGCATGGTCGATCGGTTCGTGCTGGGGAACTCACCCGAGTCGGAATCGCTGATTAACAGTGTGCTGCACGGCGGGACCACCGCCACCGCCAACTACAATGTCACCGCCGCGCTGGCCACGATCACGTTCTTCTCCATCATGATCGCGGGCACGATGGCTCATGGATTCGTCAAGCACTGGAAGAACTTGGTGCCATCCGGTCTGGCCAAACCGGTGTATGCCCTGCTCATCCCGATTGAGCTCATGGGCATGTTCGTCAAGCCGTTCGCGCTGACGATGCGACTGGCCGCGAACATGACCGGCGGGCATATCGCCATTCTGTCGATTCTGTCCCTCGTCTTCCTCTTTGCAGAGATATTCGCGAGCGCCGCCGTGGGCATCGGGGTCGGGGTCACACTCGTCCTCCCGCTCGCGGTCGGTATTTCCGCGCTCGAAATCATCGTCGTCATGGTCCAGGCCTACGTGTTCACCCTGCTCACGTCGGTCTTCATCGGCATGGCCATCAACGTGCATCACTAGTTTCGGCTTCTTGGTAACGACACACACACGGAGGATAGCGGAATGGATCTGTATTACATCGCGGGCGTGGCGCTCGGTCTCGGGTTGGTCGTGATCGGAGCGGGTCTGGGTATCGGCAAGTTCGCGGCGGCCGCCGCCGAGAGCATCGCTCGTCAGCCGTCTGCCGCCGCAGAAATCACCGGGGCCGTCAACCTCCCGCTCTTTCTCCTAGAAGGCGTGGCGATTCTGGCCGAGGTGTTCATCTTCGCCGTCGTCCTCCTGAAGTAACTGGGCACGCGGAGAACTCTCGATCCCGTCATGCGAATAGAGGGAGCCCCCTATGGATAACCCGTTGGTCCAGCCCGATCCCGGGCTCTTCATCTGGACCATCCTCACCTTTCTGATCCTGCTCGGCCTACTGGCGAAGTTCGCCTGGGCCCCGCTACTCAAGGCGCTCGACGAGCGACAAGCCACGATTCGGAAGTCGTTGGACGACGCTGACGCCGCCCAGCAGGAACTGGCCCAACTACAAGAGAAGTCAGCGCAACTCATCGCTGAGGCGCGGGCCGAGGGACAGTCGATCGTGGCCAAGAGCCGAGCGGCGGCGGAGGTCGTTCGGGAAGACCTGCACCAGAAAGCCAAGACAGAAGCGGCGGCGATGGTCCAGGCCGCCGAACGGCAGATTCAGCAGGAAACCGCCCGGGCGATCCAACAGATCCGCCACGAAGTCGTCGACCTGTCTTTGAGCGTCGCTTCCAAGCTGATCAAGAAGAACCTGACAGCGGAAGACAACGATGCACTGATTCAGGACTCGCTGATCCAGATCGACGCGTCTCGACCCAGCTAGTACTCGGCTCGTCTCTCTTTTTAGACGGGGCTGCGTTCGCCTGGCAAGGCGCAAGGAGGGAGCAGCCAGGCAAGGCTGTGACCGAGGAAGCAACACCGCCAGGCGGACGCCTCGCCAGGGAAACCTAGCGGAGGGCGATGCTTGAGGTGATCCCGTCGAGGGTACTCGCCGCCGACTGGGCGTACTCGAAGAGAGCCTGCGGATAGACGCCCAAGACCACCGTGCCCAGTAGCGCGACACCGAGGGCAACAGCCATCGTGGGACCGATCGCGATCGGCGACCCGGCGGGTTCATCTTCGTTAATCCACATGAAGACGACCACTCGGAGGTAGTAGTAGGCGGAGACCGCGCTGTTCAGCACGGCGATCACCACCAACCAAATCTCTCCGGCGTCGATCGCCGCGCCGAAGAGCCACATCTTGCCCATAAACCCGGCGGTCGGAGGAATGCCGCCAAGCGAGAGCATGAAACACAGCATCGCGAACCCGACGACCGGGCTCCGCTTGAACAGACCCGTCAGATCTTTCAATTCGTCGCCGATGATGTCGCCACGACGCATGGCGGTCACGATACCGAAGACTCCGAGCTGCATGAACAGGTAGACACCGAGATACACGAGCATCGACGCGACGCCACGCTCAGTACCAACGACGACGCCGATCAAGAGATAACCCGCGTGGGCGATCGACGAATAAGCGAGCATCCGCTTCAAATTGCTCTGGGTCAGCGCGGCGATGTTCCCCACGGTCATGGTGACCACGGCCAGCCCCCAGAACAACGTTTTCCACTCTTCGGCGAGGGCTGGGAGGCCTTCCACGAAGATCCGAAGCAGCATCGCGAATGAAGCCGCCTTGGACCCGACGGACAGGAAGGCGGTCACCGGGGTCGGCGCCCCCTCGTACACGTCTGGCGCCCACATGTGGAACGGCACCGCCGCGATCTTGAACCCCATCCCGGCGCCGACCAGAATCACCGCCAGCACGAGCACGGCGCTCGTCTCCTGCCCGCTCAGCGCCGCCGAGATTCCGGCCAGGCTGGTCGTGCCAGTCGCGCCGTAGAGCAGCGACATCCCGTAGAGCAGAATGCCGAGCGAGAACGCGCCCAACAGAAAATACTTGACGGCCGCCTCATTCGAGCGTGGATTCGGCTTGAGATAGCCGACCAGCACGTAGAACGACAACGCCATCGTCTCGAGCCCGATGAACAGCGTGATGAGGTCGAGCCCGCTCGCCATGAACATCATGCCAAGCGTGGCGCAGAGAATCAGGAAGTAATACTCACCAGCTTTGAGGCCTTCCACCCGAAGATACGGCGCCGACATCAAGACCGTGAGTGCCGCTGAGAGCAGCGCCAGGACCTTGAAGAACGCGGCGAACCCGTCGATGGCGAGCAGTCCTCGAGAGACGGTTTCGTCGAGACCGGCGAACGCTGACACCGCGACGAGCGTCGTCGCAATCGTCACCAGCGTCACGCCTAACAACACCCCGTCCTGTTTCGGCACGGTCACCGAGAGCAGCAGCAACAGAAGCGCCCCGCCGGTCAACACCAGCTCAGGCAGGATGAAGTAGAAATCGAGAGTGGAAAAGCCAGCGGGCATTATCTGGCGCCCCCGCGCACGGGCAACTCGATGACGTCCCCGGTGTCACCGTCCAGGGTCAGAAGATCGGAGGAGACGACCGGCGACTGGACGCCCGCACCAGGCGCACCCGCGTTCAACGAAACATCAGCGCTATTGACGCGCATCATGACCCGGACCACGGACGAGTCGAGCCGGTCGATGAACGGTTTCGGATACAGCCCGATCCAAACCGCCAGAATCAGCAGCGGGATGAACGTCGCCCATTCGCGCAGATTCAGATCTGGCAAGTTCTCGTTCTTGGGGTTGTCCACCGTGCCAAACATCGTGCGCTGATACAGCCAGAGCATGTAGGCAGCGCCCAGCACGATACCGGTCGCGGCAAACGCGGCCCAGATCTTGTTCACCACGAAAATGCCCTGCAGGATCAAAATCTCACCGATAAACCCGTTGAGCGCGGGCAATCCTATGGAGGACATGGTCATCACGAGAAAAATCGCTGCATACGCCGGCATCACCTTCGACAAGCCGCCGTACTCCGAGATCTCGCGGGTGTGACGACGTTCGTAGACCACGCCCACCAGGAGGAAGAGCCCGCCAGTGGAGATGCCGTGGTTGATCTGCTGCACGATACTGCCGGTGATGCCCACCGCGTTGAGCGCGAACATGCCCAACATCACCATCCCCATGTGGCTGACACTGGAGTACGCGACCAGCCGCTTCCAGTCGCGCTGGGCCATCGCCACCAATGCCCCATACACGATCCCGATAATGCACAACGTCACTACCCACGGAACGGCCGCTCGTGTCGCCTCCGGCAAGATCGGCAGCGAGAATCGGATAAACCCGTAGGTGCCCATCTTCAGCAGCACGGCAGCCAGAATGACAGACCCGGCAGTCGGGGCATCCGTGTGCGCGTCCGGCAGCCAGGTGTGAAACGGGAACATCGGCACCTTGACGGCGAACCCGAGGAAAAACGCCAGGAAGACCCACCACTGCAGGTCGAATGGCATGTTCAACTGGTGGAATCGCGTGATGTCGAACGAATAGATCCCGGTCACTTCGTGGTGATAGAAGTAGACGGCCAGAATGCCCAGCAGCATCACGACGCTGCCCACCAGCGTGAACAGGAAGAACTTGATCGCCGAGTACAACCGATTGGCGCTGCCCCAGATACCGATGAGGAAATACATCGGCACCAGCATGACCTCCCAGAACAGGAAGAACAGCAGGAAGTCAAGCGAAACGAACGCGCCGATCATGCCGGTCTGCAGCACCAGCAGAAAAATGTAGTACTCCTTCACCCGCGTGGTGATCGCAGTCCAGGAGGAGAGGATCGCGATCAGGCCCATCAAGGTGGCCAGCAGGATCAGCAGGGAACTGAAGCCGTCCACGCCGACAAGGTATTCGGCGCCGATCGAGGGAATCCACTCGTGTCGCTCCACGAACTGCCAGTCCGGCGTCGCCATGTCCAACCAGAACCACAGCGGTAACGACACCAGAAAACCGAGCCCGGCGAATCCGTTCGCGATCCAACGAATAGCGTTCGTGCTGTTCTTGTTCACGAACAGCAGCAGCACCGCGCCCGCCAGGGGCGTGAACATGATCAGCGTCAACAAGGGGAAGTTAGCGTTGTTGCTCATGAGCGGTTCTCTATTTATTAGTCGGGGCTGCGCCCCGCACCCCACGCGGCCGCTCCGCGGGGACCCCGAGTGCCCCACTCCGCGCCCGCGAGCCGCGCATTGTCGCGCGGCTTCCAATCAGTCGGGCTGTGCCCCGCTAGCCCATGAATCGAACAACCAGAAACGCCGTCGCGCAGGCGAACACGCCGAACAGCGTAGCGACCGCATAGTTCTGGATCAGCCCAGTCTGGCCCCGCCGAAAGATGTAGCTCCCCTCGGCACAGATCCAGGCGGCCAGATTCACCAACCCGTCGACGACGTACTTGTCGAGCACATGGGAGACCCACGACAAGGCCCGCGTGAGCCAGCCGGCGCCATTCACGGCACCGTCGACCACGTTGCGGTCGACAGCCCACAACCCGCGGGCGCTGCCCATGGTCCCTTTGATGACGGTCGAGTTGTACGCTTCGTCGACGTAGTACTTGTTCGTCAATACCCGGTGAGCGCCGGCCCAGTTCTCCGCGAGTTCCACAGCGCGCTTCGGCCGACGCACATAGAGGTGATAGGCCAGAGCGATACCCAGACCGGCAATCAGCACCGAAAACGCCATCAACCCGAACTCCACGACGTGGGACAGGTGCGCCACCGCGTGCTCTCCCTCCTCGGCGAGCGCAGCCGACTCGGCCACGAAACTCGGTTCCAGGAAGTGCTCGATGGCATTACCGACTCCGACAAAATCGCCGATAATCGGAGGGATTCCCACGTAACCCGCGACGGCCGCGCCCACCGCCAGAATCATCAGGGGTACGGTCATCAGCTTCGGCGATTCGTGCGGCCCGTGCCAGACATGCGCACCGTCGTGCCCGTGGTCATCAGCCGCGGCCGCGTGATCTCCATCCGCCTGACCCTCGGCGTCCCCCCCCCACTTGGGTCCGCGATATTCTCCGAAGAACGTCATGAAAATCAATCGGAACATGTAGAACGCGGTCATGCCGGCCGTCACCACCGCCAGCCCCCACAACCAGGGGCTCGCGACGAACGTCTTGGCGAGAATCTCGTCCTTGCTGAAAAAACCGGACAGACCGGGGACCCCGGCGATCGCGAGCGCTCCCACGAACATGGTGATGAACGTCGTGGGCATGTAGAGCTTCATGTTGCCCATCTTCTGCATGTCCTGCTCGTCGTTCATCGCGTGGATGACCGACCCACTGCCGAGGAACAGCAGCGCCTTGAAGAACGCATGCGTCATCAGATGGAATGCCCCGGCCCCAAACGCGCCGACCCCGGTGGCGAGGAACATGTACCCAAGCTGCGAGACCGTGGAGTACGCCAACACTTTCTTGATGTCGGTCTGGACCAGTCCGATGGTGGCGGCCATCAACGCGGTCACCCCTCCGACCACCGCGACAATCGTCATGACCATCGGCGCGTGCGAGAACAACACGGCGTTCCGGCCAACCATATACACTCCGGCGGTCACCATCGTCGCGGCGTGAATCAACGCCGACACGGGGGTCGGGCCTTCCATCGCGTCCGGTAGCCAGACGTAGAGCGGAATCTGCGCGCTCTTCCCGACGGCACCGACAAACAGCAGCAGGCAGATGGTCGAGAGCACGCCAAACGCCGCCGACTCCACCGGCATCTGCGAAGCGGCCTCCGCTACCTCGCGGAAGTCGATCGTACCGAACGTGAAAAAGATCAGGAAGACGCCCAGCACGAATCCGAAGTCGCCCACCCGGTTGACGACGAACGCCTTCTTGCCGGCATCGGCCGCACTTTTCTTGTGATACCAGAACCCGATCAGCAGGTAGGAGCAGAGCCCGACCCCCTCCCAGCCGACGAACATCACCAGGAAGGTGCTGCCGAGCACCAGGGTCAGCATGAAGAAGCAGAACAGGTTCAGGTAGCAGAAGAACCGGACATACCCGCCCCTGGGCTCGTGGTCCATGTAGGACGACGAATACAGATGAATCAGAAATCCTATACCGCTGACGATCAGAATCATCATCCCGGACAGCGGATCGAGGCGGAACGCCCATGGCGCCTCGAACGCGCCAAGCCCGTCCACGGTCTGGAGCGGAATCGGCGGAATCCAGTGGGCGAGGGTGACGACATGCTCGCGATGCTCGGCGCCGAGCAGTTGCGCAAAGGCGAATATCGACAGCAGCAGCGCCCCGCCCATCGTGGCGCAGGCAATCGCCGCCGCCACCGGCTTACTGAAGTAGCGGATGCCCAGCAGGCCGTTCAAGGCGGCGCCGATGCCGGGCAACACGGGGATGAGCCAAATAAGGTCCATATTCAGTCGGGGCTGCGCGCAGAGGCCAATCGTCCTACCAGCGCATCACATTCATCTCGTCGATGTTCACGGTCTCCTTGTTCCGATAGAAGGCCAGAATGATCCCGAGTCCGACGGCGGCTTCGGCCGCCGCGACCGCGATCACGAACACGACGAACACCTGACCCACCAGATTCTCCACCTGTTGGGCATGCGCCACGAGGTTGATATTGACCGCGTTGAGCATCAGCTCAATCGCCATGAAGATGATGATGATGTTGCGACGCACCAGCACGCCGATCACGCCGATGGTGAACAGCGCGGCCGAGAGCACCGTGTAATGAGCCGGGGTGATTTCCATCATCACAGATCTCGCTTCGCCAACACGATGGCGCCGACCATCGCCACCAGCAACAGCACCGACGCCAATTCAAACGGAATCAGATAGTCGGTATAGAGCAGCCACCCCAGTTCCTGCGTGTTGCCCTGGACCGGCGACGCGGCGGCGGGGGCGGTGACCGTCGACGCCGAGCGGTTGTAGCTGTAGACCACGATGCCGGCCACCTCGAGGAGCATCGCACCAGCCAGACCGAGCCCGAAGACACTCAGGCGCCGCGGGTCCTGGTGCTCTTCCGGCGATCGACCAAGATTCACCAGCATGACCACAAACAGATACAGCACGACGATGCCGCCGGCGTAGACCAGTATCTGGATAACCGCCAGGAACTCGGCCTCGAGCACGACATACAGGGCGGCCACGCACAGAAACGTCATGACAAGCGCGACCACGCTGTGCACGGCGTTTTTCGCGGTCACGACCAGAATGGCCAGTCCGAGAATCAAGACCGAGAGCGTATAGAAGACGATGGTTTCGGCCATGACTTACAGCAACACCTTGACGACAGCCGTGATCACGACGTTGGCGATGGCGATCGGGATCAACACTTTCCACCCAATCCTCATCAACTGGTCATAGCGATACCGTGGCAAAGTGGCTCGGATCCAGATAAACAGATACAAGACCAGGAACATCTTGGAGAACATCCAGATCCAGCTCGGTATGTAGTCCAGCAATGCGAGCGCGCCGACACTCGGGAACGGACGGAGCCACCCGCCCCAGAACAGCACCACCACAACCGCCGAAATGACGATCATGTTCGCGTACTCGGCCAAGAAGAACAGCCCGAATCGCATGCCGCTGTACTCGGTGTGGAACCCGCCCGTCAGCTCCTGCTCGGCTTCCGGCATGTCGAAGGGCGCGCGGTTGGTCTCGGCCAACCCGCCAATCAGCACCAGCACGAACGCGACCGGCTGAATAAAACCGATCCACCACCCGGTCTCCCGCTGCGCCTCGACGATCTCCACCATGCTCAGCGTGCCCGCGGTCAGGATGACACTCACCAGTGTCATGGTGACCGCGATCTCGTAGCTGATGAGCTGCGCCGACGCTCGCAGACCGGCAAGCAACGGATACTTGCTGTTGGAGGCCCAGCCGGCGAGGATGATCCCGTAGACTCCGATCGACGTCACCGAAATGAGAAACAGCAGACCGACGTTGATGTCGGCGACGTAGTACAGCGGGTCGTCCCCAAACGGGATGACGGCAAACACCACAAACGCCGGGACCAGCGAGAGAATCGGCGCGAGGGTGAACATCATCTTGTCCGCGTTCGCGGGTGTGATGTCCTCCTTGGTCATCAGCTTGATCGGGTCGGCGAACGCCTGCAGCACTCCATAGGGCCCCACGCGCATCGGCCCCAGACGCGACTGCGCCCAGGCGATCACCTTCCGCTCGAGCAAGGTCATGAACGTCACCGAGATCATGACCGCGTTGAGCAGCACCACGATCTTGACCAGCGGCCAGAAAACGGTATCGAGCATCGCTATCTGTCGACCTCGCCGAGTACGACATCGATGGTGCCGATCAGCGCAACCACATCGGCGACCAGGTGGCCGATGACCAGCGGACGCAACCCCTGCAAGTTGCAGAACGACGGCGGCCTGACTCGGAAGCGGTATGGGTTGGTCGCCCGTCCGTCGCTCACGATGAAGTAGCCCAGTTCTCCCTTTGGTGATTCGATCGCGTGGTAGGTTTCGCCCGCCTTCGGCTTGAGCAGCCGGGGCACCTTCCCCATCACCGGGCCTTCAGGCAGCCCGTCGAGCGCTTGCCGGATGATGCGAATCGACTGGCGGAACTCTTCGAGCCGGATGAGGTAACGGTCGTAGGTATCGCCCCGGGTGCCAATCGGGATGTCGAAGTCAAACTCGTCGTACGCGGCGTACGGCTCGTCCTTTCGCACGTCACGATTCACGGCGGACCCACGCAGCGGCGGGCCACAGAGCCCAAGCGCGATCGCGTCCGCACCGGAGATCACACCGATGCCGCGAGTCCGCTCCAACCAGATCCGATTATTCGTCAGCAGTTCTTCGTATTCCGCGACCTTCGAATCCATGATGTCGCAGAACGCGCGCGCCTTGTCATCCCAGCCACTCGGAAGGTCGAGCGGGAGACCACCGATACGCATCGAGTTGTAGGTCAACCGGGCGCCGCAGTACTCCTCGAACAGGTCGAGGATTAACTCCCGTTCGCGGAACGCGTAGAGAAACACGGTCATCGCCCCAATGTCCATGGCATGGGTGCCGAGCCACAGGCAGTGACTGGCGATGCGTTGGAGCTCGGCCAGAATCGTGCGGATGTACCGGGCGCGCCGCGGCACTTCAACTTCCATCAGCTTCTCGACCGTCTCGCAGTAGCCAAGGTTGTTGGTGGCGGCCGCCACGTAGTCCATCCGGTCGGTCAGGAGGATGATCTGGGTCCAGTCCCGATTCTCGCTGAGTTTCTCGATGCCGCGGTGGACGTAGCCCATCACGACGTCAACGTCCTTCACTCGCTCGCCGTCGAGCCGCAAAACCAGCCGCAAGACCCCATGCGTACTGGGGTGTTGCGGGCCCATGTTGAGCACGAGCTCGTCGGTGTCGAACATTGCCGCGGATTCGGTGGCCATCTCTAGCTGACTCGATTCAGGTATCCAGCAGGACCGAACTACTCGATCTCCGTTTCGTCCACCATATTGCGTAGCCGGAGCCACTCCATGGGGCTCTCGAGCAGAAACTCGCCCGGTCCCTCGAGCGGGTAGTCCTTGCGTTGCGGAAAGCCTTGCCAGTTATCCGGCATCAGAATCCGACGGAGATCCGGATGCCCGGTGATGTGTACCCCAAACATGTCCCACATCTCGCGCTCGAGCCAATTCGCGGCCGGCCAGACATCGGTCACCGACGGCACCGGCTCGGTTTCGGCGGCCCGCACCTTGATCCGAATCCGCTGCCGACGGCGCACAGAATACAGACAGTAGATGATGTCGAAGCGCTGCTCACGCGGCGGCCAGTCGCTGGCGGTAACATCGCAACAGTAGTCGAACGACGCCGCGTCGTCATCTCGAAGAAAACGGGCCACGTCGAGCAACGCCGTCGACCGCACGATAACGGTCCAGTCGCCCACCCAGTAGCTGAGTTGTTCGATGGCATCTGGCTGCGCCTGCTGCAGCGCCACGAGGTACGCCGGCGGCTCCAGATCATCGGGTGGCAGCGGATCAACCGGGCCCTTGGGCGCTTCAGGCGGGGCCTTCGGCTTGGGCTTGGGCCGGGGCATCGCGGCGGAACCCGCGCCAGCCGGTTTCGGAGGAGCAGCCGGGGACACCTTCGCCGAGGCGGGCGCGTCGGCCGGCTTCGCGGTTGCGTCGTCGTCCGGCTTCGTTTCGTCAGCCATGCAGTGCGGACACTAGACCCATTCCAGCGCGCCCTTGCGCCACGCGTACACGTATCCGAGCACAAGAATAAAGAGAAACACCAGCATCTCGATCAGCCCGAACAACAGTAACTCGTCCATGATCACCGCCCACGGGAACATGAACACCGTCTCCACGTCGAAGATCACAAAGAGCATCCCGATCAGGTAATAGCGAACACTGTACCGGCCCCGCGCATCAGTGTCCGGCTCGATCCCGCACTCGTACGGCTGGAGCTTGACCTTGTTGTATTTCGACGACTTGATCAACGACGTGAACATCAAGATGCCGACGGCGACGGCGATCGCGACCAGCACGAACAGAAGCACCGGGATGTACGCTTCAGGCATTGGCGATCACCATGTGTCTCCTGTCAGGCTGCACGTTCGATCTCACGGGCTCAGGCCCCCCGCCGCGTAGCACCACCGACCGTGGGCACTGGACAAACGGAGAGTGCCCCCCCGACGCGCACGCGCTCCTATGTCTCCCGGAAAAGCTCGTTGGAGCAGGGTTGGTCGTTGGCAGATCGCTCGACCTGCAGGCTTGAAAACCGGGCTTTTTATAGCATGCGGCCTCAGGGGTGTCAAGGAATCCCATCCATGTGCGGGGCCGGAGCACTCGCACAAAAACGCCCCCATATTCACACCCGATTCCGGTGGATGGATTCAGCCCCCTGACGGAACCCGGACCCCGGGCGAGTCGCAACAAGAGCGGACGCTTTGCCGCTATACTTCCTTATAGAGACATCTTCGGTACGGCGCCACCCGAGGCATCACACCATGTGGAGACCCTCAAGACATGATATCTGCTACGGGCGAGTGCCGTCCGCGCTCCTGATAGCCGCTGCCGCGCTGGTGGCCGCATCGGCCCCAACCCGGAGTGCACTGGCTCAGAGCGGGAACGAATCAATGTTCGTCAGCGTGCTCGATTCCGCTGGCGCTCCGGTGCTCAGACTCACCACGACGGATTTCATCGTCGAAGAGGACGGGGCCGAGCGGGAGATCCTGGAGGTGCGGCCGGCCCGCGCCCCGATGCAGGTCGCCGTGCTGGTCGACACCAGCGGTAGCGTCACCGGCGCGACCGGGGATATCCGACGCGGGTTGGAGACCTTCGTCGAGCGGTTGTCCGACGGCAACGAACTTGCCATTGTGACGTTCGGGGGCCCCCCGCGCATCCTGGTCGAGTCGACGGGACGTCTCGACCGGCTTCGAGAAGGTATCGGGCAGGTGTTCCCTTCGTCGAACAACGCCGCCTACCTGCTCGACGCGCTGCTGGAAACCGCGCGTGGATTCGAACGACGGGAGTCGCCGAGACCCGTCATCATCGCCATCACGGGCGAAGGTCTCGACTATAGCTACCGTGATTCCAGGCAGGTCCTGGACGCGCTGCGCGACAGTCTAGCCGCCGCGCACATGATTGTGCTCCGAGGGGGCCTGAACGTGGCGGTCAACTCGGACTTCGGCGTATTAGACAGCGGCCGCGAACGAGACATCGTGCTCGAACAAGGCCCCGTCACCTCGGGAGGCCAGCGGTACGATGTCATGTTGAGCGCCCGGCTCGACACGGCTCTGGACGAGATCGCAGCGGTGATACTGAGTCAGTACGAGGTCGTCTACTCACGGCCGGCCAGCCTGATTCCACCGGAGGCCATCACGGTCCGGATGCGCCGCGACGACCTCAGTGCCCGCGGAACGCCGGTCAGACGCGCCGGAGGCTGACGATGCATCGAACCCTCTACCGCACATTCCACGGCCTGGTCGCGACAGCGGTCGTCGGTGTGGCCGTCGCCGCCGCTCAACCACCCGACCAGCCGGCGTTCCGGGCCGGCGTTGACCTGGTGGCGCTCAACGTCACCGTCACCGATAGCGACAACCGCTACGTCACCGACCTCGACCGGAGCGGCTTCCTGCTGTATGAAGATGGCGCAATCCAGGACGTCACGTTGTTCACGACCAGCCAGCTCCCGGTGGCGTTGTCGCTGCTCATGGATACCAGCGCCAGCATGACGGAGAGGATGTCCACCGCGCAGATGGCGGCCATCGGGTTCGCCAACCGCTTGCGCGAGCAGGATCTCGCCAGCGTCATCGATTTCGATAGCCGGGTCGAAATTCTCCACGAATTCACGAACTCGCTCGACGACCTGACCGCCGCCATCCGCCGAACCTCCGCCGGCGGCTCAACGTCGCTCTACAACGCCATCTACATTTCGCTCAAGGAGCTCGCGAAAGTCGGCGCCGCCGCTTCCGATGCGGACGAAATCCGTCGCCAGGCCATCGTGGTGCTGTCGGACGGTGAAGACACGTCCAGTCTGGTCGAATTCGAAGAAGTGCTGGAGCTGGCGAAACGGTCCAACACGGTCATCTATTCAATCGGGCTCCGGTCAGAGGAGCGGCGGACACGACGGGGGTTCCGGGAAGCCGACTTCGTCTTGCGCCAGCTCGCCCAGGAAACCGGAGGCCGGCACTACTTCCCCGACACGGTGGAGGAGTTGCCGGAAATTTATCAGCGCATCTCGGACGAGCTCTCCAGCCAGTACACGTTGGGGTATGCCTCGAAGAACCCTTTGAGGGATGGTCGGTATCGCCGAATCGTCGTGCGCGTCGACCGTCCCGACGTCTCGGCGACGACGAGACTGGGCTACTACGCGCCGACCGTCAAGTGACCGGCAAGGGGCTGGTCGGCGCTCGGTCTTTCCGACAAAGCGAGCCATCCAGAGGCCACGAGCCAGACCCATGAACCTACTTCCGCTTCTGTTTTACATCGTGGCCGGCGTCGCCTACGGACTCCACTTCACGAGGCGAAGCCCGCGAGCCGGCCGCATGGCCACCGCGTCGCTCGCGGGGGCGGTGCTCATCCACACGTTTGTCATCGGCATGCAGACGATGGAATTGGGACGCCTCCCGTTCGTGGGCGCCCCGGCGATCATCTCCGCGTTCGTGTGGCTGCTCACCGTGGCTTATCTGTATACGGAAGTGTCGACCGACGAGCGGGCCATGGGGGTCTTCATCGTCCCGCTCCTCGTGGTGCTACAGGCGGCCTCGGCGCTGGGCGACCGTGTCATCGAACCGGCGGCGGTACTGGACAGCCCCTTGCTGGCGGTGCATGTGATGTCGGTGTTGTTCGCGTACGCCGGTTTCGCGCTCGCCTGCGTCGTCGGCATCACCTATGTGTTGCTCTTTCGCGAGCTCAAGGCGAAACAGCTCGGGTTCTTCGCGGCCCGCCTCCCGTCATTGCAGGTGCTGGATGCGATGAACGGCCGGGCGGTCGGCATCGGATGGCTGTTTCTCACCGCTGGGCTCGCCGTAGGCGCGGCCTGGTTGTTTCAGCTGCCGCCCGACACGCTCGACACGCCCATGTCGCTATTCGATCCGAAAATCCTCGTCGTCCTACTGAGCTGGTTCGTGTACTCGTTCGAGCTCTACGCGCGACGCGCCATCGGGTGGAACGGGAAACGCGCGGCGTGGCTCTCGGCCCTTGGCTTCTCGATCGTGCTGCTCAATCTCGTGCCCGTGGGCTACTTTCTGACGGAGAGTCACAATTTCTAGAAACGTGGGAAAGACCCCCGCAGCCAGGGCGCGCAACAATGCGCGCCCCGCGGCCACGGAGTGGGGCTCTCAGGGGTACCCGCGGAGTGGCCGCGTGGGGTCCGGGGCATAGCTCCGGCTAAATACACCGATGGACCTGCTGCTACTGGGCGTGAGCCACCATACGGCGCCGGTCGACCTGCGCGAGCGCGTCGACTTCTCGAAGCGCGGCGTGGCGGAGGCATTGCGGGAGCTCGCGGCCTGCCCGGCCCCCCCCGAAGCGGTGGTGCTCACGACCTGCAATCGCGCCGAGATCTACGTCGCCTGCGAGAACGTCGACACCACGCGTGGTGATCTTGGTCGATTCATGAGCCGCTTCCACGGCATCCCTGAGTCAGAACTCACGCCGCACCTCTATACCCGCACGGGCGCCGATGTCGCGCGGCACCTGTTCCGGGTGGCAGCCGGGCTCGACTCGCTCATCGTGGGCGAGCCGCAGATCTTCGGACAAGTCAAAGAGGCCTTTGCCACGGCGTCGAGCGAGCGGCGCACCGGCTCGTTGCTGAACAAGCTGTTCATGTCGTCCTTCGCGGTGGGCAAGAAGGTGCGAGCCGATACCGGACTGGGCGAAGGCGCGGTGTCGGTCAGCTATGCCGCCATCTCGCTCGCCCGGAAGATCTTCGGCAACCTGAAGGACCGGCGGGTGCTGGTGGTCGGCGCCGGCGACATGGCGGAACTGACGGCCGTCCACCTCCAGTCGCAACAGGTGGCGCAGATCGTCGTCTCCAACCGGACACTCACCCGAGCCGAGGCACTCGCACGCAAGGTCGAAGGCAGCGCGGTCTCCTGGTCAGCCGTTGACGACGAGCTACTCCACGCCGACATTGTCGTGACCGCAACCGGGGCGCAAACGCCGCTGATCAGCGCCACCTCGATTTCGCGCGTGATGCGTGCCCGCCGAAACCGGCCGTTGTTCATCGTTGATATCGGACTACCGCGCGACGTCGACCCAGCCGCGGGCGAGCTCGAGCAGGTGTTCTTGTACAACATCGATGACCTGCGGGCGATGATCAGCGAGAACCTCGTCCGACGGCAGGAACAGACCGTCCACGCTGAAGCGATGATTGGCGCGGAGGTGGACGAGTTTGTCGTCTGGCAGCGCTCCAGAGGGTCGATTCCGACGCTCGTTGCGCTACGACGTCGCTTCGAGGCGGTCCGAGAGTCAGAGCTCGAACGGCTGGCGCCCAAGCTCAACGGGCTCTCACCAGACGCTCGCGCCCGTCTGGACGAGGTGACCAGACTCCTGGTTCAGAAGCTGCTGCTGACACCGACGGAGCGGTTGAAGACCACCGCCGACGAGGAGACGGCGGCTCAGTATGTCGAGGCTCTCACGCAGCTCTTCAGCCTGTCCGAACCTCACCCCGCCGACAACCCAGACCGTACCGATGATGTGGACGGCGCCGGGTCGTCCGACACCACACAGGCCTCAATGTCGAAGACGCCGGTGACATCGTGACGTCTCTCAGACTCGGAACCCGTGGGAGTCCGTTGGCGCTCTGGCAAGCCGAACGCGTAGCGGCCCAGATCCACGCTGGGGGTGGAGGTAGCTGCGAACTCGTGGTGATCAAGACCACGGGCGACCGCCTGACCGACGTGTCGCTGTCAACCGTCGGTGGCAAGAACGTGTTCGTCAAGGAAATCGAACACGCGCTTCAGCAAGGCGACATCGACCTGGCCGTGCATAGTGCGAAGGACATGCCGGCCGAACTGCCAGACGGCCTCGCCATCCCCGCGGTCCTACCGCGTGAAGACGCTCGGGATGCCGTCGTCCTCCCGGCTGGAGCCGCCCCACTGTCGGAGCTGCCGACCTGCGAACTCGGCCACGCGTTCGGACAGATGCCGCGGATCGGCAGCGGCAGCGTCAGACGGGTCGCTCAGCTGAGCCGGGCGTGGCCGACGGCCAGGTTTCGCCTGATTCGAGGCAACGTCGAGACCCGCCTGCGCAAGTTGGACACCGGTGACTACGACCTGATCATTCTCGCAGTGGCTGGTCTCAAACGGCTGGGGTACCATGACCGTATCTCGGCCGCGGTCGACCTGGACACCTGTGTGCCAGCCCCTGGGCAAGGCATCATCGCCATCGAGACACGCGCTGACGACCATGAGACCATCGGCCGGCTGGAATCGCTCAACGATGCGCCGACCGCAGGAGCACTGATGGCGGAACGCGCCGTCGTCGCCAGGCTGGGTGGCGGCTGTCAGGTTCCCATCGGGGCGTTCGCCGAACGGCTGGGCGATAGGCTCACGCTGCGCGCGGTCGTCGCCTCCCTGGACGGGTCGAGGGTGCTGCGACGCGAGGGCACCGAGGCCGCCGCTGACCCACGAGCGCTGGGTATCGCCGTGGCCGAGAGTCTCCTGGAAGACGGCGCTGGGCCGTTGTTGGAGCAGGCCAAGGCTGCCACGACCACAGATACGCCGACGCCATGAACGAAGCTCGGATCTATCTCATTGGCGCCGGACCCGGCGACCCCGCGTTGTTGACGCTGAAGGGACATCGGTATCTGACCACCGCCGACGTCGTGGTGTACGACCACCTGGTCCATCAACGAATGCTGCGTTGGGTCCGCGCTGACGCCGAGACGATCGACGTTGGGGCCGCGGCGCCGCGACCGCTCGAACAAGACGCCATCTGCCTACTGCTGACTGAGAAAGCACGCGAGGGTAAAACGGTGGCCCGTCTCAAGTGGGGCGACCCGTTCGTCTTCGACAGCAGGGGCAAGGAGGCTCTATTTCTGCACGAGCAGGGTGTACCGTTCGAGGTCGTGCCGGGGATCCCGCCCGGCATCGGCAGTCCGACGTACGCCGGCATTCCGGTGACCTACCCGGAAGCCGGTGACACGCTGACACTCGTACGGGGGCATGAGGGCGAAACCGATGCGCCGCCGAAGGTCGCATGGAGCCACTTGGCCCGGGTCTCCGGCACCATCGTCACCTACGGCGCCGGTCCTCAGCTGGCCGCCATGGTCAAGGCGCTCCGGCGTCACGGGCGCGCCGACAGCGAGCCCGCCGCCGTCATCTACCGCGGCACACTACCGACCCAGCACACCGTGCAGGGCTCGCTCGCCGAGATCGACGAGCTCGTCAGTGGTCCCGATCAACGAGAGGCGGCGATACTGGTCGTCGGTCGAGTGATTGGACTACGGGACCACCTGCGCTGGTTCGACACGCGGCCGCTGTTCGGGCGCCAGATCGTAGTCACTCGTCCGAGAGCCCAGGCCTCCGACCTGGTGGACCGACTCGAGCAGCTCGGCGCCAACGCGGTGGAAGTACCGACGATCCAGATCGAGGACCCTGACGATCTGGCGCCGCTCGATGACGCCTGCGACCGGGTCGATACGTTCGACTGGCTCATCTTCACGAGCGCGAACGCCGTCGCCTACTTTATGCGGCGGCTGCTCAACAGCCCCGCGGATGTCCGTGCCCTGAAAGGCGTTCGACTCTGCGCCGTGGGACCCGCCACGGCGAACGCACTGTCGAAATACGGTCTCAAGGTCGACCTGATCCCGGAGGAGTACCGTTCTGCGGAGATCGTCCGGGCCATATGTCGAGACCACGACCTGACCGGCCACACCGTGCTGCTCCCACGCGGCGACCTCGCCCGAGACTTCTTGCCCTCGCAGTTGCGCCAGGCCGGCGCCAAAGTGACGACGGTGATCGCCTATCGAACCGCGCCGGTGGACCTGGAGGCTGGCGGCGGCCCTGACATCTACCGGCTCCTACTCGAACGCCAGATCGGCATCGTGACGTTTACCAGCGGGTCCAGCGTTAAGAATTTCGTGAAGGCGCTGGGTGAGGAGCAGGCACCCGACCTCCTCGATCGAGTGGACGTTGCCTGTATCGGACCGGTCACGGCCGATGTGGCGAGCCGTTTCGGCATTGCGACGACGATCATGCCGACCGTGTCCACGATACCGAGCATGGTCGACGCCATCGTCGCCCATACCCAGTCGGCCGCGCGCCAAGGAGAGTCCCGATGAGCGGGCTCGATCTGGTCCGGCGCCCGCGACGGCTCCGGACCACGTCCGGCATACGATCACTGGTACGTGAAACTCGACTGTCGGCGGACGCACTGGTCTACCCGCTGTTCGTCGTCGAGGGTCACGGTGTCCGGCGAGAGATCTCGTCCATGCCCGGCGTCTTTCAACTGTCGGTCGACGAAGCGGTGCGTGAAACGGCCGCCGCCCGGGCAGACGGAGTACGGGCCGTGCTGCTGTTCGGACTCCCGGGAGGCAAGGATGACACCGGGTCGGCCGCCGCCGACCCCGCGGCACCGGTGCAGTCGGCCATCCGCGCGCTACGCGAGCAGTGCGCCGACGTCACCGTCGTCACCGACGTCTGTCTCTGCGAGTACACGTCACACGGACACTGCGGGGTCCTCGACGGGGAACGGATTCTCAACGACGTCACGGTCGAGCATTTGGTCCACGCGGCGGTCTCCCACGCAGAAGCGGGCGCACACATCGTGGCGCCATCAGACATGATGGACGGCCGCGTGGCGGCGATCCGGGCCGCGCTCGACGCGCGTGGCTTCGACGATGTCGCGATCATGTCGTACGCGGCGAAGTACTGCTCCGCCTTCTATGGCCCCTTCCGCGAAGCCGTCGATTCGGCCCCCGCGTTTGGTGACCGCCGCACACACCAGATGGACCCAGCCAACACCGACGAAGCGTTGCGCGAAGTCGCGCTCGATCTCGAGGAGGGGGCGGACATCATCATGGTGAAACCGGCGTTGCCATACCTTGACGTGATCCAACGGGTCAAGAGTACGTTTCACCAACCGACCGCCGCGTACCAGGTCAGTGGTGAATACGCCATGCTCAAGGCTGCGGCGCAGCTGAACTGGCTCGACGAGGCCCGGGCGATGCTTGAAAGTCTGACCGCCATACACCGGGCCGGCGCCGACATCATCATCACGTACTACGCGCGCGAGGCGGCGCGAGCCTTGGCGGAGCAGAGCGGTGACTAAACGACGAAAGAAACCGACTCGGCGCACGTCGGCCCCGACGCAAGACGTCGCGACGAAGGTGACGAACGACACGGCAGCGGCAGTGGCGGAGCCGAAGGAAGCAGACACGACGCACCCACACGGTCCGCTGACCCTACGCACGTTTCTCCCGTATGGCGCGGCCATCTTCGTCGTCGGTCTGCTCATCCGAGTCGTGCACATCTGGCAAATCCGAGACGCACCATTCTTTCCGCTGCTCATGGGCGATGCTCAGAGCTACCACGCCTGGGCGCAACAGGTTGCCGCGGGGGACTGGCTCGGGAGCGGCGTGTTCTACCAGGCGCCGCTCTATCCCTACTTCCTGGGGCTCGTGTACACGGTGTTCGGGGAAGGACCGATGGTCGTTCGAATCTGCCAGGCAGTCCTGGGGTCGCTCGCCTGTGTGTTCCTGGCCTTCTCCGGGTGGCAGCTTTTTTCGAAGCAGGTCGGTGTGATTGCCGGGGTACTCCTGGCCTTCTATGCTCCGTCCATTTTCTTCGACGGCATCGTACAGAAATCGGTGCTCGACGCGTTCTTCGTGTGCCTGACCCTCGCGCTCCTCAGCGGACTCATGGTCAACCCGGAACGCCGGTGGCCGTGGCTCTGGGTCGGCGTGACGATCGGTTGTCTCATGCTGACGCGAGAGAACGCGCTCGTGTTCGTATTCGCCATTCTCTTTTGGCTGGTGTGGTCCCAGCGCCGCCTGGCGCGTGAGCGTTTCGTGCTGGCCACCTTCCTGCTCGCCGGGCTGGCGGCGGTCTTGCTGCCGGTAGCCACCCGCAACCTGGCCGTCAGCGGTGACTTCTACCTGACGACATCGCAGTTCGGACCAAACTTCTATATCGGCAACAATGCGGACGCCTCCGGCATCTACCAGCCATTGCGATTCGGTCGCGGCGACCCCCGGTTCGAGCGTCAGGATGCCACCGACCTTGCCCAACAGGCCTCAGACCGAACGTTGAGCCCGGCCGAAGTATCCCGGTACTGGACCGGCCGGGCTCTCAGTTACATCTGGTCGGACCCGCTCGACTGGTTCCAGTTGATGGGGCGCAAGATCCTGCTGGCCGGGAACGCGGCCGAGGTGGCGGACACCGAGGACCAGTTGAGCTACGCCGACCGTTCGTTCCTGCTCAGAGTGTCGGGCATCTTCTGGCATTTCGGCGTTCTGGCGCCACTCGCGCTGTTCGGGGTGTGGGCGACCTGGGAGCGACGGCGAGAGCTGACCCTGCTCTATCTGCTGCTCGGGGTCTATGCCGTGACCTTGGTCGCCTTTGCCATCATGGCCCGATACCGCTACCCGGTGGTTCCGTTTCTCATCCTGTTCGCGGCCGCGGGGGCGGCGAACGTCGGTCCCCTGCTACGCAGCCGACCGCGTCCAGAGCTGGCCTGGGGTGGCGCGACGCTCCTCCTGGTAGCGATCTTCTGCAACTGGCCGGTCTTCTCGATGGCCGAGATGCGGGCCATCACGGAGAGCAATGTCGGCTCGGAGCTACAGACACAGGGGGACCTGGACGCGGCCATCGATTTGTATCGCGACTCGCTGTCCCGCAATCCGGACAACGCGGTGGCGCTCAGCAATCTCGGCACGGCCCTCGCCGCTCGCGGTGAGGTCGACGAAGCCATCACCGTCTACCGCCGAGCGCTCGAGATCGCGCCGAACGACGCGGATGGTTTCTTCAATCTGGGCAATGCGCTCGCGATCCAAGGCGAGCTCGAGGACGCCACCGACCAACTGCGCGCGGCCATCGAGATCGATCCGGAATTCACCGAAGCCATCGTCAATCTGGGTAACGTGCTTGTCGAAACCGGCGATATCGAAGAGGCCGAACGTCACTATCGGCGCTCAACCGAGCTGGAGCCAGACTGGGTAGAGGCGTACAACAATCTCGGCCTGCTGGCAATGGCGCAGGATAGACGAGAAGACGCGCTCGCGCTGTTCAGGCAGGCGGTGGGTGTCGATCCCCAGTATGCGGATGCCTATTCGAATCTCGCCGCGGTCCTACAGAACACCGGGGAAATCGATGAAGCGCTGACCCACTTCCTCCGAGCGGTCGAACTGGCGCCCGAATCGCCAACGACCCACAACGACCTCGGAATGGCACTTGGGCAACTGGAACGTTTCGACGAGGCGGCGACGCACTTCCGGCAAGCCACCGAACTCGAACCGACGTTCTCCGAGGCGCACAACAACCTGGCGGCGACCGCGCAACTCCGGGGCCGTCCCGATGAAGCGATCGCGCACTACCGTGAAGTCCTGCGGCTCTCGAGAAACCCCGTGACCTACAACGACCTCGGTATTGCCCTCGCCCAACAGGATGCCCAGGATCAGCGGGACGAAGCGGTCACTCGTTTCCGGCAGGCTATCGCGATGGCTCCGGAATTCGCCGACGCGCACGGAAATCTCGCGACGGTGTTGTTGGAGCAAGGTACGTTGGACGAGGCGATCACGCACTTCCAGGAGGCAGTCCGGCTCGCGCCGGACAACGCGGAGATGCGAAGCCGACTCGAAGCCGCCCTGGCGGAACGATAGCTCCCCGTTTTCTGACGAGGCGCCTGCGTGGCAAGGCGCGACGAGGGAGCATGCAGGTGGCATGTGACCGAGGAAGCAACGCCGTCCACGCGGGCGCCTCGTCGGAAAACCGAGGCCCGCTCGGGTCGCTCCTCTATCTCGACTCAGTTGTCGATGGAGGAGCTTGAGCGGCCTGCGTGTCTTCGAGCATCTGGCAGGCCTCGGGAAGACCCATCGCACACGCCTGTTCCATCAATTCGGCCGCCCGCCTCAAATCGGGAGCCAAGCCCTGTCCAAGACGGTACATCAAGCCCAGCCTGAGACAACTCATCGCCTCGCCCGCGCCGCACGCCCGAGAGAACCCCTCGGCGGCCCGCTCTGAATCGACCGCCACGCCGTCGCCACGGAGGTAGATTTCCGCCAGGCTGCTGCACCCGGCGGCCCAACCCAGGTCGCACGACCGCGTAAACAATTCACGGGCCAGCGTCTCGTCCTGGGTCACACCGCGACCGGCTCGATGGGCCGAGGCCAGTAGATAGCAGGACTCGGGATCGCCCGACTCGCAGGCCTCGTCCAGTGATGCGGTGTCCTGATAGGCCCAGGCATACGCCAGACTGGTTGACCCGCGTCCGAAGTCGGCGCCTCCGGCGGCGAGCGTATCCCCATTGGAGCACCCCACCGCGAGACCCAAGTCGCAGGCCCGGGCGAAACTGGCCGCCGCCCCACCGGGATCACTGTCGACAAGCCTCCCCTGCGCCAGCAAGATACCCTGCTCGTTGCAGGACCAGGCAAACCCCTCCCGGCAATTGTTCGACTGCCTGACCAGCAAATTGCGGCAGCCGTCCCGCAACCCCTCCGAGCACGCCTCTTCCCAGAATACCGGGTTGGAGCCCTCATGCCGCGACCCGACGGCGTCGGTGGTGAGGAGCCCGACGAACAGCAGTGTCCAAACCGCCATCGAGGCATGATTCAGCTGTCGCGCGGACACGGTGGGCCAGAGCCTGTCGAGCCCGAACATGTCGGCGTCGAGTGCGCGGACAAAACGGTCCAGGGCCCGGACGCTCAGGTTCAGCAGTGGCACGCACAGCAACTTGTCGTAGAACGTGGGTACGCCGATCGGCCCCAACAGTGCGTAGAGCACGAACACACTCACACCGTAGAGTGACCCGAACAGAACACGTCCGAACGGTGTTCTCGGAGAGGTCGACGGATCGGTGACCAACAGGTGCAGTCCCAAGAACACCGCGATCGGAATACTGGTGTCGACGAAGAAATACACCCCGGTGGCGCCGGAATAGACCACGCCCAGCAGATACAACGTGGCGGCCGCCGACAGCGTCATCAAGGTCACGGAAAAGAAATACTGCACCATCAGCCCCAGCCCGAAGATCACGACATACATGTGCTCCGGGTAACGGAGGGTGAGGGCAATTTCCTGTCCCCAGGTCAGGTCGGTCTTTCCGGCAATGATGAGCACCACGGAGAACACGGACAACGACAAGCCCGACGGATTGAAAATGTGGGTCCGCCGCCCGTCCCGGGACCATGTCACCAACTCCTTCCCGAGGAATCCGACGGCGACCATCAGGAACTGCAGGACGAACCAGTCGTCACGGAACCAGAGAAACAGGTTGGTGCTCAAGATGATCGGGAACGGGCCGAACCCGAGTCGCCACGCGTCACGCCGCGACCAGGCCAGCAGCATGTCGAAGGCGTACGCAAACACGATCTGCGCGACGATGAGCCAGGCGTGGTTGGCCACCTCCGGCCAGTACCATCCCCAGTAGAGGAATACGCCGCAGTGAGCAAAGAGCTGCAGATAGTGGTTCTTCCGCAACGCGACTTCGAACGTCAACACCCGGCGCGCGCGCATCACGCGCCGCCACAGCACCACCTGCCAGACGAGCAGGGCGGCGCAGGACAGCCAGAACGACCAGATCAACCCTTCGCTGCCACGAACCCGCGGCAAGAAACTCAGCAGGAACAGCAACAAAATCGGATACAGGGGCAGCCGAATCGGGGCGAGACCACGGAGGAAGGCGGAAATTGCGAGCGTCATGGGACAGGACGTCTATCCATTCTACGCCAAGGCGACCCCCACGCCGGGGCACCCGGCTTGACCCGTGGAGAGCATCCGTCCCACCATTGCGGCAGGCCGTTCCGATGCTCTGGCTCCCACTCGCCCGCCCCTTTCGATGACACCGACGACCTCCACCTCGACGCCCACGCCGGTGACGCACACACCGACGATACGTGTGCTCGCGGAAGCGACGCTTCCGTACGCGCTGATCGTCGCGGCCGGGCTACTCGTCTATGGCAACTCCCTGTTCTTCGACTACACCTACTTCGACGACCAGGAGCTGATTTTCAACAACCAGTATTTCTTCGGAGATCTCTCCAATGTCGGCGCCCTGTTCATGGACGACATGTGGCGCTTCACGGAGGACACCTACTACCGACCGCTGTATATGCTGACCTACATGCTCGACTTCCAGTTCACCGGGGTCGACATGTTCGGGTATCACCTGACCAGCGTCGTGATCCATCTCCTCTCCGCCTGCCTGCTCGTGGTGCTGTTCGGCGCCGTCGGATTCTCCAGGCGTCTGAGCTTCTTGGGGGCACTCGTATTCGTCGTCCATCCGGTGCACGTCCAGGGCGTGTCGTGGATTCCCGGTCGAAACGACAGTTTCCTCGGGCTCTCGGTCATTCTGGCCACGCTTGCCTGGCTCCGGTACTGGCAGGCCCCAGGACGGGGCCGGTGGGCCCTGCAGTCGCTCGCGTTTTTCTGCACGCTGCTGATCAAGGAACCGGCGTTCGTGTTGCCGCCGCTGCTGCTCGGACTGGTCTGGGCGCGCGACGACGACGGCCACTTTCTGAAGAAGCTGCAGGCGAGATGGATAGCCGTGGCCATTGGGTGGACGATACCGGCCATCAGCTGGTTCTGGCTGCGGTGGCTCGCGTTCGACAATCCGGCGCCGGTTATCCCTCGCCTTGTGGACAACATTGGGCGCGCGGGACTCGTACTCGTGCACTACTTCGGCAAGACGGTGATCCCGGTCTCACTCCGAACCGTGGCTGATTTGCATGCACCGCTGTGGCCGGGCCTGCTGGTCCTGGCCCTGATCGGCGTGTTGCTCGCACGCGTTCGACCGCGACGGATGCTGTGGCTGGGGGTGACCTGGTTCGTCCTGATGGTCTTTCCCACGCTGCTGGCCGGTCACGACTTCTACCTGGAAGAACGGCTGTACGCGCCGCTGGTCGGCATGCTGCTCTTCCTGCTGTGCGTGCTCGAGTCGACGGCGTTTCACACGAGGCCAATCGGGCGTGCCCTGCTGACGGCCTGGATCGTGCTGTCCGTGGTGGTCGGTTTCAACCGATCGCAGCAGTTTTCTGACCGGTGGTCATTGTGGGAGTCGGCGGTTGTGCAGTCACCTCAGTCGGCGTTCGCGGCGAACAACCTGGGTGCGATCTATTTCCTGGACCAGCGCTATGGCGAGGCGCGGGTGCAATACGAGCGAGCGCTGGCGCTCGATCCGACGGAACCGATGGTGCGCAACAATCTTGGCCAGGTGCATCATCAGCTGGAAGAGTTCGATACCGCGGCCAGCTACTACGAGGCAGAAATCCAGCGCAACCCCTGGTATCCGAACAGCCACTACAACCTGGGCCTTCTCTGGGACCGACTGAACCGACCCGACGACGCGGTGCGCGAGTGGGAGATGGCGATCGAGGTGGACCCGGACTACGCGGCGCCCTACGAGATACTGGCGCGGTACCACCAGCAACAGAACAATCCGGAACGGGTTCAGCATTACCTCAACGAACTACGCAGACTCGGGATCACACTGGACTGACGACGCTGGAACGCAATGTCGTGGAGGCCGTGGGAGGCGGCAGAGCCGCCGTCGTCCCTGAGAGGTGCACTCCAGGATCAGGCAGGAACCGGCTGCCGCCTGGATGGCGGCGGGAAGCGCTGGAGGCGACCAGCGCGCAACATCATCCGAAACGTAATCTGAAACGCAC
>JAPYUM010000034.1:30029-39892 GCA_029940535.1 Vicinamibacterales bacterium
AAGCGCTGGAGGCGACCAGCGCGCAACATCATCCGAAACGTAATCTGAAACGCACGCAACGGTTTTCCATTGGCCGTCGAGCCAATTGGAAAACCGCTATTGCGCAGAAGGCCCCCCCGCCTGGAGGTCTAACGGCGGGGAGCCCCCCCTCTAACTCGGCCGACGCGTCCCTCGGTCTTCTCGGACGTGCGGACGGACGACAAGTCCCGGTATCTAGCCGCCGACGCCGATCACGATCCCGAACGCGACGCGAATTTCGTTGTAGTCCTCGCCGCCGGTGTGCAGCGAGGCGCTAGACGAATCGTCAGGGCCGAAGAGCACCCGGCGCATGTCCGCCTGGATCCGGAACGAGATGTTGTCGTTGCTTGTGGGGACGTCAACGCCAGCGCCAGGCATGAAGGCGAAGTTCGTCGATGTGTGCGAGTAGAACCCGATCTTCCGCACGGAACGCACCACCCCGCCCATGATGTGGACGAAGGGACGGACGCCGCCGCGTGACCCAAGCACGAATCGCGGGCCGACGAAGCCACCGATGGACACCGCCTTGACGTCGCACGTGCTCAACGTCGGCGAGCAGAACTGCGCCTCGGCGCGCATGTTGGAGAACCCTTGGAACTCGTCGGCGGCTGTTGCCGGAATGACCCCAACGAGACAGGGGGCCGGCTGCAAGGCCGTGGAAACTCCACGCGACTCCACTCCACCGCAGACCTCCGCACCGCCTTTGTAGTTTCCGCTGACGTCGAAGGCAATCGACAGGTTGTCGGACAATTCGATCGCGCCATTCCCGACCCAGCCTACCGGCAGGGAACTGGAATTAACCGCAATGTCGTTGTTTCCGAGGAACGAGTAGCCAACGCCCCAACTACCTCGAGCCTGCGCCGCCGCGGGGCTAGCCAGGGTCAGGGAGAAAGCCATAAGGATGAGACCGAGTACCACCAACCGGATTCGCATGTGCCAAACCTCCTGAGTACGGGCGATATTCCTCTTTGAACGCGGTCAGAAACGGACGTCCATCGATGAACCGTCCGCTGATATCAGCCCTGAGCCGCCAGAGAATATCAGCCATTAGCGACACAGTCAATTGCCAATTTCGTCCAGCAACCAGGTTATCGGACCCACCCGTTCGTTTGTCCACCCCCATTCGCGAAAATCTTTGCGTTTCTGGTGGCCCTGGCCAGCGCTCGGGCCCGGGGTTCCACGCTCCCGCAACCGAGCAACGACGGGCCCTGGCAGCTGCTGGAGTTCAGTCGCATCGGAGAAAATCTCGCGGCGAGCGGATTGGCACGCAGCGCGAGAGCGGCGCACGACCGTGCCGTTCAACGGACAATCAACCCGGGTCACGCGACTGAAGCAGAAGGGTCTTGCCCGACGAGCCTCGACGGGGCCGCTGCGGACCGATCCTGGTCGTCCGGCCGCTCGGACTCACGCAGATCACGGATACGTGCGCGGGCACGAGCCAACCGAGAGTGCACCGTGCCTAGGTGCAAGTTCAGCCTGGCCGCGATGTCAGCGTAACGCATGTCGTCGCGGACCCGGAGTTCGAACACGTGTCGCTGATGCGGAGGTAAACAGCCGACATGGGCGACGGACGAGCACCACTCGAGACTCGTCGCACTTCGATCGTCGTCACTCGCCAGAATCTTGCCCGGGTCGGCGCGTCCGATTTGCGTATCGATGACATCGGCTGCGGTCTGGGTCAACCACCGTCTCAGTTCCCGTCTCTGCTTTTCGGTCACGCTCCCCCTCCACCACGGTCAGCAGGCATCTGCTTCTGGAAACCCCTGGAACCGACGGTCTATTCCTGCGATGGCGTGGCAAGCCGGTGACGGTGAAACTCGTTACAGATCGGCGGGCACTTTGACGGTCGCCGGTCGCGATTCCGAGGACCCGAAAATCCAAGCCCGCTGCTTGGACCCAGATCCAAGGACCGTGACGCTCGGTTGCAGAGGGAGCCACCGCCTGACCACGGGCCGGCCCGAGCCCCCACAAACACGGGCGTTTCTCGATTGGGTGACGCCTCGACGGCAACGTTTGTCGGCCGGCACGCCACTTGTCATACCAGAGGCGTTGGCAACATCACGAGACGAAGGTCTCAGGGAGGTAGATACATGAAACTCGGTAAATTGATTGGGGTCCTGCTGGCGGTCCTCGTATTGATCCCCGTGGGCGCATCGGCCCAGAGCCAGTTTGCAGGCAACGTCCAGGATGACACGGGGGGCGCGTTGCCTGGTGTCACGGTGACGGCGGCCAGTGAGGCACTCATCGAAGGCTCGCGTCTTGCCGTCACCGACGGCACGGACCAGTACCAGATCATTGTCAAGGTCGGCTTCGAGCATTCGTGGGCCTGGCACATCAACACGCGGTCGACCAACGCGAACCTCTTCCAGGTCTATGGCGACGACCCGAACCCGTTCGGCATCATCACGCCGATCGTGGACGCGAACTCGTCGTTCGCATCCACGAACCTGGCGGCTGGGACGGCCCCGGGGTTGATCGGCGATCCTCGGTCGGTCACGGTCTACAACGACCCCTCGATTGCGCGGGTCAACATCGACTACGACAGCGGCATCTACGCCCAGGACTCCTGGACGATCGATCGGCTGACCATCAACTACGGTGGGCGGTTCGACTTCGCGAAGTCGTCGGTCGACGCCGTCACCAAGCCGGCCGGCCGGTTCACGCGGTCGGTCACGTTCCGGCAAGAGGATCTGCTTGACATTCCACGGTTCGGGCCGGACTTCAGCCCGCGGTTCAGCCTGGCCTACGACGCTTTCGGCAACGGCAAGACCGCGCTGAAGTTCGGGTTCAACCGGTATCAGAACGGTTACGGCGACAGTTGGCCGCGTCGTTATCAGCCGGCTCTGCAGGACTCGGAGTCGCGGCTCTGGAACGACATCACCCTCGGCGCCGACGGCCTGCTGCCGGCGGGCTGTAGCCTCAGCGGCGTGGGCTGCGCGGACCCCTATGGCACCAACGGCGACAACATCGCACAGGACTGGAAAATCGGCACCACGGCGAACAGCTCGTTCGGCTTCCGTGAGACCGACCTCCCGGCCGACGATCTGTCGCGCGGCCACCAGGATCTGCTGACCATCGGGATCCAGCAGGAAGTCCGTCCCGGGCTGTCGGTGAGCGCCGAGTGGCGTCGTCGCTGGTTCCGGAACCCGGAGTTCAACGACAACACCCTCCGGAGCTTTTCGGACTTCGGCGACCCGATTCAGGTCGTCGCCCCGCTGCCGTATATCGGCACCCTTCCGATCTACAACATCGACCCTGCCGTCCGTCCACTGATTGCTGAGGTTGACGCCAACTTCGACGGCGACGGCTACAAGAACCAGTACACCGGCTTCGAGCTGAGCTTCCAGGGGCGGCTTGACGGCGGCGGCTCAGTGTTCGGCGGGTGGAGCATGGACACGCCCGGCACCAGCTGGTTCTCCGGCGGCGGCCTGCTGGACGGGTGCTCGATTCGCAGGGGCGAGGATGACGACCCGAACAGCCTCCGCTTCTGCGACGCGTTCTCGTATCCAACCCCGTGTCGGCACGAGTTCAAGGTCGCCGGGAACTACCCGCTACCGTGGTATGACCTGATGGTCGCCGGCACAGTCATCGCGAACGCGGGTGGCTATGCGGGAGATGCGATCTCCGAGACCCGGTCCTTCACCCGAACCTCGGACCGCTACACCGCCCCGTTCTACACGGCGGTAAACTGCACCGGCACCTTCGTGCTGGGCGCCCCGATCATCACGAATGCCAATGGCGGGGTCGTCTCCCCCACCGTCGGCACCAGCACCACCTCGAACACCCAGACGCTGCTGCCCGGCAACAGCGTGAAGTCCCCCCCTACTGGATCCAGATGGATGCCAGTATCGCCAAGACGATCGCCCTGGGCGGTCGGGTGCGCTGGGAGGTGCGAGCCGAGGGCTTCAACCTGAGCAACGCCGGGTTCGAGCGTGGGACTCGCTCGACCCGCGGGACGTCCGTCGGACGTCAAAGCGGCAACTTCGAGTACGCGTCCGTGATCAACAACGGTCGCATCCTCAGGCTGTCGACCACCGCTCGCTGGTAGGCTCGTCCTTTCAGACTCGGACACCATGCGCCGGTGAGGGCTTGCTCCCACCGGCGTTTTTCTTGTCCAGCGACCAAGGTTAGGGCGAAGCGCGAGCGGCCCCGAGTGATTTTTCCTGGTGCCGTTCTGGCGACGAAGAAGGAAGGCGCGCTACTCGGCGGCGACGATCATGATCTTGTCGAGCTCCGCCTTGTCGGCCGGCAGTTCGGTCTCTCCGGCGGGGTAGCTGTTGGCATCCAAGATATACGCGAGCACATCGGTATATTCCTCATCGGTTAGGCGTCCCGGCCCATCTTCCGGCATCGACACCTTGATCCGTTCGAACATCGAGCCGACCGGTAACTCGGTCCAGAACACCATGAAGTCGCTGCCGGCTATGCCCGGGGCCATCTCGCCCCCCTTCAACTCGGCACCGTGACAAGACGCGCAGTCGCGGCTATACACCCTCCGGCCACGACGGGCCTGCGCCGAGGTGAACACACCGTCGAGGAGTGTGCTGGTTGTTTCCTGACCCAGGGCCGCTTCATTTGGTTCCACCACGGGCTCGCCAGTCGCGAGACCGCTCACGGACGCACACGCCAACGCCAATCCGACCGACCCAGCCAGCACCAACCTCTTCATTCGTCGTCTCCTCGTGCCACGCGCCGCCTGCGGGCGCGATTCGTTACCGGTACATTCTGGCATTCTGGCTCGAACCCGATCAACCCGCCTTCGCTCGCGCGCGCCGGTCCGCGCGAGCTTCGGCGGGCGGACCCGGCGTGGTCGACGCGGGTCGCGGGTCACGGTTCGCGCGGACTTCGGAGGAGCCACCACACTACCGACGCTGGAGGAGGCATTCGAAGTCGTACCCCAGTTCGCACCAAGCCGGAAGGGAATCCACCTGCTTCATGGCTCGGTGATAGTGAAAATACGGCGTCCAACTCTTGAATCCACTGTGACGCTGGGCAATATCTCGGTCGATACGCGCGGACAGGTCCTCAAACCCCGCCGCGCCGTCTTCCGCGCCGACGGTGGCCTCGCTTGGGAGCGATGTCGTCTCGACCGATGGTGCCGACCGAACAAAACGCCGCTGCCCCGGGAGGCATCCCAGGGCTCTCAGCCCTCGGGTGATACCGATCATTCGCATGCGGCAGCACCGGAAACCACATTCCTCGAACAGACGTCGCAAGTGTCGACGGCTGAAGAACGAGAGGTGCCCCTGGTCGAGTACCGGAAGCGGGTGGCTACCGGTCGTCCCCGATGCGGCGATCAAGGGGCGCAGGTTCGCTTCACCGTTGGGTGTCACCAGGCGCAACCATCCGTCCGGTCGTAGCACCCGTCGTGTTTCTTCGAGATGCGCCCTCGGGTCGGCCACGTGCTCGAGCAGATCCTTCTGAATGACCACGTCGAATGCCGCATCCGGAAACCGGGCTTCCTCGAGGGTCGCGCAGGCCACGTCGATGCCGTACCGCGTGCGGGCGTAGTGCACCGCGAACGCCGACGCGTCCACCCCCTCGACGCGCCAGCCGGAACGTTTCAGACCTGTCAGGAGGAAACCGAGCGCGCACCCAACCTCCAGCAAGCGCCCCTCCGACCCGAGACGCCGAAGCCATCGGTTCAAGAAATACGCTTCACGCTGTCGCCGCTGAAACTCGCGCGCATAGTCCGCGTACCCAACTGGGGACCCGGCATCAAAATAGTCGCTGGGATACAACGCCTTGATCTGGTCGGCGGTCAGCCGCGGACGAATCTGCCGAAAACCACAGCTTCGACACCGATGCACCTGGACCCGCCTCTTCCCGATCAGACTCACTTCGAGCACCGGGTACATCTCGGACGAGGCACAAATGTCGCAGGGCTCCAGCATGGTCCTCGGAATATAGGAGGATGACGTGCGCCCCTGGGTGAAGCCGCGGTGGCCCGACCAAGGGACGCACCCGCCATGATATCGTTCCCCGCCATGACTGCTTCCACGCGGGGCAACTCGAGCCGCCTGTTTGCCCAGGCCAAACGCATACTGCCCGGTGGAGTCGACAGTCCGGTTCGGGCGTTCTCGGCGGTCGGCGGCACCCCGCCGTTCATCCGTCGGGCGCGTGGCGCCCGTCTCGTCGACGAAGATGGCCGCTCGTTTATCGACTTCGTCATGTCGTGGGGCCCGCTGCTTCACGGACACGCCCCGGCCGGGCTGACCCGCGTGCTCTCAGACGCGGTCGCACGAGGTACCAGCTTCGGCGCCCCGACCGCCCTTGAGGTAGACCTGGGCCAGGCCGTCCGGCGCCTGATGCCGTCGATGGAGCGTGTCCGTTTTGTGAACTCCGGGACGGAAGCCACGATGAGCGCGTTACGCCTCGCGCGCGCCGCCACCGGGCGCGAGCGGATGATCAAGTTCGCGGGGTGCTATCACGGCCATGGAGACGCGTTCCTGGTGCAGGCCGGCTCCGGCGCCACCACGCTGGGCGTGCCGACCAGCCCTGGCGTGTCACGTGCCGTCGCCGCCGACACCCTGGTGGCTCGGTATAACGACCTCGCCTCAGTCGACCGCCTGTTCACGAAACACCGGCATCGCGTGGCCGCGCTATTCGTGGAGCCCCTCGCGGGCAACATGGGGGTCGTCCCCCCGGAGGCCGGCTTTCTGGAAGGACTTCGTGAACTATCCGGACGGCACGGGGCGATTCTGATCTTCGATGAAGTGATTTCCGGGTTCCGGGCCGGCCCGGGCGGCGCGCAGGAACGGTTCGGCGTTCGCCCGGACTTGACCTGTCTCGGCAAGATCATTGGCGGTGGCTTGCCGGTTGGCGCGTATGGCGGACGCAAGGAGCTGATGGAGCAAGTCGCCCCGGTCGGGCCGGTGTATCAAGCCGGCACCCTGTCCGGCAACCCGCTGGCCATGACCGCCGGGCTCTGGGCGTTGTCGCAGTTGACGCCGGAGCTGTACCGCAAACTCGATCGGCTCGGCGAGCGGTTCGCGGCGGGGTTGGCTGACGCCGCCCGCCAAGCGGGCATCGACCTGCACGTCAACGCCCACGGCTCGGTCCTCACACCGTTCTTCACGACCGCGCCCGTCCGGGACTACGAGTCGGCGACTCGTGCGGACACGGCCGCCTACGCGCGGTTCTTTCGGGGCATGCTCGCCCGCGGCATCTACCCACCGCCGTCGCAATTCGAAGGCTGGTTTCTTTCGGGTGCACACTCAAACACCCATGTCGACCTGGCGATCGAAGCGGCGCGTGCGACGTTCCGAGCGATGCGACGCGGCGCCCGACGGACGGCCCGACCAGCCTGATCTGCGGGGAACCGACACCGCGGGACGACGCGCCGAGGTCCCCCGGTCTCAGTGATATCATGCGGAGTGTCGCCATCATGGCGGCCATGGGCAGCATGTCCGGTGTGACCGACACGGTCACGTGAGTACCCACCCCCACGCGCATGCCTATCACCACCCTTCATCGGACCATCGGTGTCCGCGTCGGCGATATTCAGATCGGCGGGGGCGCGCCCGTAGCGGTGCAGTCGATGACGATCACCGACACCGCCGATGCGGAGGCAACGGCCACACAGTGCGTGGAACTGGCCGACGCCGGTTCGGAGTTGGTCCGCATCACGGTGAACACCCCGGCCGCGGCCGAGGCGGTCCCGGAGATCAAGCGCCGCATGCTTGACCGGGGGTGCCGGACGCCGCTGATCGGCGATTTTCATTACAACGGGCACTTGCTGCTGTCCCGGTACCCCGGGTGCGCCGCCGCACTCGACAAGTACCGGATCAACCCCGGCAACGTGGGGACTGGGTCACGGCGAGACGAACAGTTCACGACCATCTGTCAGATCGCGCGGGACCACGGCACCCCCGTGCGTATCGGTGTCAACGGGGGCTCACTGAACCAGGACCTGGTTATGGCCAAGATGCAGGAGAACACGAACCAGCACCTTGGCCGAAGCTCTGAAGAGATCATCAACGACTGCATGGTGCGGTCGGCACTCGAGTCGACCGCGCTGGCCATTGGGGCGGGGCTGCGACCTGACCAAATCATCATCTCCTGCAAGGTCTCGTCACCTCGCGACCTGATCGCCATCTATCGTGAGCTGGCGTCGCAGACGAACCAGCCCCTGCACCTCGGGCTGACCGAGGCGGGGATGGGTCTCAAGGGTCAGGTGTGGTCGGCGGCGGCCATGGGGGTCTTGCTCGAACAGGGCATCGGCGACACGATCCGCATGTCGCTCACGCCAAGTCCTGGCGGTGATCGGCGAAACGAGGTCTACGCCGCGTGTGAACTGTTGCAAGCACTCGGCCTTCGGGCATTCGCACCAAGTATCACCGCCTGTCCCGGCTGCGGGCGCACCACCAGCACGACCTTTCAGTCGTTGGCCGAGCTGATCCAGCGCCACGTGCGGGAGATGATGCCGGTGTGGAAGACTCAGTACGACGGAGTCGAGGAGATGCGAGTCGCCGTCATGGGCTGCGTCGTCAACGGCCCTGGCGAGTCGAAAGCGGCCAACATCGGCATCAGTTTACCGGGCACCGGAGAAGACCCCACCTGTCCCGTATACGTCGACGGTGAGCACACCGCCACACTCCGTGGGTCGTACGACGAACTGGCCGACGCCTTTCTCCGACTGGTCGACGACTACATCGAGACCCGATACGACAAGAAGGACGCCCCGGTGTGATCACGAACGCGCCGTCTGCCGTATCTCTGGCCTCACGCACGCCGGCTGACCCGATTCGACTTCTCGCGATCGACATCGACGGCACGCTGCTCGACTCCGCTGGTCAGATACCGGAGGCCAACCTACGCGCCATCCACGCCGCCTCGGAGCGCGGTGTCGAGGTCGTCCTGGCCACGGGCCGCACCTTTCACCACGCGCAGCCGGTCGCGCGCAAGCTCGAGACAGAAGTGGTGCTGATGGTCAGTAACGGCGCTTTGGTGAAGACACGCGACGGTGAAACACTGGCGACGCGTCTCGTCCCGCGTGAACTCGCCAGGGACCTGATTCTGGCCACGCGACCGGTGCGACAGGGGGCCGCGATCATTTTTGACCGGAGCGACGCCGGACAGTACGTCTGGGAGCGGATCGACTGGTCGCATCCCCAGCGGGCGTGGTACTACGAACGCAACCGCATCTACATGACGGAGCTGGCTGCGCTCGACGAGGCACTGGATGAGGAAAACGACCGCACGCTTCCCCTCACGTTCGAGGCCGCGCCGGTCCAGGTCGCGTTCACGGGCGGGGTGGCAGAGATGCGGCGGCTGGCCGACCATGTCCGCGCGCTGCCGTACGCCGCTCGCCTCACCCTGACGCTCACCGAGTACGAAGAGCGGGACTTCTCGCTCTTCGACGTCACCGCGGGGGGGTGCTCAAAGGGCGCAACGCTGGCGGACTGGGCCGCAACGCGGCACATCAATCCATCAGAGGTCATGGCCGTCGGTGACAATTTGAACGACCAGGACATGCTCGCCTTCGCCGGCCACCCGGTCGTAATGGGCAATGCGGTCCCGGAATTGCGAGAGGCTGGCTGGCCAACCACTACGTCCCACGACAAGGCCGGGTTGGCCCTGGCGATCACCGCACTGGTGTTGACCTAGGTTTCCTGGCGATCCGTCCGCCTGGCGGCGCTGCTTCGTCGGTCACATGCCGCCTGCATGCTCCCTCCTTGCGCCTGGCCAGACGAACGGCTTGCCAGGAAACCACTCTTGTATTTTTCAGCCCCGTGCGGCGGGCGGGGGCGACCGAGGAAGCAACGCCGTCCAGCCGGGCGCCACCTCGTCAGACGGGGCTGCGCCCCGAACCCCACGCGACCGCTCCGCGGGGACCCCGAGAG
>JAPYUM010000035.1 GCA_029940535.1 Vicinamibacterales bacterium
CCTAGGGCTGCTCTCCGGCGTGGCCGTCCCAGGAACCAGGCCGCTTCTGGCCGCCCCATCCCCAGTAGACGGGCGCGTTCCCCGCACCTATCACCGTCGTCGTGGCGCTCACCGTCAGTGAGTTGAACCCGGTGATACCAGCGAACCCAGCCGGGTTGAGCGGCCCGGCCGACCGGGTCTGCGTTGAGGTCCGCCGCGGAGTTCGTACCGGGACCGGGAGCCGAACCGCCACCGGAACGGGGACGGGGACGGGGACGGGGACGGGAATCACGGGTGCGGCGGCGGTCGGGGTTTCGGCCCGGCACGAGAAGGACGACCCGAGACAGTCTGTCGAGGGACTCCGGACTCCCTCCACGAAGCCGTTCCGGAGCAACGCCAGGAGCACGATGTCAGAGACGCCGGCCTGCCGGAGCGCCCTCAGACGAAACGGCGCCAGGGAATACGGGGTGGGGTTCATATCGATCAGCTCGATGAGCACGGTGTCCGCCACCCCGACCTGCGTCAGCTTGACAATGTCTTCGAGGGTTGCCGCCTCGGCCGTCGAGGCCACGAGACTGATCGCCGCCGCCACGGCCACGGTGGCGAAACGCGCCACCCCCAGACGCCGCGCCGACGCGTCCGCAAACTCTCGGTAACAAGTCGCCATGCCCGGTGAAATGCAAAACGCGCTCCAGCTCACGGAACAACCAGATTGCCGAAACGGGAGGTGAGGCTTCCTAGTCGGACGCGCCCGCGACCTCGTCCTCGTCGTAATAGTCGATCTTGTGCAGAGGCATCACCACGCTCGACAGCACGTTCAGCACGTGGCCGCTTATGCGCTTGTAAGAGCGAGGACGAGGACGGTCGTCGTTTCGCCGCCGTATCCCGCTCGCCCAATCTTCGAGATCAGTGCGTAAAAGGACCGCCGGTTTACACGATGCTGACGCTGACACTATAGTGAACTTTGGGTCCCCTCTGCAGGACACGGTGTCCTCCCGCCAGGCCCCGTTTGATGGCCGCGAACTGCGGTACTCGGGCGTCTGGTGGTGACAATGGCCCGCCATGGGTATCGAGACTCAGACGGGAGACCGACAAACAGGCCCCGTGTGACCGCTCAACGACGCGTGTGAGCTGGATTCCCCGCGGCGGACTTCTGTTGCAAGTCACCTCACGAGGGCAGTGGGCATGACAATTGCTAGTCGTATGTAGTGCGAGGACCCTGAGATGTTGACCAAACCGATCGCGCTCGTCGGGCTCGCCGCCGTGATGCTCGCGGCGGGGGCCGGCTCCTACTTGGCGGTCCGACAGAACACGGCGCCGCTCCAGCAAGGTGCCACCGCAGAGAACGCGACAACCATCGCCCCCCCCGAGGCCATCGCCGCGCCGGAGAGCCTGGCCGTCGAAGCGACCGAGGCGGTCGTCGAGGAGCGAGAACCGACCGGTGCCGAAGGTGCCGCGCCGGCAAGATCTGCTTCGGCGGCGCCAGCAGTCCCGGCCGCACCGCCACCGCCAACCGAGCCGACCCCGGCGCGACCCGACGTTGCGCGCACCCCAGCCCCCACCAGCCCCAGCCGGTCGGAGCCCACCGATGACCAGCCCGCTTCGATCGCGACCGGCACCTCGACCACCGGTCGGTCTGTGGTGCCACCATCGGACGCGCCACAATCAGACACGGCAACCACCGAGCCGGCGCTGCCGCCGGCAGCGGATGGGAACGGCGTCGTCGAATCCGAGTCAGAACCGGCCCAAGACTCGCCGGTCGAACGAGCCTCAGCCGGCCTACCCTCGGTCGAGGGCTGGAGCCGCGTGGACGGGAGTACACCAGCCGAGTCAGATGCTCCCCCACCGATCGACGTCGGATCGTCGGTCGACGACCGGAGCCGGGAGGTCGAGCCGATTCCGACGCTGGTCGAATATGAGATCGCGGCGGACTCGGTCATCGGGTTGCAGGTGGAAACGCCTGTCTCGACCCGCACCGCCGAAGTCGAAGATTCCGTCGAGGCTCGGGTGACCCGTGACGTGTTGGTCGCTGACCAGGTCGCGGTGCCGGCCGGCACCCGGATGTTGGGGTCCGTCGTGCTCGTCGAACAGAGTGGCCAGCTACGCGACGCCTCTCGCCTGGGCGTCCGATTTCATACGCTCGTGATGGATGAGGGTCCAGAAATCTCAGTCGTCACCGAGACCATCTATCGGGAAGGCACCCCGAAGGGGCGTGACAGCGTGGCCAAGATCGGCGGCGCCGCTGTCGGTGGCGCAATTCTGGGAGCCATCTTCGGGGGAACCCGCGGCGCCGCCATTGGGGGCTCGATCGGGGCCGCCGGCGGCACGGCGGCGGCGATCAATGGCGAGGCCGAACCGGCCGGTCTGCCGCCCGGGACGATGCTGACCGTTCGGCTCTCACGGCCGGCCGTCGTCACCGTCGAGCAGTGATTCTCGGCCATCGGAACACCGAGAACACGGGCTTTGCACGACCGAAATTTGATCAATTTCAACATGGTATAGTGCGCGCGTGGACGATATTACGCAGGCCGTCCTATCTCGTGAAGAGGTAGCCCGATACCTGCGCGGCGGCCCGGGTCTGTCGCCGGGCCAAGCCCACGAGCAGATTTCCGCGTATCTCGACGAGCTTCGAACCACGCAGCGATACTCAGTCTATCGCACGCTGAAACACCCGCTGTACCCGATTCTCAGGAAGGTGAGTCGGCACCCTGAACGGCTTGAGATACCGAAGGCCGCGACCCAAGCGAGCCGGGTCATCTATGCGTCCAATCACAAGAGCCACATGGATTACCTGGTCGAGCTGCTCGTGCTCGACGAGAACGGGATCCGTCCACCGGTCATAGCCGCCGGTATCAACCTGTTCAGTGGGGCCATGGGTCTGGTGAATCGCCATGTCACCGGCGCAATCCCGATTCGACGCAACTCGCGCGACCCGGCGTATCTGGCGACCCTGCGCGGCTACGTCGCTGAAATCGTGCATCGTCACGACCTGTTCCTCTACCTTGAAGGCGGCCGAAGCTACAGCGGTGAATTCAAATCGCTCAAGACCGGCCTGTTGCAGGCGGTTGTCCATGCGCGTCATCCAGACGCGGTCATCATCCCGGTGGCTATCGCCTACGATCTCGTGCTCGAAGACCAGACGCTGGCTCGGCAGGGCGTCAAACGCCGCCAACGCTCCTTCAACGCGGAGGTCGCGGAGATGGTGCGGTACGCCGTGGGGTACGAGTCTCGAGCCTTCGTCACGTTCGGCCAGCCCATTCCGCTAGCCACGGTGTCCCCTGAGTCTCGCCGCGATCTCGTCATGCTGATGCGGCGCACGCGTGACGCGATCGGGAAAGCTCACAAGGTACTCCCCACTGCCCTCCTGGCGGCCGCCCTCCGGCCCTCGACGCGACGGAGAGCGCTCGAAGACCGCATCGATGCATTGCTCGACACACTGCGGCTTGTCGACGCCAACCTCGGAGTCGAGAGCGGTCGTGACGCCGTCGACCAGGCAACCGGACCACTCGTAGCTCGGGGCATCATCGCGGTTCAAGGAGACCGATACCGGGTCCGTGACCGGCTGGTGCTCAGATACTACCGTCGCACGTTGAACCACTTGCTCTGCGACCGCGGCGGCTCCAAACGAACCCACTAGCCGGTCGCCGGGGCCCCGTCTAGCTAGGGAAGGAAATGCTCGACTCCTTGTCGCGTGGGGTCTTTCACACCTTGGCCGGCAGCCCCACCCTGAAGACCCTCGCCTCCAGGTACGGCATGCGGCCGCGTGGCTTCGCCCGGCGATTCATCGCTGGCGAGACGCTGGTCGACGCCATCGCGACCGCGACCCAACTGACCGGCAGCGGGCGACGCTGTACCCTCAACTACCTTGGTGAAAGCGTCACATCGTCAGTGGCCGCCCCGGCCGCCACTGACACGTATCAGTCCATCATGCGGGAGATCCACGACGCCGCGACCTCCAGAACGCGCTCAGCGCCGAGGACTACCGAGTCCGGGTTTACCTCCCGTTCGGACACCAGTGGTTTCAGTACTTCATGCGCCGCCTGGGCGAGCGCCCGGCCAACGTGTTGTTCGTGCTGAAAAGCCGCACCCACGACCGCGGCGCCTAGGTTTCCTGGCGATCCGTCCGTCTGGCTAGGCGCGAGGAGGGAGCAGCCAGGTGGGCTGTGACCGACGAAGCAACACCGCCAGACGGGTGCCTCGCCGGAAAACCTAGCAGTACGCGCGGGCGAGTTGGATCAACGCGTCGCGGCAGAGGAGGACGGACTCGATGTCGACGTACTCTTCCCGACTGTGCAAGCCGGCTCCGCGTGGTCCGAAAATCACTGAGGGGATCCCCGCCCGCCCTAGAATGGCCGCGTCGGTCCAGAAAGACATACCCACCGGCTCCGGCGACAGGTCTCGTGAACGCAGGACCTGGGTCAGAGCCAGGCGCACCGGGTCGTCTTTCGGAGCCTCGTAGGGCGACCGACTGAACAACGGGCGAGCCCTCCCTTCAAACTCGGGGTCGTCGGCGCGCAGCGCATCAAGAGCGCCCTGAACCGCGGCCAATCCAACATCGGTCGGCTCGCCGGTCAGGGTTCGTCGTTCGAAGCGCATCTGGCAGGAATCCGGATAGACACTCAGTTCGCGCCCCCCAGCGATCGTCGACGCGTGCAAAGACCCGGTTCCCAGCAGTGGGTGCGGCCCCTGTCGGCGCAGGGCGAGGTCCACAGCCTCCAACCGGGTCAGGACCCGTCCCATCCGCATAATGGCGTCACGGCCATCCTCGGGACGACTCCCGTGTGCGGCGCGCCCCCGCGTCTCGACCTCGACCCATTCAAACCCCTTGTGCGCGGTGGCAAGGGCGAGATCGGTCGGTTCGGTGACGACCGCCCCGTCCGCGTGGTGCTCCTGGACCAACGCATCTGCCCCCAGACTGCCATGCTCCTCATCGGCGACGGCGGCTACCACGATGCGTCCGGTGGGAAGACCGCCGCTCCGGGCGATGCCGGACACGGCATCGAGCGCCGCCGCAAGACCGCCCTTCATGTCCTGTGCTCCACGTCCATACAGACGGCCGGACCGCGTAACCGGGTCGAAGGGCGCGTCCATCCCCTCAACCCCGACGGTATCCATGTGGCCGCAGAGCATCAGCGTCCGGCCTGGTTGTCGCCCGTTGAGCACGGCCACCACGTTGGGGCGGCCCGGGGCCACCTCAGTGACCTCCGCGTCGAGCCCAGCGGTGGTCAAAGTCGTCGCGATCAGATCGGCGACCGCCGCCTCACCGGCGGCACCGGGGACCAAGGATGGGTTGACGGAATCGATCGCGACGAGGTCGCACAACAGCCGGATGGCCGGGTCCACCCCCACGACGCTATTCGACCCAGTCGGCGATGAACACGTTCGTGTCGCCCTCCACGCGGGCACCGCGGTTCGAGGCGAACACGAGATGGGCGCCGTCCGGCGAGAACATCGGGAATCCGTCGAACGTACCGTTGAAAGTGATCCGTTCGAGCCCCGTGCCGTCCTCGTTGATGATGAACAGGTCAAAGTTGCGGCCGTCGGGATCGTGAGAATTGGAACTGAAAATGATCCGCTCGCCATCCGGGTGCCAGAACGGACCGAAGTTTGCCCCGCCGAGGTCGGTGACCTGGTGGGGGTCGCCACCATCGGCGTCCATGACGAAAATTTCCAACGCCGTCGGTCGCCAGAGCCCCTGGTCGAGCAGCGACCGAAAGTCATCTAGCTCGGCCCCGGGCTCGATCACGCGTCCGCGATAGACAATCTTGCTGCCGTCGGCAGAGAAGAACGGCCCGCCATCGGGTCCCGGACTGTTTGTCAACCGCTGCACGTCCGACCCGTCACCGTTCATGGAGTAGATCTCCATGTCGCCGTCGCGCACGCTCGTGAATACGATCCGCCCGTCAGGCCCGATCGTCGCTTCGGCGTCGTATCCGTCCTCGCTCGTGAGTCGGCTCATCCCCGACCCGTCAGGGTTGGCCGTGAAGATGTCATAGCTGTCGTAGACCGGCCAGACATACCCCATCTCGAAGCCGGGTTCGGGCGGACACTCAGCGCCCCCGAGGTGGGTGGATGCGTACAGAATGGACTCGCCATCTGGGAAAAAATAGCCGCAGGTGGTGCGCCCGTCACCGGTGCTGACCATCTGCGCATCGGTGCCGTCCAACTCCATTGTGTAGATCTGGTCGCACGGCACGCCCTCACGCTGCGTCTGAAAGATGAGACGGCTGCCGTCGAACGCGTAGTAGGCCTCTGCGTTCTGTCCGGTAAAGGTGAGCTGGCGGAGATTCGTCAACCGAACTTCTTCGCTCTCAGGCCCGCCGGAAGCGACAGGCGGTTCGGCCATCCCGGCCACCGGCTCCGGATCGCCGCATCCCGCCACCACCAACAGGGAGACACTCCCAACTACAACCAAGACGCGGTTCCGCATTTCATCTCCTCCGAAAACAGTGCAATTCTCTTTCCGACGACGACCAAGTACACCGTGAATCACGCCCGTCAGATACGCCCGAGCCACTCGAGCAGCCCCAGGGTAAGCCATGGTACATAAGTGATAACCAGGACGCCAAATCCCAGAATGACCAGGAGCGGGACCGAGGCCCGGTAGACCTCGAGCAGGGGCCTGTCGAATCGGTACGAGGCCAGAAACAAGTTCAGACCGACCGGCGGCGTCAGAAACCCGAGTTCCAGATTGGCGATGAAAATGATGCCGAGGTGCAGCGGGTGTATCCCAAACTGTTCGGCGACAGGGACGATGAGCGGCACGACCACGAAGATGGCTGAGAAGATGTCCATCACGCACCCGACCAGCAACAGGAAGATATTCAGGCCCAGCAGGAACATGAGACGGGACCCGATATTCGCTTCTGCCCACTCGACCAGCCGGAACGGCACTTCCGCATCCACCAGATACGCGGTGAATCCGACGGCCACGCCCAGGATGATCAGAACCCCACCGACCAGCACCACGCATTCAGTGAAGGCCTCACGCAACCCCTTCCCCAACGTGAAGTCGCGATGGATAACCCCCTGGATGAGCGCGGCATAGAACGCAGTGACCGCAGCGGTCTCCACCAACGTGGCAAACCCGCTGAACAGGACGCCCAAGACGACGAACGGAATGCTGAGCTCCCACTTAGCTTCCCAGACCGCCGCCCTGAACTCGGGCCAGCCGAATCGACGACGACCGGCGCCGGTGAGCATGCCTTCGCGCACACCCCATGCGGCGGTGAGCACGATCAGGAGGATGCCGGGCGCGACGCCAGCCACGAACAGGTCGGCGGGCGCCACCTGCGCCACGATGGCATACAGAATCAGCGGCATCGCCGGGGGGAAGAGCAATCCGAGCGATCCCGACGCCGTCAGCAACCCGAGCGAGAAGCGGTCTCGATACCCGTCCTTCAGCAGCGCCGGAAACAACAGGCCGCCCAGCGCCAGAATCGTCACTCCCGAACCGCCTGTGAAAACCGTAAAAAACGCGCAGAGCAAGACGCACACGATGGCCGTGCCACCCGGTATCCAGCCGACGCCGGCACGGAACACGCGCAACAACCGCTCCGAGGCGTTCCCCTGGGCCAGAATGAAACCGGCCAGCGTGAACAATGGGATGGCTGGCAGGTGCGGTTGAATGTTCAGGCCGTAGGTCTCGATGGCGACAATCACGGGCAGGTCGCCGTCTCCCATATACAGCAGCACTGCCGCCCCACCGAGAATAGTGAAAATGGGTGCGCCCAGAACGGCGGCCGCCAGCACCAGGGCAATCAGCGGCCACAGGGTGACCCCGTCAAGCACGTACTCGGTGAGCCCCAGCCACAGCCCGATGAGCACTCCGGCGAAGGCCATCGTGCGCCCCACCCAACCCGGTGACGCGCGCCAGACCAACCGGAGGGCGATCACCGAGAACGCGACCGGCAGCACCAGCTGGGCAACCCAGACCGGCACGCCGGCGGCCAGCATGGTGCCGTCCTCCTTGTCGAACAGCACGAGCTGGTAGGCGGCGGTGGCGAGGATCGTGCACACGGCCGAACCGACGAAGGCCGCAAATACCGCGGTCGCTCGGCGCGTGCGTCCCTCCGGGATGAAGGTGGCGGTCGCCAACGCAATCAGCTTGCCCTCGCGAGCGGCCAACGCGGCGCCGAGGAACCCGACCCACAGCGTCAGATGTTGAACAAAAGCGATGGAACCGGGGACGCCACCGGAGAGCACCGGCCGCACCACAATCTCGGCCAGCGGTAGCAGCACCATGGCCGCAAGCGCCAGATTCGCGACGAGTTCTTCGCCGCCACGCAGCACCCGCCGCACCAGCGGTGACCACCCGCCAGTCAGCTCGGCCGGGACGCTGTCGCTCATGAGGGCACAGGCAAGGATCGCGTCGGTCGGCTAGCGGGAAGCCCGAAAGGCGTTCCGCTCGCGTACCGCGTGGTCGTAGACGTCGGCGGGAATCATGGTTCCCCGCCAGGAGGCCGTCAACCTGTCGGCAATCACCCGGAACGACGCTTTGGCATCGTCGTCCAGCTCCACGACAGTGAGACCGCGACTCTCCATCTCGACGATCGCCTGGCGGTCTTGTGCCGGAACGTCGCGAAACAGATTCTGTTCCACGCGCTTCGCGGACGCCCGCAGTGCTCTCTGGTCCTCCTCGCTGACACGGTTCCAGGTCCGCTCCGCCACCACCGTAATCCCCAGGACCGGTGAGATCGGCACGTCGAGCATGTACGGCGTCTTGTCGTACCACTGGAACAGCAACGCCACGTACGGCGCGGTCGGGTAAGCATCGATCAGCCCGGTGTTCAGTCCCAGCAGCACGTCGGTGACCGCGAGCGGCTGCGGATCAAAACCGTTCCTCTTATACCACTGCAGCATCTTCTCGTCGCCAGCCGCCGTGTAGACCTTCGTTCGCTTGAGCTCATCGAAGGTTTCGACCCGGTCGGCCGTGAAGAACTGTGCCCATCCGGCGTGACCCCAATTGAGCAGCACCAGCCCCTGGTCGGCCAGCACCTTCTCGAACGTCGGGGTCAGCTTCTCGACCACGTGGAACGTCTCCTCGTCCGACTCGAAGAAGAACGGGATGCTGAGCACGTTGAATGCCTCGTCGATGTCGCCGGGCAACGCGAACACCGCCGCCTGGGGGCGACCCGCCTTGAGACGTCGGGCCAACGAACCTTCGTCCTTGACCGAACCGGGCAGCACGCGTAGCTGGACACGGCCATCGGTCTCACGCTGCCACTCGGAAGCCATTTCCTTGAGCGCCTTGTCCCACACGGAGTTTGCGGGCAAAACGGACCCGAGCTGGATCCGGGTACCGCGTTGCGCCAGCAGCACTGCTGGCGCGAGCACCAGGGCTAGCGCGAACACTAGAAATCGCGATCTCATGGAAAAGTTGCCTCCGTCTCCAACGGGTCAAAGAACAGGTCGTCGATCTGGCCGAGTAGCGACCGGGCGCGGCGCTGGCTCACGAGGTTCAGCAACCGCAGGCTCGTGTCCGCATCCGGGTCGACCGCCAGCGCAGTCTCCAGCAATCGCTGGAACTCTGCCCGATTCTCTTCCGGCACAGACACCCCGGCCGCGAAGGTCACATACGGGCCCGCGTCGAGCCCGTCGGACAACTCTACCGCGCGTTCGAAGTGTTCACGCGCGCGGTCAGGGGATCCACCCAGTTGAGCCGGTAGCGCCTCCAGCGTGATCAGCGCTGCGTGAAGCGACCCGCGTTCGTAGTCCTCGTCGAGCTCGAGCGCGCGATCCAGCAATGCCCTTACCGCCGGCAAATCAGCGATGAGGCCGGGCTGATCCAGCGCGTTCGAGATCGCCAGACCCCAGGCGGCGCTCAGCAGGAACAGCACCTCGACGTCCTCCACATCGGTGACCGCGAGAGCCGCCACCGGGTCCTGTTGGAGCTGCGCCGCGATGCCGTCGTACTTCAACTCGAGGCTGCGCAGACAATAGTCACGCGCCCGAACAAAAACCCGCCAGGTGCGATCCCGCAACGCGGAGGAACGCTCATAGTCGCCTTCCCAGTCAGCGATCTCGGCATCGGCCTGCAAGAACGCGTTGCCATACAACATAAACCCGGTGCACGCGAAGACCAGGGCCTGATCCTGCTCCGGCTCCGTGTCCAGGATCGACTCGATCGTCTTGAGCAGGAACGGCAACGCATCCCGTACGAGTTCGGGATCTTCCTCTGAGAGATACACGTCAGGATTCGCCAGCGTCGGTACGATGGCATTGACGGCCATCGACCGCAATGAACACCCGCCGGACGCCAACACGGCGATGCCGGCGAGCACCGCGGCTCCAAATCGAACGCTCACTGAGTTGCGCATGAATGGAACGAGCCTGACCTTCCCTGCTATTGATTCGGTTCGCACCGACCAGGCCAGACTCTCAATAATATCAGCGTTGAACGACATCACGGGTGACACCCGGTCAGACGTCGTCCCCGACGACGGCGATCGGGCTTCGGGGCCATCCGTGCCAAGATGCCCGAATGTCCAGGTTCGTCACCATCCGGCGCGGCTGGTTCCTCATGGGCAGCCATGAGGGTCAGGCGGCCGAACGCCCCGTGCGCCAGACCTGGGTCGACGCGTTCCAACTCGCCGTTCACCCGGTCACTCGTCTTGAGTATGCGCGGTTTCTGACCCAGACGGCTCACCCGCAGCCGCGGGAATGGGACAACCCCGCGTTCGGGCAACCAGACCAGCCGGCGGTAGGCGTGAGCTGGCACGACGCTCAGGCGTACTGCGCCTGGTGGTCAGAGCAGGATGGCGCGGTGCGGCTCCCAACCGAAGCGGAGTGGGAGCGAGCGGCGCGCGGCGGTCCGGACGGCCGACGGTATCCCTGGGGTGATGACGTGCCGGAGTGGGTGCCCCAAGGCGGGCACGGCCCGCTCGACGGACCGTGGCGGGTGACACTCGGCCGCCCGAATGGATTCGGACTGTATGGAATCGCCGCGAACATTCACGAGTGGTGCTCGAACTGGCACGACCGGGAGTTCTACTCGCAGTCGCCAACCATCAACCCCACCGGCCCCGACACCGGCACTCGACGCGCGTCGCGCGGGGGAGCGTGGCGTCATGCGGTCACCATCAACCGGACGGCGGCACGGAGCAGTCTCGACCCCACGTTCCGTTATACCGACTACGGATTCCGACTCGCTAGGGACTATTACTCAGACGGGGCTGCGCCCCGAACCCCCGCGGCGACTCCGCGGGGACCCCGAGTGCCCCACTCCGCCGCCACGGGGCGCGCATTGTCGCGCGCCTGCGTCGTTCTTGGGGGGCAACACGCGTGGGCGCGGTCATGACGGAATTCGAACTCGCATCGCGAATTGCCGAACGGGTCCGGGCCGCGAGTGGCCGCGCGCTGTTCGTCGGCGGGTGGGTCCGAGACCGGCTGTTGGGGCGAGAATCGAAAGACATCGATCTCGAGATTCATGGGATCGAGGCGCCGCAACTCAGGACGCTGCTCGAGGAGATCGCGCCGGTGAACGCGGTCGGCGAGAGCTTCACGGTCTACAAGGTGGGGCCGGTCGATGTCGCGCTACCACGCACAGAGTCGAAGACCGGCCGCGGTCACCGTGGTTTCGAGGTCACCGGCAATCCTCACCTGTCGATCGAGGACGCGGCCCGCCGTCGCGACTTCACGATCAACGCCATCGCCTGGGACCCGGTGACGGAGCAGTATCTGGACCCCCACGGCGGAAGAGCCGACCTGGAGCGGCGCCGGTTGTGCGTGGTCGACCCGGCCAGGTTCGGCGACGACAGTCTGCGGGTCCTCCGTGCCCTGCAGTTCGCGGCACGATTCGAACTGTCCCTCGACGACCAGACCCGCCAAATCTGTCGCGCCACCCCGCTCGACGACCTCCCCGCGGAGCGGATCTGGGGAGAACTCGAAAAGCTGTTGCTCCTGTCTGACCGGCCGTCACGGGGCTTCGAATTGGCGCTCGAACTGGGCGTCGTCGACCAGTTGTTCCCCGAACTCAAGGCCCTCGTCGGCTGCGAACAGGAGCCTGAATGGCATCCAGAGGGTGATGTCTGGGTCCATACGATGTTGGTAATCGACGAGGCCCGCACACGTATCGACGACTTGCCTCACCCCCAGCAGGTAGCCATGATGCTGGGCGCGGTCTGCCATGACCTCGGCAAACCGGCCACCACCGAGGTCATCGATGGCCGGATTCGCTCAAGGAATCACGAAGAGGCCGGCGTCGCGCCGACCCATGCCGTTCTCGACCGGCTGAACGTGCGTTCCATGAGTGGCTACGACGTCCGCCACCAGGTCGTCGGGTTGGTCGCACAGCATCTGAAGCCGGGCATGTGGCACTGGAGCACCAACGATGTCGGTGACGGCGCTTTCCGACGCCTGGCCAGGAAGGTCGACCTCGAACTGCTGGCCCGGCTGGCAAAGTCAGACTGTCTGGGGCGGACCGGTTCTTTCGACTGCTCCGCGATGGATTGGTTCCTCGATCGGGCCAGAGCGCTGGGCGTAGAGCACGCCCCGCCGGCGCCACTCCTGATGGGCCGCCATCTGCTCGACCTTGGGGTGCCGGCGGGACCGGACGTCGGCCGTATCCTCAAAATCGTCTACGAGCGCCAGCTCGACGGCCGCGTCGGGACGTTGGAGGAGGCGGTCGCGGCGGCTCAGGAGATTCTGCCGGCGCGCTAGCGGTCGGGCTTCAGGCATCACGCGGTTGTTTGCTGGCCGAGTCCTGCCGGGCGGCGAGGGCGACCATGGAATCGAGCGCGATGTTGCCGCCGCTCAGCACGGCCACCGTCGGCCGCCCGTCCCCCTGAGTCTGCTGCCTGAGGACGGCCGCCACGGTGGCTGCACCGCTCGTCTCCACGACGAGCTTCGCACGGTGAAACAGCCAGAGCACCGCCTCGGCGATCGCATCGTCGGAGACCGTCACGATGTCGTCCACGAACTGACGGGCATGGTCGAATGTCAGGTCTCCCGGTCTGACCGGTAGCAACCCGTCGGCGATGCTGGCCACATGGGCCAAGGTCACCGGGTGACCGGCCGCCAAAGAGGTTTGCATCTTTGGCGCCCCTTCCGGCTCCACCCCGATCACCTGGACGTCCGGGCGCTGCTGCTTGATCGCGGCCGCGATTCCGGCCAGCAGCCCGCCGCCGCCAACCGGCACCAGCACGCGCGCCACCTCCGGGCAGTCCTTCAGAATCTCGAGGCCCACGGTCCCCTGGCCTTCGATGATCCACGGGTGGTCGAACGGCGGCACGACCTGTAGCCGCTGCTCCGCGGCCACGTTCTCGGCGCGACGCTTCCGCTCGGCTGACGTCGTCCCTTCAAACAGCAGTTCGGCTCCCAACGACCGGGCCCCGTCGACTTTGATGTCGGGCGCGGTCGTGGGCATCACCACGACCGCCCGCGCCCCGACCAGGCCTGCCGCCAGAGCCACCGCCTGCGCATGGTTGCCCGACGAGTAGGTGATGACCCCATGGCGACGCTCGGCCACCTTCAAACGTGCGATGAAGTTGTAGGCGCCGCGCATTTTGAACGCGCCAACCGCCTGGAGGTTCTCGCACTTCGCGAGGATCTCCCCGACCCCGTCGACCGGTAGGGGAACCAGCGGCGTTCGCCGCACCACACCGTCAATACGGCGTGCCGCCTCTTGTATCGCCGACACCGAGACCAGAGCGCTCATGCCGGGAGGAGTATAGCGAACGGGCTTCGCGCCCCACCGGTATACTCCCAAGAATGTCACTGTCCCGGTGGACGTGTTTCCCTGCCGCGCTCACGCTTTGCGTGGCCATTCTGCTCCTGCATCTCACGGCGACACCGGCGACGGCCCAAGACCCTGGCCCAATCGGTCCCTTTGTCATCGACGTCAGAGGTGCGATGGTGAACGTTGGCCAGGACCCCGACCTGGCCGCCAACCGCGGGCTCGGCCCGGCTCAGCTCCCCGCCTGGGGCCTGGGCCTCGACGTGGGCGGGCATGTCTACCTGTTCAGTTGGGGGGTGGTCACCTTCGGTGTCGGCGCCTCAGCGCTCTTTACCGCCGCGAGCCGGACCCCGGGCGACAACGACCCGGACGCAGGCGGCCCGACAGTGACCACACGGCTCACCGCCTTCTCCCCGCAGCTGTCGTTCAACTTCGGGGATGGCGATGGCTGGAGCTATCTCAGCGGGGGCGTGGGCACGTCGCGACTCACGGTTTCCTCCGAGCAGCTGACCGTGCCGGAGCAGCGCCGGGCGGGAACACTCAACTACGGGGGCGGCGCGCGATGGTTTGTTCGGCCCGGGATGGCGTTCTCGCTCGATCTGCGGATGTTCGCGATCAGCCCGCTCGAACAAACGGCAACGGAACCGGGATCGCCACGCATGACCCGTTTGGCGCTCAACCTGGGAATCGCGTTCAAGTAGACGCGCGAGCCAACCCCACCTGCCGTCTTCCATGATAGTGCGCCCATGACGCGGGAAACACTGCTCGATTTCTTCGACGAGCGGCTGCGGTCCGACGCCGAATTCTTCGTGCACGACGACGGATATCGGGTGCGGCGCTACAGCTACGAGGACATTCGCGCGTCGGCGCTCCGTTTCGCGGCCAGGTTGTCGTCGGCCGGCCTCGGCGCCGGCGACAAGATCGTGTTCTGGGGGGAGAACCGCCCGGAATGGATCATCGGTTTCTGGGGATGCCTCCTCCGCGGAGTCGTCGCGGTGCCCATCGACTACCGGACATCGCCCACTTTTCTGCACAAGGTCGCCCAGCTCGTCGACGCCCGGATCGCGCTCGTCGGCGACGACGTGACGCTCGGTCCGGACTCGGGACTCGACCCGTGGCCCCTATCCGAGATCGGCATGGGGACCGGCGAGACCGACCTCCCGCCAGCGGCGCTCCTGACAGACCACACGGCCGCCAGGGACGACGTCGCGGAGATCATTTTCACATCGGGAGCGACCTCGGATCCGAAGGGCGTCATCATCACCCACCGCAACGTGTTGGCGAACATCGTCCCAGTCGAGCGTGAGGTGCTGAAATATCGCAAATACGGACGCCCGTTCTTTCCTCTGCGATTCCTGAACCTACTCCCGTTGAGCCACATGTTTGGCCAAGCGCTGTCCACGTTCATCCCGCCGATGCTCCCGGGTGTCTGCGTCTTCATGCGGGGATACAGCCCGACGGCCATCGTGCATCAGATCCACAGCCGCCGGATCTCGGTGCTGGTGTGCGTGCCAAAAATTCTCGCTGTGCTTCGCGAGCACCTCGTTCGCCTCGTGCCCGAGATCGCCGAGGCGCCGACGACCCAGGAACACGTGGCCAGGCGCTGGTGGCGGTATCGTCGTGTGCACCGACTCTTCGGCATGAAGTTCTGGTGCTTCATCGTCGGCGCCGCGCCGCTGGACCCCGATCTGGAGGCTTTCTGGTCTCGACTCGGATTTCTCGTCGTCCAGGGATACGGGCTCACGGAAACGGCTCCGATCGTGACGCTCAATCATCCGTTCAAGACGCGCCGGGGTTCCGTGGGGACCCCGATCTCCGGCGTTCAGATCCGGATCGCCGACGACGGAGAGATTCTCGTCAAGGGCGACAACGTCACCACCGGCTATTTCGGTGCGCAGGACGACACCGCCGAGGCGTTTCATGACGGCTGGTTTCATACCGGCGACCTCGGTGCACTCGACGACGAAGGACGGCTGCACGTCCATGGCCGAAAAAAGGAGGTCATCGTCACCCCGGAAGGGCTCAACGTATATCCTGAGGATGTCGAGCGCGTCGTCGACAGCCTGCCGGAAGTCACCGAGTCGGCCGTGGTCGGCGTCACCCGCGACAACGAGGAGCGAGTACATGCCGTGGTCGTGCTGGAATCGTCGGCCGACCTCATCGAGGTGGCGCGCGCCGCCAACCGACAACTCGGCGACCACCAGCGCATCAGAAGCGTGCTCAAGTGGCCGGAGACCCGGCTCCCGCGAACCGAGGGGACGCAGAAGCTCAAACGCGGGGTAGTGCGCGACTGGGCGACGAAAGGCGCGTCGCCGGTTCCCACGAAGATGGGCGTGGGGGATCGCAATCTAGCGTCCATTCTGGAACGCGTGGCCGGCGGCTCAGTGAGCCCCGGCACCCGGCTCGACGAAATCGGCCTGAGCTCGCTCGAGCGGGTCGAGCTGATGATGGTGCTCGAGAGCGAGTTCGACACGACGCTGGACGAACAGGCGGTGGGGGCCACGGCCACCGTGGCCGACCTCGAGGCCCTGATCACCGCACCGCCGGCAACCACGGCGTCCCCCGACTCCACCTTCGCCCTTCCGCGGTGGAGTCAGTCCCGGACGATGCGGGGCATTCGTCGCGCATGTCTGTCGGTCTGGCTGCTGCCGCTGACCCGCCTCTTCGCGTGGCTCCACGTCGATGGCCTCGACCATCTGCGGGCGGTCGACGGCCCGGTCATATTCGCGGCCAACCATCAAAGCTTCATGGACACCCCCGTCATCCTGGCCGCGCTACCGAGCCGCGCGCGGTACCGGGTGGTGACCGCAATGGCGAAAGAGTTCTTCGCGCCGCACTTCCATCCGGAACAGCACTCCCGGCGGGCACGGGTAACCAATGGGCTCAACTACTACCTGTCGACCGGGCTGTTCAATGCCTTCCCCCTGCCGCAGCGGGAAGCCGGCACGCGTCATGCGCTCCGGTACGCTGGCGAACTGATCGGCGCCGGCAACTCCCTGATCATCTTCCCGGAAGGACGGCGCGTGTCGGGGGACACGCTCGCCCCGTTCCAGGCAGGGGCCGCCATGATCGCGTCGCGCCTCGGCGTGCCGGTCGTGCCGGTGCGGCTCCGGGGCCTCGACGCAGTGTGGGGAGAAGGTCAGCGTATGGCTCGTCCCGGTCGCGTCACGGTCAGATTCGGACCCCACCTGAGACTCCACGGCGACAACTATCGGTCGCTGGCGAGCGAACTCGAGGCCGCTGTGGAGGGCATGTAAAGAGCGGCCCAGTTTTTGCAAAGTTCCGGCCGATGTGCGAAACTGGCCGATAGAGGAGATTATTTGGCGAAGGACGATCTGATAGACGTACAAGGCACGGTCTCAGCGGTCCATAGCGGTGGACTCTACCGGGTTCAGTGTGACGCCGGGCACGAAGTGCTCGCCCAACTCAGTGGTCGAATGCGGCGTTTTCGCATCAAGGTCGTCCCCGGCGACCGGGTCACGGTCGGCGTCTCACCCTACGATCCAGTCCGCGGCATCATTACTTTCCGCGCTCGCTAGAACCGACATTTTGAATTCCGATACCACGCACGCGCGACCGCGGCGGCGATCCCGTCCAGTCGGCCGCGGCTCATCCCGTAGACCAGACCGGTCGCCGGCAGACTTCGCGGCACCGGCCGCCGAACTCATCATGCCGGCGGCGGTGGTCGAGGCAGAATCGATCCCGTTCGATCAGCTCGATCTCGACCCGCAACTGGCCCTCGGGGTGCGGGACCGGGGATTCACCGACGCCACCCCGATTCAAGCGGCCGTCTATCCGATCGTCTCCGCGGGCCGCGACTTGATCGCCAGCGCGGAGACCGGAAGCGGCAAGACCGGCGCATTCTTGCTTCCGGTGCTCAACCGGCTGCTCAAGGAGCCGAGTCCGGACAATGGAACGCCGGGCGGCCGCACGAGAGTGCTCGTGCTCGGGCCGACCCGCGAGCTCGTCGTCCAGATCGAGGACGACCTGCAGGGCTTTGTGTACCACACGGGGCTGACCAGCGCCCCGGTGTTCGGCGGCACACCAATCGGCTCGCAGGCCCAGGCCTTGCGGGCCGGGGTGGACATCGTGGTGGCGACGCCCGGCCGGCTCCTGGACCACCTGCGTGGCGGCATCCCGGCGTTCGCGAGTGTCCACACGCTCATCCTCGACGAGGCGGACCGGATGCTGGACATGGGGTTCTGGCCGGACGTGCGACGGATCGTCGCCAGTCTGCCGGACCGGGCGCGTCAAACCCTCTTGTTCTCAGCCACCATCCCTGACTTCGTGTTGAACCCGCTCAAGGAGTTGGCCAACGACCCCGCCTACGTCCAGATCGGGCGCCGGGGTGCACCGGCCGATGGTATCTCGCATGCCGTGGAGCAGGTGCCGACGGCACGCAAGACCACCTGGCTGACTTCATTTCTCATGAAAACTCCCGGCTCGGTACTGGTGTTCGTCAACACCAAACGGGGAACGGAGCGGCTGGCGCGAGCGTTGTCGAGCGCCGGAATCAAGGCGACGTCGTTACACGCGGACCGGTCACAGAGTTTGCGCCTCGCCGCCATCGGCGGTTTCCGGAGCGGGCGCTATCGGGTACTGGTCGCCACCGATGTCGCGGCTCGAGGTCTCGACATCGATGACATCAAGTGTGTCGTGAACTTTGAGGTCCCGCCCAATCGCGACACCTACATTCATCGGGTTGGCCGTACCGCTCGCCTCGACGCGAAGGGCGCCGCGCTGACGCTCGCGGCACCCGACGAGCTACCGGCCGTGCGGGCGCTGAAGGCGTCGATCGATCTGGACATACGCGGCGTGTCTTTGCGGGGTCAGGCAGGGTGATATCCGACGACTCCGACCAACCTCCCAAACCGGTGGCTCAATCGACTGAGCCGGTTCCGTCGACTGAGCCGGTTCCGGCACCTGAGCAGGTTCAGGACTCTGAGCCGGAACCGAGCCCGGCGGAAGCCCGTTTCAAGGCCTGTCGGTGGCACGCCAAGGTCGATGAACAGGAATACTGCTCAAATCGTGATGTGCTCCCCTACGCTGGGAAGCTCGGGTTCGCCCCGGAGGCGTGGTGCCCCGATTGCGCGCTATACAAGCTGCGTCGCACCCCAAAGAAGCGTCCTCGCCCCGAAGAAGACGACTACGGTTACTAGTCTCACCTACTCGCTGAATTCCCTCGCCAGTTCGACCCACTCACCCTGCGGCGCAAGATCTCGGTAGGTGCGCCAGTGCGCTTTCGCCTCCGTCGAGTGCCCGATTTTCTCAAGCGTGACGGCCAGGTAGAAGTGGGCGTCCGCGTACTCCGGATTGATCGCGATCGCCACCCGGTAGTGCTCGAGCGCGTCTAGATAACGCCCCAGGTCGTGGTGGATGTTCCCCAAATTGAAATATGCCTCGAAACACTCCCCGTCCAGATGCATGGCGCGCTCGTAGAGCGCCTGGGCCTCCACGAGCTCGTCCCTCGCGTAGTACAGGTTGGCAAAGTTGACGAGGGCCGGCACCAGGTTGGGATCAAGCAGGAGGGCCTTGCGATAGGCCAACCGGGCGTGCTCCTGGTCGCCCTCGCTGCCTTCGTCGAGCCCGGCACCCTCGCGAAAGTACTTCGCAGCCAATGACAAGTGGGCTGAAGACGAGGGTACGATCTCGGCCACGCTCCTCGACGCCGGCTCGCCGTCGCGATGCGGGGTCAGGGCCACCACCTTGACCGGATGCCCCTCTGCCATGCGCTGACTGAAGTCCAACGTCAACTGCCCGTCACGGGCCGACACCAGCGCTCTCAGCACGACCCGGAACGGCGCGCCCTCAGCCAGACCCTCGCTGACCTGTCTGATAACACGGAGATCCTGAAACCCGTAATACCGCGCAGCCTTCGCGCGAACCACTGGATGGACAAGAGACCACTTCTCCAGATATCGGAGGTAATCCTCTCGAACCGCGGGATACCGGTCGCGGACCTGACGCGTGCTGTGATACTGGCGGTCGAGCGCGGCTGGCGATGGACGGCCACTCAGGCGGCAGAAGTCCGCCTCGCCCAAGATTCGGACCCGACCGGGAGTGTCCGCATTCGCCTGCTCCGCTTTCCGCACCTTCGCGCTTGAAGCCACCCCACGTGAACCAGATTCGGGGACCGACGATGCGGCCCCACCCTCCCCCACGACGAGCATCGTCGTGCGCTCGGTGACGTCGCGCACCACCACGCCGCCGTGTTGAACGACGAGTTCGCGAGCCTCCTGCCGCCCGAGGGAAGCGAGCTTGCCGGCGAAGACGACGACCTGGCCGTGGAATGACGATTCGGCGTGCGTGTTGGGGGTGGCGGGTGCGTCAGTGTGGTCGGTCGCGTCCATCGCTCGAAGAAGTGACTGTTCACCTGAAAGATGAATGAGAATGTGTCTTGTGTCAAGTCGCGGCAGATGCCGATTCGGCGCGCCGCGCGAGGACGGTTCTCAAGAGAATGACCCAACTGGTACTTGCCGGCGACGTAGGGGGAACCAAGACCTGGCTTGGTCTGTTCACGTGTGACGCGCCGCGGCCGGTCGTGGTCTCGACCCGACGTTTCCGGACGCTCGAGCACGACGGGATCGCGGCGATCATCGCCCGTTTCCTCGAACAGGCCGGAACCCCTCCGATCGTCTCCGCCTGTCTCGGCGTGGCCGGACCGGTGCGGAACAACGCCTCACAGCTGACCAACGTTCCGTGGCGCATCGATGGCGTCGACCTGGCAGAACGATTTGGCTTTGCGACCCTGCGGGTGCTCAACGATCTTGAGGCGATGGCCTATGCCGTCCCCTGGCTCGCCCCGTCCGAGTTGGCCGTCATCCAGCCCGGTACGCCGGTCAAGGGAGGCACGGTCGCAGTGATCGCCCCCGGCACTGGGCTTGGCGAGGCCTGTCTTCACACGGTCGGCGAGTGCCACCACGCGCTACCATCGGAAGCTGGACACAGCGACTTCCCGGCCCGGACGCCGCGAGAACTCGAGTTGGTGGCGAGCCTGACCGCGACCAATGGCCGGGTGGCACTCGAAGACGTGGTCTCCGGGCCGGGACTTGTCACGCTTCACCGTTTCACCCATCTGACGTCCACGTGCACACAAGGCCCGTTGCCCGACGACGCCGCTAGGCAGCCATCCGCGGTGACCGCGTTTGCGCTGAATGGTCGGTGTGGCCCCTGCCAGGAGGCCCTCGACCTGTTCGTGGCCGCGCTTGGGGCAGAGACTGGCAATCTCGCCCTGCGGACACTCCCACGCGCCGGGCTCTACATCGGCGGAGGTATTGGGTCCCAAATCGTGCCGGCTCTCCGGTCGGCCTGTTTTCTCGACGCCTTGTCGACAAAGGGTCCGATGCGATCGCTGGTCGAGCAGATTCCAATATTCGTGATTCTCGAGCCGAAGGTCGCGCTCATCGGGGCCGCGGTCAAGGCGGTCGAGATCCACCCCGCACCGTCTTGATCAAACCAGCGGAGCACGGCGTGGAGGACGCTGATGGGGTCGTCATCCCGCTCCGGCTCAGCCAGAGAGACATCGCGAACTTCGTCGGACTGACCAGGGAGACAGTCAACTTCATCCTGAAGGATCTCCGCGAGCGCAACCTGATCGAGACACAGGGCCGCAGCATTCGCCTCAAGAACGGTTTTCTGACGAGGCGCCCGTCTGGCGGCGTTGCTTCGTCGGTCACAGCCCACCTGGCTGCTCCCTCCTCGCGCCTTGCCAGACAGACGCCTCGTCAGAAAACCCCTTCGGACCTTTTCCAGCGACCTGCTAGGTTTTCAGCACCCTCCTAGCCTAGGACTTAGACGGGGCTGCGCCGCTTGACTCACCCGTTTTCAATGACCTGGTGGTGTCCTGGCCCTGCTATCACTCGGACAGTCACACGGTTACACTGAGTTCGTGACCGATCCTCACTGCCGCCGACAGACGACTAAACGCCGTTGGGCAGCCTTCTCGGTTGTCGCCACGTTGGCGGCGACGCTCCTGGGCGTCCCAGTGCTCACTCAGTCTGTCGAGCCGATTGTCTACACCGTCCGATTCCCTGAACCGCACACGCACTATGCGGTGGTCGACGCCCAGATCCCTACCGGCGGCCGGGATCGGATCGAACTGATGATGGCCGTGTGGACCCCCGGCTCGTATCTGGTCCGCGAATTCGCGCGACACATCGAAGGGCTCTCGGCCCGATCTCCAGAAGGCGCGCCGCTGGCCATCCAAAAAACGCGCAAGAACCGCTGGACCATCGAAACCGGCGGCGCCCCGAGCATCGAGCTCTCGTATCGGGTGTACGGCCGGGAGATGTCGGTGCGCACCAACTGGGTCGAGTCCGATTTCGCCATGCTGAACGGCGCACCGACATTCCTGACGCTGGCCGACGACGCCAGCAGACCGCACGATGTCACGTTGGAGCTGCCCGAGGGATGGACACAGAGTCGGACCGGTCTGGCCCGACGGACCGACCGAGGTCCACACGCCTATCGCGCCGCCGACTTCGATTCCCTCGTGGACTCTCCAATCGTGGCCGGCAATCCTGCCGTCTACGAGTTCACCGTCGAGGGGACACCTCATGTGTTGGTGAATATGGGCGAGTCCGGGGTCTGGAACGGCCCGGCATCAGCGACGGACGTCGAGAAAATTGCCGCGGAGCTAGTGCGACTGTGGGGCGAGACGCCATACGACCGGTATGTCTTCCTTAACATGATCACCGAGGCCGGCGGTGGACTCGAGCATCGTAACTCGACGCTGTTGATGACGAGCCGCTGGGCCACGAGCGCCAGATCAAGCTATCTGCGCTGGCTGGCGCTGGTCAGTCACGAACAATTTCACGCCTGGAACGTCAAACGACTTCGCCCCATCGAGCTGGGTCCGTTCGACTATGAGAACGAAGTCCACACTGAAAGCCTGTGGGTGGTTGAGGGCATCACGTCCTACTACGCCGACCTGGTCGTGCGCCGCGCGGACCTGTCGACAACCGAGGAATATCTCGAGGCACTGTCGCGGCAGATTCGCGGTCTGCAGACCACGCCCGGGCGTCAGGTGCAGCCGGTCGCGCTCGCCTCCTACGACGCCTGGATCAAGTACTACCGCGCGGACGAGAACTCGCCCAACACGTCGGTCAGTTACTACACGAAAGGGGCGGTCATCGGGTTTCTACTCGACATGCGAATCCGGGCGGCGACCGGGGGTCGGAATTCCCTCGATGATCTGATGCGCCTGGCCTACGAACGTTTTTCAGGTCCACGGGGCTATACGCCAGAGCAATTTCGCACCGTAGCCGACGAGGTCGCTGGCGTGGATCTGTCGGCCTGGTTCGCGCGTGCGCTCGATTCCACCGAGGAACTCGACTACGACGAGGCGCTGTCGTGGCTCGGACTCGAATTCGCGGAGGACGCCGATGAGCCTGACGACGATGAAGAAGGCTGGATCGGTTTGGTGACCCGTGTCGCCGACGGCCGCCGATTGGTCGCGCAGGTGCGGCGCGATACCCCAGGGTACGTGGCCGGTTTCAACGTCGGGGACGAGATTCTGGGCATCAATGACTACCGCGTGTTGCCCGCCGAGTGGAACGACCGGGTGTCGCAGACGCCGCCAGGCACGGGCATCTCGGTGCTGGTGTCCCGCCGCGGCGCACTCATGCGTCTGGCGGCCACGATCGATTCACGACCGTCCGAGCACTGGGATCTGACCCCGGTGGATGAGGCTTCCGCCGCGCAGGAACAACAACGCGAGTCCTGGCTCACGGGGCGATAGGGTTTCCTGGCGATCCGCCCTTGGATGTCGCCTAGGCGCGCAGATGCGCGCCTCGCGGCCGCGGAGTGAGGCTCTCGGGATCCCCGCGGAGCGGTCGCGTGGGGTTCGGGGCGCAGCCCCGTCTAAGAAACTGCGGCAGAGGCCGGAGCCGGACGGAGTGCGGCGATCGATATCTGAGCGGCGGTGCGTTCCGCCACGTCGAGGAACGCCCGCGAGGCGGGGGACTCTGGTTCGGCGAGCACGATCGGGTTCCCGCTGTCGCCTCCCTCACGTATCGGCTGGTAAATGGGAATGCGTCCCAGGAACGGCACGCCCATGTCCTCGGCCGTCGATTCGCCGCCGCCCTGCCCGAAGATATCGCTTTCGTGGTTGCAGCTCGGACACACGAAGTGACTCATGTTTTCAACGATGCCGAGCGTGGGCACGTTCAGCTTTCTGTACATCCCCACGGCACGGCGTGAATCGGCGACGGACACGGTCTGAGGCGTGGTGACGACCACCGCCCCCGACACCGGCACCGTCTGACTGAGGCTGAGGGCCACGTCACCGGTTCCTGGCGGCATGTCAACCACCAGGTAGTCCAGCTCCTCCCATCGGACTTCCCGGAAAAACTGTTGGACGACCCCGTGCAGCATCGGTCCACGCCAGATGATCGGGGTGTCGTCCTCAGTCATGAACCCCATCGACACGACCCGAATACCATGCCGCTCGGCCGGAATGATTTTCTTCCCATCGGTCTCGAGCTGGGTGCGTACGCCGAGCATGATTGGAATATTTGGTCCATACACGTCGGCATCGATCATCCCGACGCGCCCCCCATACTGCGACAGGGCCAACGCCAGATTCACGGCCACGGTGCTCTTGCCAACGCCGCCCTTGCCGGCGCCGACCGCGATGATGTTCTTCACCCCGGGGATCGGGGCCCGCCCAGCGTCGGGCGACGCGACAGCGCGCACATTGGCGGTCATGTTGACGCTGACGCCGGTGACCCCGTCGAGCGCCGACACGGCCGCCACCGCCTGATCGTGCATCTGCTCCTTCACCGGACAGGCCGGCGTCGTCAGTTCGATATCGAACGTGACCTGCCCACCGTCGATGCGTAGCTCTTTCACAAAGTCGAGGGTCACAATGTCTCGACCCAGGTCGGGATCCTGGACGACCTTGAGCGCCTCGAGCACCGCACTCGACTCGACAATCCCTGTACTCATCGGAACACACCCTCGTACTCTGGCCACCCCGCGCACGCCATCGTGCTCCGTCAGGTCACCGGTCTTCCAGCTTAGTCACTTTGTGGAAACCGTGACAAGGCGCCCGCGGCACCGCCTCGGTGACAGAGCCGCACCATTGTGTCAGACTGCCCCGCAGATGGAGGACGTGCCAGATGACAGATGATCAGAGACCTGAAGCGACACCGCCACCACCGCCACCTGTGACACCCCCGACGCCGCCGGCGGCACCCGCGTCGTCAAATCGCAGCGTCATGATCGTCCTCTCCTATCTATGGATACTGGCGCTGATCCCGCTCTTGACAGAGCAAGACGACAAGGACGTGCGCTGGCACGCGAAGCATGGCTTGGTCCTGCTCGGCTCGGAAATCGCGGCCTTCATCGCAATCGGCATCCTGAGTGGACTATCCGGCGGGCTTGGCTGTTTGCTCGTCCCCCTGGCGCAGCTTGGTATCCTCGTGTTCCACGTCGTGTGCATCGCCAAGGCCCTGAAGGGTGAGCGCCTCTTGGTCCCGGGACTGAGCGACTTCGCGGACAAGTTCTAGAGAACGATCAGGCCCGCAGCTGCTTCCCACGCGCTCCGGCGGCTTCCGTGGGAGGCAGGCATCTCGGGCGGGAGGCCGCAGATGACCGACAACGTGCCACGACGTCCCGGACGACGCCGCGTGGCGTGGGTGTTGGTTCTTGCGCTCGGGGCGGCCTTCGCCGTGGCGGACGGTCGCCGCGGTCCCGACCAACAGGTCGGCGTCCGATGGGCGCTGGCCGGCATCAGGTGGTATCAACAGAGCCTGCCAGCCTTGCTCCCCACCTCAGGTGCCACGTGTCGGTTCGCGCCCACCTGCAGTCACTACAGCCACGCGGTCATCGAGCGACACGGTCTGTGGAAAGGCGCCGGTCTGACGCTGGGTCGCCTCGCTCGCTGCGGCCCGTGGACCCCGCGCGGCACGCCTGATCCGCCGACCTGAGCACACAGCCGGTCACCGCGAAGCCACAGCCTCTTCGACCCACGCGAGCCAGGCGGGTGCTACTGGATGGAGATGCGGACCTGCATCCGGGTCACCGGGGCGTAGGGCCGCGTGACATCGAAACGCAGACAGGTGCCATGCCGGACCCCAGGGGGCACCACGAGTTGGAGCTGATGGGGCAACAGCCCGGCCCCGCTCCCCACGCAGGCTCCGCACGATTCCAGCCAGACCTCACCGCGCCCACCGCACACGGGACACGTGTGTGAGAGCGAGACGTCGATCGGCACCTGCACCCCGGTAATAGCTTGCCGTGGGGTCAGACAGACCTCGGCTGAGAGGGGATCACTCTGGGCCGAACCGAAGAACGAGGCTTGCATACGACCGACCAGGCTCGAAACGGATGGGAAATCGATGTCGATCTCGTCGGCGAACGCAGGCTCTCGACCAGAGCCCGGTCGCAACGTGTCGACAACGCCACCAGAGGCTCGACCCTGTTCGGTCAACGTCTCATACGCGCGATGCAGCGAGGCCAGGCGACCCGGTGAGGCGGCAGGTAGGCCGTGGTCGCCCCCGTGGGGACGACACCGCCGCGCCAGTTCACGATAGGCACGCCGGACCTCGTTGAGACCAGCGGATGGTGGCAACCCCAGCCGCCTGTAATGCTCGTGCATTGGCCCTCAGCGCCCGGGCGCAGTGAGTCTATCGGTTTCGACCCGAGTCTTTACGATAGGAGCCGTTCTCCAGCCTTGTCAACCGAAGACCCCGATGGTAGGGTCGGCCCATGCCGCAGCCTGAGCCCCCGCGGGGCGCCGTGCCACAACGCTCAGCACCTGTCCGGATTGCGATGGCATTCTCGAACCCGGCACTCCGCCGTGGCAGACGCTCGTGCAATCGTCACACCCGGACGACTCGCCGATGGCCAACGACCAGACCAACCGCTGGCAGTGTCTGATCTGCGGTTATCGCCGACCGTAGGGCGGCGGGTTAGCCGGCTCCCACCAGCAGAAGCATCTCGCGGCGCTGGTCAGCGTCGAGGGTGGCGAAGTCGAGTTCAGTGTCACAATCGTCGCAGAGCAGCTCAAGCATCGCCGGTGGGGTCTGTTCCGAAAGTTCGAGCTCTTCCCCGCCCGCCTGTACGACGTGCATCTGTAGCGTCTTGGCCAGGAAGCTCTTTTCATTGCCACAGTTCGGGCAGGTCAATCCCATTGATCAGGTAGCTCCTCTCGTCGAAGTCGTGCAAGGTGGGAGACCAAATTGGTCGCCTGAGTGAGTGCACGGCCACGAGTGATTGTATGAGAATAGGAAACGGACGCGCAATCCGCGCCCTTCCGCCCGGCGCCGAACGGCAGGATCTGCCTCACATTTCGCCCTGATGCGCCGCGAGTTGAGATAGGATGCTGCCGGCTATGACGATTGACAGGAACGACTTCGGGATCAAGACGGAGTCACGCGGCGCCCGCTGGGTCGCCTGGGTCACGAGAGACGGCAGTGACAAGCCGCTGGACTCGGTGCTTCTGTGCGGCCAGACGCGGGACGAAGCCGAATCGAACGCTCGCGCGTGGGCCGACAAGCTCGCCGCCGACCCCGTGCTTATCCGCACTTAGGGTTTCCGGGCGAGGAGGCTCTGTGGCGCAGGCCTTCAGACCTGCGATCGCACGGCTCAAGCCGTGCGCCACAATGAGATCTGTGGCCCGTGTGAACAATTTCCCCTAAACGCGAACGACCGCAAACCGACCGACCACATCGTCCGACGCCAGCAGCGAACCTGTGGTGTGGTGCCCGGCCGTGCAATGCGGCCCCTTCACTTCCAGGCGACAACATCCAGCTCAAGCGACCGCATCACATACCCACCGGCGACACAACCGCACAGCAGCGCGGCGAATCCGCTGAGCTCGAATAGGGCTCCAGCCGACGACGGCCCAACTTGCGGTGTCAACATCCGTTCCCTCTCAAAGTAGAGTCGACCGCCTCGTCGACCTACACCGAGTTAGACGTCGGACCGCGACAGATGGCCGGGAGCTAGTGCCCTGAGAAGAGATTGGTGAGGACCGGCCTCACCGGCGCCTCACAGATATACGACCGTACCGTCCACGCTGGTCTCCGGGAACAGGGCGCGAGCCGCATCCAGGTACAAAGAGAGCTGGCGCTCGTGGTGTGGACGCGCCGCACCCGTTTTCAGCTCAATGACAGTCAGGCGCCCGTCCTCACGCCGCAACAGACAATCGATGGTGCCCCGCAGAACCACGGGTCCTCCGCCGACGTCATCGTCTTGAGCCCGTCCGAGGTCTTCATCCTGGGCCAGGTCATCGCGGCGCATAGAGAACGGGACCTCGAACAGGCAGTCGCCCTGGAGCAACTCGGTCACCTGGGGCCGACTCAATGCTCGCCTGAACACCGCGGCGGCGTCCAGCACCAGACCCCGCGAGTCAGATCTCGCACGCTCCTCACGGGTCATCAGGTCGACAACCCGGGACTCCAGGTCGGCATCGGCTCCGACGCCGGTCTCGCCGGCCCGTTGCAGCAGCCGATGCACCAGACGCCCGACAACCGGACCAGACCCCGCACCGGGGTCAGGCGCCTCAGCGGGCCCGACGGCCGCAAGCCCGGTCACCGGTATCCGAGGGAACCCGACGCTCGGTCGCCACGGGCCCAGCAGCCCTTCGGGCGACGCCGTCGCCTCCACTGCGGCCGGCGGTGAGTCGGGGCCGACGGACGGGGAACCGACCAGCGAAAACGTATGTGACCGCGGGTGACTGTCAGGACCAGCCGGGCCAGACCAGCGCGCGACCTGCTCCTCCCCGGAGGCGGTGAAGAGGTCGTTGACGAGCGACTTTGGCAGCACCGTCGCGAAACTGCCGGACCCGACCTTGACGGCACCATCCGTCCTCGTAGCCGACAGATAGAGTCGGTCGCGCGCTCGCGTGGTCGCCACATACAGCAGCCGCTTTGTCTCCTCGCGGTCGCGAGCCCGTCGGTCGTCGTCTGCGGCGGACCGGAATGGGGCGACGGATACCGACGGATCGCCGTTTCCGTCGTCGGCCACCACCCGAATGGCCGGCGCGCCCCCTCCGGTCCCCCGCGCCAGCTCGACAAAAAATACGACCGGAAATTCGAGCCCCTTCGCGGCGTGCACCGTCATCAAATTGACGGCATCGAACGCGTCCACCACCGCGTTCGATACGTCGCCTGAGAGCCGATCCACGTGGTCGGCTATTCGCGCGAGCGTCGCGAACCCCCGGTTCTGCACGCGCCTGACAAGACCGCGCATCTTCTTCAGGTTCTCCCGCGCTTGTATCAGGCGGGGGCCACGTAGCTCGAACGCGTAGGCGCAATCGGCGGAGATCTGGTCGAGCAGCTCGGCCGCAGGAACGCGATCGACGGCCGCGACCCATCGCCCAACGCTGGCTCGCAACCGAATCAGCAGCGCCCGGTCAACGGGATGGAGGGTATCGAGCAGGGACGGCGCCTCGTCGGCGAGCAATGTCGTCGACAACCGACCAGCCATCGCGGCCAGTGCGGCGTCGGTGACCCGCACCAGCCTTGACCGGAGCAAGGCGGCAGTGCGCAGCTCGGAAGTCGGCTCCGCGAGAAAGCGCAACAAGGCGCGGTAGTCCTTGATCTCATCGGCGTCGAAGAATCCCAGCCCCTTGTAGACAAAGGCCGGGATCCCTCGCGATTCAAGCGCCGCCTGAAACTCGCGGTGGGTCGCGCGCGACCGGAAGAGGATGGCAATGTCTCCCGGCGTCGCCCGACGGGCCACGCCGGTGTCGCGGTCGCGCACCGTCCCGGTCGCGAGCAGATGCGTGATTTCATCGGCCACCCGAGCCGCCGAGTCCTCGACCGTGTCACCGAGCACAAGACCAAGAGGAGTCTGGGCCTGCGCACCATCGACCGAAAGCGCCACATCAGTCGCCACCGGAAACCGGTCCGATGGGTCGTAGCGAAACCCGTCGCGCTCCCGATCCACCTTTTCGATGCTCCCGAACAGATCATTGACGAACGCCAGGAGCAACGGCACGGCCCGGAAACTGTGCGAAATCGACCGTCGCGCATCACCGTCTGGTCGCAACGTCTCGATGTAGGCCGCGGCATCGTGCAGCACACTGACGTCGGCATCACGAAATCCGTAGATGGACTGCTTGCGGTCGCCGACCACGAAGACCGACGGGGGCACCGGTGCGTCGTGCACGAGCCCGAACCCCTCTCCCCACGACTGCACCAACAGCGAGACCAGCTCCCACTGGGCGCGGCTGGTGTCTTGAAACTCGTCGACCAGCACATGGTGATAGCGCGACTCGAGCCGGTATCGGCTCTGCGCAAACTCGTCCATGCGCCGCAGCAAATCCAGCGCACGCTGCAACACGTCCGAGAAGTCCAGCACCGACCGGGCGGCAAGTTCCCGCTCGTATTCAGTCGCCGCGATGGCAAACATGCGCTGCGCGCCGCGGGCCAGCACCACGTTGAGGTCGCGGTCGAACCGCGCCAGGGCGGCGGCGACGTCCGGCGCGATCTGCCGGCCGGCCACCGTGTGGCACCGCCACGCCTCAGGGCTCCGACACTGGTCGGACCGGAATCCGGTAAATCGTTGCCTGGGCTTCCCGTCCTGCGTGAGGAAATACTCGCGCACCCGATCCAACGTCGAGCGCACACGCTCGGGGTCACCATCGGACAGCGCCCGAAGCTGTCGTAACTCTCTCGCCAGTATCGCGAACCGGGGGTGCTCGACGGGACCGTCGGCGAGAAAGCGCGCCAGTCCGCCGTCGACCCGCTCCACCGTATCCGCCATCTCGAGGGCGCCGCGGCGACAGGCGACCTGAGCCGTCAGATCGCGGGGCGCGCCCGCCAGAAAACGCTGCAAGGCGGCCGACGCCACCAGCCGGCGCTCGAGCAGATGAGCCAATCCGCTCCTGACCCGGCCCGCACCCAGGCGGGCCAGCACCATCGCCACGTTCACGTCGTCCGCCGCCACTGACCCACAGACCGCCAACGTGCGGTCGAGCGCCTGTTGCACAAGACGCGGCACCTCGGTTTCATCAGCCATCCCGAACGCCGGGTCGAGGTCCGCCTCCAACGGAAACTCACGTAGCAACGAGAGGCAGAACGCATCGATGGTGCTGATGGCGATCTCGCCCAGGCGGTCGCGCAACTCCTGCCAGCGGCGCTGGTCCGCGCGGGTGCGCTCGGCCGACGTCCGCAGTTCGCGGATGATGCGATCACGCATCTCCGCGGCGGCCTGGCGCGTGAAGGTGATGGCGAGAATATTGGACGGGTCGACGCCCGCTCTGAGCAGATTCACATACCGCGACACCAGCACGGTCGTCTTGCCGGTACCGGCGGAGGCTTCGAGCACGACGTTGTTGGCCGGATTGGTCGCAAACATCCGCGCCGGCGCGTCCTCGAGCGTCGGCTCGTCCCTGGCCTCCGTGGCGGGCGACGGGTCCGGCGAATCACCGTGGTCGAACAACGGCAACTGGTCAGTCATCGCCGACGTAGTCCTTCCGACACACGGTGGAGTATTCGCAGTAGACGCAGCGATACGGTTCAGAGGGACGCACCTGAAACTGCCCCTGCTCGATCTCGTCCACCGCGGCGAGGAACCGATCCTCACCTTCGGACACCACCTGGCGGATATCCCGCCGCCGATCGAGCGGCACCCAGGCCCGCGCCTCGCCGAATGCCAGGTAGGCGGCTGAGTCGACTTCCCACGTGGTTCCGTGACGCCCGTCCAGCTCCTGCTCCGCGCAGCGTCCATAGACGGGAAGCTGCAACGCCTGACCCCGGGCGGGGGCATGCCCGGTCTTGTAGTCGATGACCCGGAGCCGGCCGCCGTCAAGGAGATCAATACGGTCGGCAATGCCCCGGACCCGGACCGATCGTGCGCCTCCCTCGCCCTCGAATTGATATTCGCCGTCGAATCGATACTCGAGCAGACGCTCGACCACCCCACCCGGACGTTCGGCCTCCAACGTCAGCAACCGGTCTATCACACCGGTGCCAGCCGGAGACCCCAGCAGCCAGACCCGTTCCACGGCGCGGTCGCTCGACGGCAGGGTGGCCAGCTGCTCCTCGGCCGTCGCCCGCGCCATGGCCCGCGCCTCGTCCAGTCGATCCACATCGATCGGGCCACTGCCGTCTTGCTGCCACCGCTCGAAAAACGCACGCAACACCTCATGCACGAATCGGCCACGGGTACGCGGGCTCATGATCAGCTCGTCGTCCGGTTCCTCTCCGAGTTGGAGGACCGATGAGGCGAAGTATTTGAAGGGGCAGCTGAGATACCGCTCGACCGCGCTGACCGCGTACTGAACAGGCGCCCGGGGATCGGTGACGCCCCGGTAGCGTTCGGGCGCGACTGTGCCACCACGCAGTCTGAGTGACAGCCACTCGGCCGGCTCCTCCCGCAGATGGACCGTTTCCGGCATCTCAGTCAGTCCCGCCTCGGCCGTCGCCGGCCGCACCGGGCACGACTCCGGCACCAGCGGCAACGGCGTGTCTTCAAGGTCTTCGAGCAACGCGGAACCGGCCACCACGGCGTCGTTTTCGAACGCCACCGTCGACACCGTCACGCGGGCGCTCGCCAGACCGAGCAGGTCGGCCAGACCGGCCCTCGCCGCGCGCAATCGCTCGATGTCATGCGACCAGCCCAGCTGAGATAGCAACGAGGACGGATACAAGGAACTTTGTCTCCGACGCTCCGGCCATTCGCCGTCCAACAGCCCGACCAGAAACACGCTGTCGAACACGCCGTACCGAGCGGCGCCCGCATCCAGCAGTACGACCCCGCCCTCGCCACTCGGCGCCGCGAACGTTGCTCCCTCGATCAGACGGCGCAAGGTGGAGGTCAACCCCGGCAGGTCCGTGACCGGGTCGTCGTGCCGGAGGTGCGCGTCGCGAAGGTCGCGGACGATGCCCACCACGGCGGCTCGTCCTCGCAACTCGCGCGCGTCGGTCTCGGCGTCGGCGGGCGGCGGGGCGCGATGAGCCCGCAGAAAGCGCAGTAGACACTCGAGCAAACTGGTTGACGCCCCGGGACGCGCCAGCTCGTCGAGCTCGTCAGCGGCCGCGGCCGCGGCCAGCGCGGCCGGAAGGGCTGCCGCTTCGCGCCTCGGCTTGCCGACGGCGCCCCAGTCGGCAGCCAGACGATGAAGATGGGCCCGGTCACCGACATAGCGAGCCTCGAACAACGCCCGATCCAACGCACTCACCGCGCCCCACTCGAGCGCACGCCCGTCATGTTCAAAACACAGGTGCGGACTCCGCAACAGCTCGATGGACGGCAGCCGCGCGTATCCGGACGCCACGAACGACAGCACCACATCGAGTGCGGCTGCGAACGGTTCGGCCGCCAGTGGCAACGTGTCGCGGGTTTCATACGGCACCCCGGCAGAGGGAAAAATCTGACCCGCGAGATACAGATACGGCAGCGGCCGCTGAAACACCACCGCGGTTCGGTGCGTGGGCGGCCGCCGCTTGACGTCCCGGACCACCGCCAGGAGTTCCTCCTCGCGATCGCGCCAGGTGTGATGCCGATGTCCTGACCCGTCCGCCGGGGTCACAAGCCGCAGCACGCCCCCGCCAGACGACTCGACGTGCGTTTCGTCCACGCCCGGCAGCAGCTCGTTGAGCCGCTCGCGCAGCCCCGCATCGAGCAGGGTCGCGGTGCTGACCAGGTCGAGCCGGGCCAGGTCCGGCAACCGCGACAGCAGATCAAAGTCGCCCGACCACAACCCATCGGCACCGGCGGCGCGGTCGGACACCGTGACCACCACCTGCCGCAATGGGCGCCGCAATCCTCGGTCCAATACCAGACGGCGGAGTCCGTGTTCATCCAGCCCGCCGGTGGCGAGCACACGCCGCTCGTAGGCACGGAACATGGCGGCCAGGAAGCGCGTCTGCCGCAGCATCCGTCTGGCGCCACGGTCGAACTCGGCGCTCGGGTCCAACTCGTCAACCAACAGCCGTTCGAAGGTGTCGACCGACCGATGTCGCCGGAGCAGTTCGTCGTACAACCCCAGGAACTCGCTCACCAACCCGGGTCTGAGTCGAAAAGGCGGGTCCATACCGGAGGCCATGGCCTCGTCCGCCGCCGCCCGACCGCAGACCAGCCGCTCAATCGCACTCAACAGGGGCGGTGGCGCATCGCTCCGGCGATGCAACTCCAGATAGAGCTCGTCGCGAGTGAGCAACCGCGGCAGCACCTGGGCACCGCCGGCGTCCAACGCATGCTGCTCCAACGTCCACCGTAGCTGGTCAGCGGCGGCATGGGACGGCACGACGACCGCCGACGCTCGGCGGTCCCACGCGCTGGTCTCCGCGAGACAGGAGACGATCGTTCGCTGGAAGCTCGCCAGATCCGCGGTGCTGAACAGTCGGGTCTGTCGGGGCGTGATCACGGCGAGTCCAGATGGCTGAAAACTGAGTCGACCGGGTTGGCTTCGGAGTGTACTTCGTTCCGGGCACCGGTTCGTCACGGGCCGCTTCGGGGGCCTTTCGAGACGCTGTGGAAAAGTTGTGGATAGTCTGTGCATCGCCTGTGAATTGTCGGTGTGGCGAAAATATTTCTGTGCCCGGTACCAGCCAGCGAAGGTGCGATCGGCCGCGATGTGGAGCAGCCTTCGTACTTTCCTTCGCTGTTGCCGACACGCGCCAAGTGACTAGAATCCGTTTCGTCCCCATCGTCATCATCAACCCGACGCCCTTTCGACAGTCGTGACCGTCCATCGCATCGAACAGTCCATCAACGGACGCACGTACCAGATCGAAGCGATGCTCGTCGATCCGGAGCGGTGGCGCGCGTACCTGGTGAGCACCGCCGGCGGCTCGACCGCGTTGATGCCGTTCTACGGCACCACGGCCGAACAAGCCGTGCAGCAGCTGACCAACTGGCTCACGCTCGCCCACCAACCGCCGACATTTCCGGTATAGTACGGAGCCTTACGCTGTTGCTCGCCAGCCCGGGCCATTGTGGCGAGCCGGCGCGGTACCGAACCATGTGGCGCCGCCTCCTGCCGGTCGGGCTCGTGTCGCTCGGGGTGCTGTTTTGGACTCCGGTCCTGGAAACAGCCACCGCGGAGCCCCCGCGTGTACGCCTGATTACGACCGGCGGCACCATCTCGAACCGGCCGGGCGACCGGCTCTCCCCTGATGAACTGGTAGCTCTGGTGCCCGACCTCGACGAACTCGCCGAAGTCGAAACGGAGGAGTTCGCCAACATCGCCAGCAGCGCGGTCGCGCTCGACCAGTGGCTGCGGCTGGCCCGCCGTCTCAACGCCGTCTTCCGCGACGATGGCGACCTGGCCGGCATCGTCGTCACCAGCGGCACCGACACGCTCGAAGAACTCGCCTATTTTCTACACCTGACCGTCCGCGCCGCGCGCCCGGTGGTGGTGGTGGGCGCGATGCGCCGGCCCGACACCCTGGGCTACGATGGGGCCGCGAACCTGCGGCAGGCCTTCAGGGTGGCCGGCCACGCCGGATCGCGAGGGCGGGGCACGCTGGTCGTCTTCAATGGCGACATCAACTCCGCCCGCGACGTCACCAAGACCCACGCGACACACCTGCAGACATTCGAGTCGCCCGGCTACGGGATACTTGGCACCGCGGCCCGGGATCGCATCATCTACTATCGCCGGCCGGAGCAGCGCCACACCGCCGGCACCGAGTTCAACGTCGGACGGATCACGCGTCTACCACGCGTGGATGTCGTGATGTCCTACCAGGGGGCTTCGGGCAATCTGATCCGTGCCGCGGTCGATCTGGGCGCCGACGGTCTTGTCATCGCTGGAGCCGGCGCCGGGGCGGTCAGCGCGGGCCAGCGCGAAGCGGTGAGCTACGCCTTGGAGCAAGGCGTCAGCGTGGTGATGACCACCAGGACGGGTAGTGGACGTATTGCACCACGGGGGCCCAGAACCAACCAGACAAACGATAGCCCCGCCGCCGATACGAGGCGCCGCGGGGTCTCGGGTGAAGACCTCGCTCCCGTCAAAGCCCGCGTGCTGCTGATGCTGGCCCTGACCGAAAGCTCGGAGCATGACGAGATTCAACGTATGTTCAGCGAGTATTGAGCACTCGCGCGGTTAATTGCTTGGAAGGCTGAGGCGAGCATACAATGTTTACCGATGGGCCAGTGGCGCAGTTGGGAGCGCGCGTGAATGGCATTCACGAGGTCAGGGGTTCGAACCCCCTCTGGTCCACCATCCTTTGCTCGCCCCTTACAACACGTCGAGGTTCGGCTGGCAGGCCACCCGGACCTTGGGTGGCCTGACCTCGATCGAAAACACCGGCGCGCTAGACGTGCGCGGTGAGGCGGTTGTGACCGAGAGGCGCCTGCTCGAGCTTCTGCAGGATCATGTCTCGGGTCACCGGCGTCCGGAAGAAATCGCTGGCCTCCTGCCCCAGCGCGTCCGCGATGGCGTTGACGACCGCGCCCGACCCGGCGCCTACCGTGACCTCGCCGATTCCGTTCGCGCCGACCGGCGCGAACGGATCCGGCAGGTTTGCTCGGTGGCCGGTTGCTATAGAACCGCTTCGCAACCAGCAACCCCCAGCGACGACGACCGACGGCCACCGAGATCGATCGCTCGTTGCGCGGCCGTTGCGAAGCTCAATCCCCTCAACCGATTGTCTCGGCGATAGACCCGCTCGCCGCCAATTTCGCAGTCGCTCAGCGACCCGCCCAGATCACGTGCCGCGATCTCTCGCAGCTTCCGCCGAGCATCGAGCGCGGCAGCCGAGTTCGCCCCCATCGACCCCTGTGGCGCCGGCCGAGTAGGCGCTGAGGGCGACGCCGACGCCCGTCACCTTCGTACCATTGCTTTGCCCGCTACGCTGAACCCGGTCGGTCCAGTTGAAGAGTTGGACGCCCGGGTCAACTGGTCGCGCCGGTTCAGGTCATAATCGGGCCGTAGACCCGATTCGCTACGCTGCGCTGCGCCGGCTCGGCCTCAAGGGCGCCACGCTTCAGCAACTGCTGACCGACGACGGCGATGCCATGCCCTGGCGAATCTGCCGGGTAGACCGGGGGCAGTGCACGGTGCTCGGCGTGTGTCTGGACAGCGCCGTAGCCCACAAGCGTGTCCGCCCGCCCGCGGGGCCGGTAGCGGTCGGGGACTGGGTCACGTTGGACGCCGTCGACCCTGACCGAATTGGAACCATCGCGGAGCGCGCGACGGTACTCCGGCGAGGCGCGGTCGGCGCAGAAGGGCGCGAGCAGCTCATCGCGTCCAATCTCGACGTGGTGTTTGTGGTGTCCGCCTTCGCGACCACGGAAAAGCTGGAACGTCGAGGCCTCAATCCACGCAGGATGGAGCGCTACGTGGCCGCGCGGTGCCACGCCGGTGGCAGTACTCAACAAGGCAGACCTTCCAGGGTACGACAGCGAAGAACTAGGCGATGTTCGGCGCGAGCTGTCGGCCCGGCTTGGCGTCGACGTGGTGTGTGCCAGCGCCGAGACCAGAAGAAGGACCGTAGGTTCGGCCGGCTGGTCCGCGAAGCGATGGAAATGAAGAAACGCTAACTGGCGCAATCTCCTGCGCGCTTCAGAGACTGCCCTAGTCCGGCGCCGGCGACAGCGGGCGGGCGAACACGCGCTCGTAGTCTTGGGGGGTGTCGATATCCGTGAACGCACCATCGTCCTTGGTCGGGACGTCCAGTCCCTGAGCAGCATGCGCTCGCACCACCGGCTTCGCGCCGTGCTCAGGGTCGGCCGCGCGCAATTCGTCGAACAGCGATCGGTCGAAGAGCACCGGATGCCCGTGGCGCCCGTCGCGCTCGGGACGCACAAGGGGAGCCCCAGTGCGTCGATACCCATCCAACACCGCTCGCACAATCGACACCGAAATAAGCGGCAGATCGACGAGGGTCACGACGACGGCTCGGACCTGTGGATGATCGACGGTCGGCAACGCGACCAAGAGGGACGACAGCTGTCCCTCTTCCGGGCTCCGGTTTCTCACTAGACGCACCGGTGTTGGCAACGCTTCGACGAGCCGACTGATCGCCTGGTCGTGATACCCGGTCACCACCACCACCTCGTCGACGCCGCCGGCCACAAGCGTCGATGCGATGCGGCCCAGGAACGTCTCATCCCCGCGGCCCGTCGGCAACAGCGCTTTCGGACGTCCCCCCATACGAGACGACGCACCGCCGGCCAGGATCACGCCTGGAATCATGGGAACACTTTACGTCGAAGGGTCGGCTTGCGCGACTCCTGGGTGCGACGCCCGGCTGGCAAGGCGCGACGAGGGAGCAGATCGGGCATCTGTGATCGAGGAGCAACGCCGCCCGCCGGAGTGCCCCGCCCAGGAGTCGGGTTGCGAATCGTTGGGGCGGAACACTACAATCTGTCTCGCCATGAACCACCCAGACGTCAGCGTTCGTTGTCAGCGGTGCGGGGCCCAGATGGAGCTGACGGACCCGGCTCCCGAAGATCCGTGGCCCGCCCAACAGTTCTGGGAGTGTCCGCAGTGTAATCGCCACTTTTGGACCACGTATCCGGCTGTCAAACCGCCAAAGCCAGCCGCCAAACCGGTAGCGGCGGTCGGCGCGGCTCCGGCCGATAAACCGGCGAAACCAGCCGTGGCCACGACCGCAGCGCCTGACAAACCGGCGGCAGCGGAGACAACTCCCCCACCGCCTGCCAAGTAGCCGGCGGTGCCGGCACCAGGCCAACCCCGTGCCGGTACGGTCTACGCGGAGCCTACCACTCACGGAACGGGTATCACCCCGACGAAATGATTCGGGACGCCGGTCGGGCCAATCGAACGCTTGACTTCTATCAACCAAACTCATTAAGATGACGCATCTCAAGATGGAGGACCAGTCTCATACGACGATTCGTCGTGTGCCTCTGCCGTCTATTTTGGGTTGGGTGCGCCGTTTCGCGACACGCGTCGTCGGCGATGCACTCAATTAGCCTGCGCTCGTCAGGGAGTTGCGGGAGGTTCTGGCGGTTGTCCCTTGCCGACCCGGCGCAAACGGGCGGCAGTGTCCGTCAGGTCCCGGAGCGTTGCGCGTCGCGTCTGTGCGCCGTGAAAGCGCAACCGGGGTTCGGGTATCGGAGGAGTAGGGTATGGCCAGCGGCACTATCGCGCGTCTGTTGATTGACAAAGGCTTTGGCTTCATCCGTGACGAGGGCGGAATTGAGCATTTTTTTCACCGCAGTTCCGTTCGCGGAGCGGTGTTCGAGTTGTTACGCGAAGGCCAACGAGTGGACTTCACCACCGAGGACTCGGGCAAAGGTCCACGCGCTGGCGAAGTCCGTTTGATCGAGGACTAACGCCCTTCCGCGCCGTCCCCGCCCAGGGCCGGGACGGCGCCGCTCATCGCTGTCTGGTCTCCGCCGAGACCGAAAGACTCTCGCGTCGTTCCAGCACAAACGCTGGTTTCGTGTCGTCGGCTCGGTCTTCGTAACCCCACTCCCAACCAAGAAACGGCTCGCCAGAGCGCCGCACCCCACCCGGGTGGAGCGCGGAACTAGAGCGCCATGCGATGATGGGTCCCGCACGGAAGCGAACGGGGCCCGGTGGCCCTCCCGGTCTTCAAAACCGGTCGCCCCCCGCCAACGCGGGGGGGCTGGGTTCGACTCCCAGGCGCTTCCGCCATTAACCTCCTGTTACCCCAACAACTTACCGGTCGCCCCTTTCCTCGCCTCCCCCATCTCTCCCCCAACCGGCCCATCCAGCAGCCGGATGGCCCCTTCGATGGCTGCTGGGCTCAAGTGCATGTAACGCTGCGTAGTCGTGATGTTCGCGTGCCCGGCAAGCTCCTGAATCGCCCGCGCCGGAGCCCCCCGCATCGCCAGATGCGAGCAGAAGGTGTGCCGGAGCACATGCACACCAGCGTTCTTGACTTGTTCACGCCGGGCGGCTCTCCGCACCCACCACAGCACTTTGCGTCGCTTCAGCGCCTTGCCGTCCTCGTCGCACACCACCAACGCACTCCTGAGATGCCGGTGCGCACGGATTCCGCTCGCCAAGGAACTGGAAGAACTGCGTGCGATGGTTTCTCTTGGCCGGATGCCACCTTCGGCTGGATGAGGGAACGTTTCAGCGCGATGTCCTCGCGGGGAGGCTTCTAATGCCGGCTATCGTCGAGCGGTGGTATCGGCTGGTGGCCTGACTGCCTGCCGGGGTCCGGAATCGTCAGCCGACCTGCACGACGTGCGGGACGTTCTCGGTCACGCCAACATCACCACGACCTCACGGTACGGCCGGTGCGTCTGGCACAGGCGCTGGAGCGGATGGAGGCGGCCGCCGAGACC
>JAPYUM010000151.1 GCA_029940535.1 Vicinamibacterales bacterium
AATACAAGACCGAGGACGCCGAGACCGTGTTCATTTCGCTGGGATCGGCGGCCGAGAATTGCGAAGCCGCCGTCGACCACCTGCGCCAGGCCAGGGGGGCCAAGGTCGGCTCGATACACGTCAATGTGATCCGGCCGTTTCCTGGGCAGGCCATGGCCAAGGCCCTCGCGGGGAAGCGCAACGCCATCGTACTGGAGCGGACCGATGAACCGCTCGCCGGTGACAATCCCCTGGGCCGCGACATCCGTACCGCGCTCAACAAGGCCCTGGTCATTGAGGGACACCCGATCGAGGAGGGGTATCCAGCCATCGCCGCGGCCGACGTGCCGCGGATTTTCAATGGAATTTACGGACTGGGGTCCCGCGACTTTCGCCCCGAGCAGATCCTGGGCGCGTATGAGTACGCCACATCGGGTCGGGCGCGGACGGACGGTCGCACCGCGGAGGACGGGGCGTCTTTCTTTGTGCTCGGAGTTCCCCACCCGTACGAAGTCAAGTCGGAGGAAACGCCGTCGCTGCTGCCCGAGGGCGCGATCGCGGTCAGATTTCACTCGATCGGTGGCTGGGGCGCGATCACGACCGGCAAGAACCTGGGTGCGATCATTGGCGATTTCAACGATTTTCTCTCGGCCCGCAACACCGAGCTAGACGAGTTTGGTCGTCTCAAAGAGGTAATCCACGTCAGTGCCAACCCCAAATACGGGTCGGAAAAGAAGGGTGCGCCGACCTCTTACTTCCTCGTGGTGGCGCCTGAACGCATCCGGGTGAACTGCGACCTGCGGCACGTAGATGTGGTGCTGTGTTGCGACCCCAAAGCGTTCACGCACTGCAATCCGCTGGACGGGATGTCCGAAGGCGGTGCCTTGATCTGGGAGTCTGACGAGACGGCGGAGGAAGCTTGGGAGCGGCTGCCGATCTGGGCTCGTACTCAGATCCTCGACAAGAAGATTCGGGTGTTTACGCTGTCGGGGTTCGACATCGCTCGCAAAGCGACCAATCGCGCTGACCTGCAGCTCAGGATGCAGGGCAATGCGTTTCTCGGAGCCTTCTTCAAAGTGTCCCCGTTGCTCCAGGATTTCGAAATCAGCAACGAGCAGTTTGAAGAAGTCGTCCGGAATCAGTATCAGAAAAAATTTGGCAAATTAGGTCAGGGCGTCATCGAGTCCAACATGACGGTCATGACCCAGGGTTTCGGTCGTGTGACCGAGATCAAGGTGGGCGAAATCACTGCGGCGGATCGTTCCACGCTTCGTGGCCTGCCGATGCTGCCGCTTGACATCGACGGCGCCAGCGGCGGCGCAGGGTGTCCAACTTGCCGCTCGCACCCATTGCCAGAAGGACAGACCGAGCGGACCCCGGTCACGCAGGTCGGGACATTCGACGCCGAGTTTCGGTCTGGCTACGGCTACGACCAGCCGGCCTCGCCGCTGGCCGCAATGAGCGTCATGGCGGCGGGGACCGGTGACACGGCGTCCAAGTATGTCGCTCGCCGTGAGACACCGCTCTTCATCGCCGAGAACTGCACCCAGTGTATGGAGTGCATCGCGGTCTGCCCGGATACCGCACTCCCGAATTGTTCGCAAGACGTCGAGACGGTGCTCCGGACCGCCATCAACAACTACGTCGAGGACACGGGCGACCGGGCCAAGCTGATCGCCCACGTACCAGAGCTCGAGAAACGAACGCGGGCGCTGATGAACGATGCGGTCGGCAGCAAGACCCTCACCCCGTTTCCCCAACTCGTCCGCGAGGCAGCCGCCGACCTGAACGGCTTTTCAGACACGGCCCGCGAGCAGTTCCTCGCCATCGTCGAGCAGGCACCGGTCGCCTACAACAAGGTCAACGCGATCTTCAGAGGGCCGGAGAAGAAGAATCCGGGGGCCGGCGGCGTGTTCTCTATTTTTGTCTCCGATCTCTGCAAGGGGTGCGCTGCCTGCGTCACCGCGTGTGGTGACCACGATGCGTTGCGCATGGTGGCCGAAACCGAGCAGGTCAATGCGGAGCACGAGACCGGCACGGCGTTTCTCGACCTGCTGCCCGATACGGACCAGAAGTTCCTCGGGTTTTACAACGACGAACATCCCGCCGATTCCAAAACGGCCACCCTGCGGAACCACTTAATGGTGCGTCGCAACTACGACGCGCTGGTGTCAGGCGATGGCGCCTGTGCCGGGTGTGGTGAGAAGAGTGTCTTGCGGGCGATCGCGTCGCTGACCGAGGCGTACATGCGGCCGCTGTATCACGCCAAGGCGGATCGGTTCTCCGAGAAGGCCAGCGAGCTCCGTCAGGGTGGTGAAGAGGGGTTGGCGGCCCTGGCCGCGCTGCACCCTGAGCAGCACGCGCTCTTCGTGCGCACGGTGGCACACGCCATCATGGGACTTGGTGGCGACAGCGTCAGCGACACCGACGCGCGACTCAAGGCGCGCGGTCCGATATCGGATGGGGAGACCGTCGATGCCCTGGCGACGGTACTCGAGCAGGAATCGTTCAATCACAAAGAGCTGCAACCCATCGACGGTCGGCTGGACAATGGCCAGTGCGTCATGGCGATGGCGGCCCATACCGGGTGCAACACGGTCTACGGGTCGACCCCGCCCAACAACCCTCATCCCTATCCGTGGATGAATTCCCTGTTCCAGGACGGCGCCACGATCGGGTGGCTCTTTGGCGAGAGCTTCATGGTCGATCACGGCCGTCGGTCAGTTGTGCCCGAGCGCCTGGCCGACAAGCTCATCGCATGGCTCCAGGAGCCGACCCAGACGGGCGCGTTGGTGACGGAGCAGGACTACTACGACTACACCCACTTCAGCGACAACTTGATGACCGATGATGAAGTCAAGGAGTTGCCAAAAGTGTGGATCGTCGGTGGTGATGGGGGCATGGGCGACATCGGGTATCAAAACGTGTCCAAGGTGGTGCTGCAGAATCGTCCCAACGTCAAAGCCGTCATGCTCGACACGCAGGTCTATTCAAATACGGGCGGTCAGAATTCCGATTCGACGCCGATGCTGGGGGGGAGCGACATGAACTCCTTTGGCGCAGCCACTCAAGGCAAGGCGGTCGAGAAGAAGACGGTGGCTGAGACGTTTCTGGCCGGCCACGGGTCGCCTTTTGTGTCGCAGATTTCGATCGCCAACGCGCCGAAGTTCTTCCGGGCGATCCTTGACGCGCTCGAGTATCGCGGCACCGGATTTCTGCAGTGCTTTTCGACCTGTCAGCCGGAGCATGGGGTGGCCGACGACATGGCCCTCGACCAGGCGCAGCGGGTCCGCGACTCGCGTGGAGCCCCGGAGTTCGTCTTCAACCCGGCGCTGGGTGAGACCTACAGCGAGGCGCTCGATCTCAAGGGCAACCCCCATCCCGACAAGGACTGGTACACGACGAAGTTCAAGGGCACGGGTGAGAAGTATCGTTACACCGTGGCGCACTGGTGCGCGACCGAAGCCCGTTTCCGGAACCACCTCAAGCGCATCAAGGACGAGAGCGCGGTCGAGGGCCTGATCCCGCTCGAGAACATGCTGCTGCGGATCACCCAGCAGGACGTCATCCACCGCCATCACCTCGACCCCGAGCACGTGGCCTTTGTGCCGGACTTCGGGGTCTTCGCGAAGGTGCCGGGGCCAGACGGCAAGCCTCAAGTGGTCGCGTTGTCACGACAGCTGGTGCTGTTCTGCGTCGAACGACGCAAGGCTTGGCGTCTGCTGCAGAGCAAGGCCGGTATCGTGAACAAGGAGTATGTCGCCCAGCGGACGCTCCTGGCCGACCTGGATGCCGGGAAGGTCACTCGGGAAGAGCTGTTCGCGCGCGGTCCGGAGATGGCGGAAGAGCTGATCACCGGTACCACTAAAGTCGCCGTCTGATTCCCTCCTGAGGAACGTGCACACGGTGAGGTCAGACTTGAGCCGCGATGCCTCTGTCAGATTTCCCGTTTCACCGCCTGGACGATCTGGTCGAGCCCCTGCAGAAACCGAGACCGGTCCCGTTGGTTAAACGGGGCCTGACCAACCACCACGCTGCCCATTTCGCGAAGGTGCGACATCAGTTCCCGCGTCGCCAGGGCATCGCCGATGGAGTCCTGTGTGAAGGGACGCCCCCGATGCCCCAGCACGCGGGCACCCTTTTTCAGGCATCGGTCCGCGAGCGGGATGTCGCTGGCGATGACGATATCGCCGTCGGTGGCGTGCTCGACGATCCAGTCGTCCGCGCCGTCGAACTGCTCCTCGACCACCTGCATCGTCAGCCAGTCGGCCGGTGGGTGCCGCATCCAGCTGTTGGCCACCAGGATCACGTTCAGCCGGTAGCGCCGGGCCACCTTGTAGACCTCGGGCTTGACCGGGCAACCGTCGGCGTCCACGTAGATGTCCAGCACAGGCGACGCCCTCCTACCGGACTGGTTCTGGTCTCGGCTAGAGTTACCTCTCCTATCGAGACTTCCAGAAAAAGACCTCAAAGTTGCGGAGCGGTTCTGCTCCCTCGTAGAGTGAATCATCTAGCGTCATGCCCACCTTGGCGGCCCACTGCTCCATCATGGCGATACGCTCGTCACCAAGAATTTCGATGGCCTCCATCGTATACGTCGCTTCGCCAATCCGCAGCCATCCATCACCACCATGGTCCCTCACGTGCTGCGCCCATAATGCTCCGTCCGGATGGGTGGCTGTGATTACACCATCAGCGGTGCCCACCCAGGACAGATAGGTCACAAAAGGCGGGAATCCGCTTTGCTTCATGAGCAAAGGAAGCCGAACGCTTTCATTGAGCGGCGTGAAGTCATCTGGGGTCGGAGTCGCTCTGCCTCCAAGAATTACGCCGGGCGTACGGGCAAGTCCCGTGTTGCCGAGGTAGGGAGCCGTGAACATCCAGCTCAGCACTCCGACCAGTGTTACCGCTCCGGTCAAGATCCCAACGAGCCGTCGCTTATTCATTGCGCATCCTCCGCGTCAATGTATGGGAAATACAGGCACTATCCAGGAAATCAGTCGTTGTAGTGCAAGATCGTGTTGAAGAGCATCGTGAATTCGCCGTGGTTCTGCCAGCGGTAGCACGGGTTGGTGGCGAACAGGACCACCCGCCCTTCCCCGCGTGGTACTTCGACAATCGCCGGCTGGTTCTTCGTCTGTTCGACGCCCCGCGCGTGACCGCTGACGGCTTCGCCCGGAAAACGCATGAGCACCCAGTCGTCGCGCTTGCGGACCGGCACCCGGAGCAAAGGCCCGTTGGCATAGCGGACGGTAATCTCCGGGGTGTCGTAGCCGTAGAACATCGGATGCGCCGGCTTCAGAATCTCGGCCTTGACGATTGGCCCCGGCGCGTAGAAGCCTGACCCAGGCCGGCGCGCGTCGATCTCGCTGGTGACCCCGAAGTCGGGGGGGAAGTAGCTCGCCGCTCCCAACGTCACAAGCACGCCTCCCGCGTCGACAAACCGCTGCAGCTCCAACACCCCGTCGAGTCCCATGCCGCCGGTGATGTCGTCCGAGGATCCGTAGTCTCCGAGGAACTGATAGCGCGCCGTCTTCGTGTAGGCCAGCGGCCCGTCACTGGCGTCGACGTCGAACACCAGCCCCTTTCCCGTGCGACCCTGGTTCGGGACGAGGATGACGTCGTACTCGGCTCGGAGGTCGCCGGTTTTCACCCGCTCCTGGAAAATCAGATCGAACGGAATCTCGAACTGGTCGAAGGCGTGGCGGACCCAACCGACATCCTGGGTGCTGCCCCAGGTGCTGAACATGGCAAGGCGGGGCAGGTCCACATCGTGGGTCGCCACGTCGGGTCGGGTGGTCAAGCCGGCGGCGGTCAGGCCGAGCGATTCGACCGCCAGCTCCAGTCGGTCGACGTCGGCCTCGCGATCGGGTCGAGGGACGATCAGCGACCCCGGAGGAAACGCGATGCCCTCGGCCTCGAATCCGACTTCGGCCGCCTCGACATCGAGCTCGCCGAGCCGATAGCGGAGCGTCGCCATGTTGGTGGACCCGTAGTGCGCGACGGCGTAGCCGTAGGTCGCCTCTCCATCGGCGACGTGGCCGATATCGCGCGCGGCGCCAATCGGTTCCACCGGGACGTCCAGCACCGTGTCGTCGTCGATGGCCCGCACCTCGGCGTGCTGCATGAGCCCCAGCGTCCAGCCGGTGTCGTCGTAGGTGCGAAGATCACCGTCGGGGTACTCCTGTGTTTCGAGCATGATCTTGGCGAGTCGGCCGTAGGGCTGGTCTCGCTTGATCACATAGGAACCGGCCGGGTATGTGCGACGGTCTGACCCAGAAGCGGCGCCGCCCTCTACCGCCACGCTGTCTTCGTCTGCCTCGTCTGCGGGGTCGCCGTCGTCCGTAGTCGCCGAGTCCGATTCCGGCGCGAAGGCGACGGCACGGTCGGTACGACCCACTTCGATCCCCTGCCGCAACAGGAGATTCACGAGCCGCGTGACCCGGGTCATGTCGCGCTGACCCGCTGGTATCACCCATCCGTGCGGGGTCTCGCGCTGTCCTTCCTCCACCGCGTTTCGGCTCTTTCGGTAGAAGTTCTCCAGGATGACGCGCGGATTACTGGAGGCCAGTTGCAGCGCGCTCAGCGCCGCAGTCTGGCTGTAGTTGGTGTTGTTGCGCATTGACCACTCGACCTCCTCATAGGGAGGGGAGGGCCGATACCACTCGCGGCTCGTCCGCGCCTGAGCGGCGGTATTGTCCTCGGTCTTGAGGTGACGCGTCATCGTCGTGGCGCCGCCGTTGCCGAACGTCTCATAGAACCGCACCAGGCCGTTGTGGTTCGAGGCCATGAATCCGAGGTAACCCGGTGACCACATGTCGACGAAACCGTGCGTCCACGCGCCCGGCATCCCGTATTTGGTCAGTTGAGTCATCTCGAAGTTTGCGAACCACGGGAGCTCGCCATAGACGATCGGATCGAGACTCGGGTTCTGAGGCGGTTGGCCGCTAAACGTATAAAGAAACGGTACCGATTCATGCAGGTCGTGCATGACCGGAGGGTGCCATTCGAGATACCACGCGAGCAGCGACTGCATGCTCAGTTGCGAGTAGTTGATGTCTCTGTTGTTGTCGTGGAAGATGTACTTTCCCCA
>JAPYUM010000036.1 GCA_029940535.1 Vicinamibacterales bacterium
CCGCCTCGTGAAACTCCGCTTGCGCGTCCCGAAGCTCGCTCACGGGCAGCGCCATGCAGGCCACAGCGGCAATCGCAAAGACTTTGAGCACGGTCATCGTGAGCTCCTACTGTGCGTTAGAGGAATCGACCCACACGCGAACCGTCGTCTCGCGGTCACGAACCGTGACCATGTTACCGTCGTCATACTCGGCCAAGGTGCGAATCGCCGCGCTGAAGTCCAGGCGTCCATCCGGGCCCGACAGCAGCGCGTCGATCACCGGCAGCGGGAAACGGACGTCGATTTGTGTGTCGCTCGACTCGTCGGAGTCGACGACCAGAAAATCACCCGACTTCCGCGCATTGAAATTGTGGTCGTCGTCCCGCACCGTGACATAGGTCGCGTCGCCGCCGCCGCGCACCTCGCGCCAAAGCTCGCGCAGCTCGTCGCCCGAGAAGCCGACCTCGTCCAGCTCGATCTCCAACTCACGGGTCAGCTCCCGGCTGATTTCTTCGGGAATCAGCTTCACGGCCGACTCGATCAACGTCAATGGTAGGTTGACGCTCACCGGGGCTCCACCCGAGGACCGATCGTCGACATGGACGTGAAACCAGCGGTCAGCCGCTGCGGCCGTCAGGGGCAAGGCCAGGCCAAGCACGATGGCACCGGCAAGACGCATACTCTCTTTACTCGTGGGGTCTGAATCATGGCGCTCTCCTCTACATCAGGGCTCTTGACTGCCTGACGGATGGCGCGGGCCGCAAGTTCCAGGGGGAGCGGCGTCCAGATCGGCGCCAGCCTTGCCGTCGCCCATACGGCTACAATGACGGCACACCGTCAACGGCTCTCGAGAGGAGCGTGCATGCGACGTGAGACAACCTTTGTGCTGGCCGCGGTGCTCGCGGCACCCGCATTTGCGGCGGCGGAACCGGTGACGGTCCTCTACGACGATCAAGTCATCGAGATCGCGAGGACGCTGGCGGACCCCGACGACCTCTGGGTCGTACCGGCCGATCTGCCGCGTGTGAACGGTTTCGAGCTGAAGCCCGAGGGGGCCTGCCTCGAGGAACTGTGCGTGCCCGTGCTGCAGGTCCGTGACAGCGAGATGTTCGTCCGTCGATCGGGCCAGGCGTGGTTCAACGTCACCGCCCTGGCTCGCCGCCTGGAGCAAGCGTATGTGGCGGACCACGACCACCATGTGTGGAGTTTCGGCGAGGTGCCGGTTACCCGGAGCCGTTTCCTGCGCTCGGCCATGGCACCCGATTTCGAGCTTCCCAATCGCGAGGGCGAGTTGGTGCGGCTGTCCGACTTTCTCGGCAAGAAGGTCCTCATCGTCACCTGGGCGTCCTGGTGAGGATGCCGTTTCGACCTGCCCGGGTGGCAGGCCGTCTATGAGGAGCTTCAGGACCAGAACTTCGAGATCATCACGGTCGCGCAGGACATGTTGGGCGCAACAGCGACCGCCGAGTGGCACGACCAGACCGAGTTGACTTACACCACGCTGATCGACACCACCCATCGGGTCACGTCGCTCTACAACCTGTTCAATGTCCCCACCGGCATCCTCGTCGATGAAGAGGGACGGGTGCGGCGGATCGACGACGGCGCCTATTCAGGTGGCCGGCCGACCAGCGGCGGCACGATCGGAGCCCACGACTACTCACCGGTGGTACGCGACTGGGTCGCGAGGGGCGAGGACAGCCCGATGCTCTGGTCACGGGACGAGATGCTCGACCGGGTCCGCCGGAGGACACCGAACGAGGCCCGCGCCGAGCCGACGTTCAAGCTAGGCGTCCACTTCTTCGGCCAAGGTAATGAGGCGCTGGCGCGTCGCTACTGGGAGCAGGCGCAGGTGCTCTCGCCGGGCGCCTGGAACTTCCACCGGCAGGACTGGAATCTCACGGAGGGACTGGCGGGACCGAAGCTGCGCGAGAAGATGGGCGCCCTCGGCCGCGCGTTCTACGATCCGCTGGAATTACCCGAGACCCCGCAGCGCTGACCCAATACCAGAGAGGTGCCACATGTCAGGACCGAACACTGGAGATCGCCCCGGCCACGAGATGGGGCGCCGGACCATGCTCGAACGCACCGCTGTCGGGGGAGTGGCCGTAGCCGCAGGGCTCCTGGGTGCGACCAGTGTTCCCGCGGCGGGTGCGCAGGCCGACGCCGGCCTGGCCCACGCCGTCACGACTGGCCGCATGCGTCGTGTGGTGTCGGCGCATGACTCCGAAGGCAAGTCGTTCATCGAGAGCGACGAAGAGGTCGACATCGGCAGTCTCTGGGCAACGACGAGCAACCAGCTCCTCGGCCCCGGCCCGGATGGCGAGCCTGCACCCCGCCTCCGCCCCACGGGCGCTAGCCGTTATTACATCGCGACCATCGCCAGGTCGCCGGCCCCCATGCCCACACTCAAGAACCGGATCGGGTTCCACCGAACCCCAGGAGTCGCCTACGTCCACGTGCTGACCGGCGAGATCGTCTACATGGTCGACCGCCAGGAGGTCAGGCTGCAGGCCGGCGATCTGGTCGTCGAGCGGGGCACCGAGCACTCGTGGCGCAACGAAGGAGCGACGCCGGTCGGGCTCCTCGTCACTGTGGTGAGCGGCGAGGTCTGACGGCCGAGTGGGCGCCCGTCGTTAATCCGCACAGGAGGCACGTCATGAAACGCACCATTGTGTTCGCCGTCGTCGTGGCGCTCTCGCTTGCCGTCGGGGCCGCGCAAGACACACCCAAGGTCATCGACGTCGAGCAGCTCGAAGACAACTTGTTCGTGCTGCGGGGCCAGGGCGGCGGTGGCAACACCGGCGTCTTCGTCACGACGGATGGCGTGGTGGTCGTCGACACCAAGAACCCGGGATGGGGACAGCCGATCCTCGAGGCCATCGGGGAGCTGACCACCAATCCGGTCACTACCCTCATCAACACCCACAGTCACGGCGACCACGTCAGCGGAAACGTGGCCTTCGCGACCACGGTCGAGTTCGTGGCCCACGCAACGACCAAAACCAACATGGAGGCGATGCGGCCCTACACCGGTCGCACCGAGCCGCCAGTGAATGTGTTTGCCGACACGAACGGCCATGGGCTGCCGACACGGACGTTCACCGACCGGCTGTCGCTCGGGAGCGGTGCCGACCAGATCGACCTGTACTACTTCGGGCGCGCCCATACGGGCGGCGACGCCTGGGTGGTCTTCCCTGCCCTGCGCACGCTACATGCCGGCGACGCATTCCTGGGCAAGCGGGTGCCGTTTCTCGATGCCGAGAACGGCGGTAGCGGCGTCGCGATTCCCGACACGCTGCAGAAGGCGCACGACACGATCCCGAATGTCGACACCATCATCACCGGGCACAGCACGCAGGCGAGCTGGGCGGACCTGAACGAATGGGCCGCGTTCAATCGCGACTTTCTGGAAATGGTGCGAACGGGCCGGGCAGCGGGCCGCAGTGTGGACGAGATCGCCAACGGCTGGGCCGTGCCGGCGAAGTATGCCGACTACGATCCACCCAACCCGGCTTCCGTCAGACGTAACATCCGGGTAATCGTCGACGAGCTCGAGGGGTAGGCTACGGTCTTTTGTGCTATTAATCGTATGTTTATAGTATGTTTATCGCATGGCAAGACAACCCGTCTCGGTGACGCTGGATTCCGACAACCTGCTCTGGCTTCGCGGCCAGGCCGGTCCGAGCCGGAGCGTCAGCCGGATCGTCGACGAGTTGGTCGGTGAGGCTCGCGCGAGCCGCCGGAACCGAGGCGAGACGGCGCGTTCAGTCGTGGGCACGGTGAACCTTCACGATTTCGACCCGGTGTCCGCCGACCGCGAGATACGGGCGCTCTTCGACGGCACCAGGGGAAGTACCGGGGCCGTGCACGAAACTCACGCCCGCTACGTACGACAGCGACGCAAAGCGAAACGCTGAGATGGCTCGCGGGGTCACCGCCGCCGTCTGTGATACACACGCGCTCCTCTTTCACGCGGCACGCGACCGGCGACTCGGCCGCCGGGCCGCGGCAGTCTTTGCCGCGTGCGAGGCACGCCAGGCGCTGATGTATGTGCCGGCTGCCGTCTTGTGGGAGATCGCGCTGCTGGCACGACGGGCACGGATCGATCTAGGACGCCCTCTGGCCAGCTTCTCGGACGACCTGTTCAGCAACCCCGCCTTCCAACCACTCGACCTCGGGGTGGAGCAGATCTTGCTCGCCACGGAATACCCACCCAACGCCGACCCGTTCGACGGCCTGATTGTGGCGGCGGCACGCCTGCTCGAGTTGCCGCTGGTGACGCAGGACCGAGCGATCGTCGCGTCTGCGCTCGTGCCGACCCTGTGGTGAGCCGGCAGGCGGAACCGTGTAGGGGGACTGGGCATCGCGCCCCCCCCCCGGCCCATTAGTGCGCCAGCGGATCCGGACGTACCTGAAACTTGAAGACCGGGGCCACTCGCTCGGTTCCGCCTTCGGCGTGGAACGGGGCTCGGCTGCCTGAGGTCGTCCAGATCGCGCGGCCTTTCCAGCCGGCGTCGGGGTCGTCGATGCGCCCGTCCAGCCCCTTACCGAAGAAACTCCCCATCGGGTATGGCACGCGGAAGTTGTAGAACTCGCCGTCCACCAGCGCGAGGACTCCCTCGGACAGGTTGCCGGTGGCCAACGGGATATTTTCGCCGACACCCAGCAGGTTGAACCGATCGGTGAAGTTGTAATACGCGGAGTCGGCGCTGGCGGAATCAGTCGCGCCCTTGTAGTTCGGCCCCGGGAACGGATACAGCGTCCAGCCTTCGCCGCAATGCGTACCGGTCGCGGTGGGCCCGTTGAGCGGACCGTCGCACCGACTGCGATCGAAGCTCGCGAAGTGACCGCTCGACAGCACCGTCCAGACGATACCGTTGCTGTCGACGTCCATGCCGCGTGGCGAGTATCCCTGGACGGGCACGTCCGCGTCGTTCCACGGGACCTCGTAGTATTCCACCAGCCCCGTGTTCACCGGATCGTCACCTGGCACGAACCTGACGAGTCCACCCGGCATCCCCAGCGTCGACCCCCAGATCGATCCGTCGAGCGGACTCGGCGCGACCCCGTAGTAGCCGCGCGCGATCCGGGTGTCCTTGGCGGGGTCCATCGGCTCGCCGGGCTCGACATACGCGTCTCGTTGGCCATTGCCGTTGGTGTCGAGGACCTGTGCTGACCAGCCCTGCGCCGCCGCCTCGTCTCCGGTCTCGTCGAACACCTTCGTGTCGAACCACGCGACCACGGGGCCGCTCCCGGTGAACCACATCACGTCCTCGTCGTCGAGATTCAAATGGTGCGTCCCGAAGCAGGTGTCCACGGTGGTGATGTCACGGGTGGCGGGGTCCCACACCTGCATGTGCCGGTTGCTCCGCTCGAGCGGAAACGCCCGCGCCGACGGATGACTCGACCCTTCTCGACAGAAGGCCGGGGTGTCGGCCTGACGCACCCGCGCCGCGATCCAGACGCGCGCCTGCCCATCCATCGCAAAGCTGTGCGCCACGCTCTGGCTGTCCCAGATGACCTCGTCGTCCCAGTAGGGCGACGGCGCCAGCGGCGGGGTCGACGCCGTGGTGGGGGTGTTCGGGTCCCGGACCTCCAACGAGAACCTGCTCGCCACGTGCGTCGTCGGATTCACGACCGGCACGTAATCGACGCTGTTCTCGGCGGCACCGTACACCGGACCGTTCGCGTTGATGTTCGGATCGCGCTTGTCGGCCGAGATCAGGTCGTGCATGTAGGCGCGAGGGTCGGCCCAGTCCCACAGGCTGACGACCGCATTGCGCTCGATGCCTTGCGGACGTGGCGGAGCCGTCATCGGATACTCGCCGGCTTGAATACGGTCGGTCCAATCGGCGTACATAGCCAGGGCGGGTTCGCGCCCCACTTGGGCCAACCGCGATTCCATGTTCCCGCCCGCCTGCCCGGACTGCACGCGGCGGTCCCAGGCGTCCAGGTGCGAATCGAAGTCGCCAAGCTCGGACGGGATCTCCCGCGTGGCCTTGTTGCCCAGCGCGTGGCAGCCGGTGCAGCCATCCGTGTTGACGACTGAGCGGATCCATTCGCCCTGACTCTCGATGCTGGGCGAGATGCCGTTCCCTTGCGGGCCCGTGCCCGGGAACTCGCTTGGCTCCGGAAGTTGCAGCAGGGCGAACCAGTACTGGGCCGGGTAGTAGTCGGCGGCTACCTTGGCGTCTGGCGCGAGGGTGGCGGTCAGATTGAGCGCCGCGCCAGGTTCGGTCTGTATCTTGTCGGAGTCGACCAGGCCATAGCCACGCACCCACACGTCGTAGGTGGCGTCCGGTAGATCAGGGAGCAGGTAGCGTCCCTGATCGTCGGTCACCACGATTTTGATGTGCCGGGTCGGAAGGTCCCGTGTTTCCGCGATCACCCAGACGCCGGCTTCCGGACCATTCGGGCCAGTGACCACCCCGGCGATGTCATCCGCATCCATTGGCACCGCGGCGCCGGACGGCTGGCCAGCCTGCAGCGCGACAAGCGAGACCACGAGCACCATGACCGTCACGACCCCGAGCCTTCTCAGAGAGAACGTGCTTCGTGCCATTGTCTATCTCCTTGTCCGCCAGCCAGGTTCAGCGCTCAACGCCTCCGGACGTGCGCCACGGAAGAGGGGCATCTCTTGTTTACGTGTTGTCGGATTATATCGGCAGTCAGTTGTCGGCGCCCGAGTAAAGGGCGCGCAGCGACCGATTGTCGCCGAACCGTTCCTGTTGTGTAGCGACATCATTGCTTGGACAATGTCATCGGTGCAGCCACGAGACACTGACGGCATCGACTGGACGGGCGTTGGACCCGACACGTCGCCCCTGGAACCGCTCGATAGTCGGTCTTTCTCCGTCCGTCTGCGGATACTGGACGCGCGCGCCCGCAGTCTGATGGTCCTTCGCAAGGCGTTCACAAAACAGCAGTCGGTCAGCGGACGTTCTTCGTCGCCTCGATCGACGATCTGGTCGTCATGAAGGAGCGCGCCGGCCGGCCGCAGGATCTCCTCGACATCGCAGAACTGCGGAATATTCAAAAGCGGGGCGGCTGACGGTGACGAATCAACTGTCTGCGACCGGCTCAGTATGTTTCTACAGCCCGCGCGCCCCGGCCCCGCTCGGCGTCGACCGGCTTGGCGGAAAAGCCATAGAGCCACACGAGCTCGTGCGCGACATCGACGCCTTCCCGGAGCATCGAGCCTATCTCTACTTCCTCGAGCTGGCCCTGCAGGAGCAGGCGGCGGCGTCGGCGTTCCGTGGTGGGATTGGCTCAGCGACGACGCCCACACGCAGGGCCTCGCGCCGGCGTTTACGACTCCGTCCACGGCGGCAAATCCACTCCTCCGCTCGGATGTGGAATTGCACCCGAACTACGTGCCACTGATTCAGGCGAACCTCCCCGGTCGGGTCGACTTCACCGCCCCCGATCGCCCGCGCACGCTGCGGGAGCCGGGCGACACCCGCTTCCTGCCGCACCGGACGCCGCCCGCCGACTTGCCGCCCCAGTTCCAGACCATCGACTGGTTCAACGTCGACGAGATCCTGGAGGACAGCAACTGGGTTAGCTTCTCGAATCCGCTCGAGGACATCCACGGTGGAGTCCACGGCTGGGTCGGAGGATCGATGTCGACCGTCGCCACCGCCGCGTTCGATCCGATGTTCTTCTCGCACCACAGCATGGTCGACAAGCTGGGGTTCGACTGGCAGGTCAAACACGGCGCGGTGGGTCCGGACGAGCAGATGTGGGATGTCGTGCTCACGCCCTTTCCCGTGACGGTGCGAGACATGCTGAATGTCGAGCAGCTCAACTACGACTATGTCGAGAAAGTCGTCGAGGTGTAGGTGACATCATGAGAGCGAACATCAACCCCAACGTCGCCTCGGTTCAGCCTTCGTCGATGAATCTGACGCGAGAAGTATCGATCACGCCGCAAGACCGTCCTCCGCACTCGTTCAACCGAGCGGACCTCGTGTTCGAGGGCATCGACCACTCGGACGACTCGTTCGAGGCTCTGATCTATTTCAACAACCCCAAGGCCAACTACCGAACGGGGCGGAGCGCAGAGAAGGGGTATGTCGAGTCTTTCAACATCTTCGGGCACGGGCGTTGTTTCGGGGCCCCGGGCCACTGCGATATTTCGAACCGATCGCTGCGACACGGCGACCTACGGGAGCCGCACGCGCTGACCCCGTTGCAGAAGCGCGTGGTCGGGACCGCGGCCCTGCGGGCGGCACTCCAGGAGCACGCCGATGGGCTCACCTGTATCAAGGTGGTGCCGGTGCAGCGGGCGCAAGAGGGCAAGTCGTGGCGCAAGTCAGCGACGAAGCTCTTGCGCTTTGGCAAGGTCACGTTGAAGACGTACTAGTCCACAATCGCCTGCATCAACGCGTTTTCCACATCGCGCGAGACCTGGAAGTTGGGGGTCTGGATCATCACCACGCCGACGATCTGCTCGGCCGGGTCGACCCAGAAGTGCGTCCCGTATGCGCCGTCCCAGCCGAAGCTGCCCGCGCCGACGCGCTGATTGGCGGCCACCGGGTCGTTCACGACCTGGACGCTCAGTCCGAAACCGAGACCGGGGCTGATCCGGCCAAACCCGAACTCCGCCACGTGCGGCGACGACATCAGGTCAATGGTGGAGGGACTGAGCAACCGCGCGCCGTTCAGCTCACCGCCGTTGAGCAGCATCTGACCGAACTGCAGGTAGTCAGTCGCGGTGCTCATGAGGCCGCCGCCGCCGGAGAAGTAGGTCTGGCTGGTGGCGCCGACCTGGTTCTGCGAACGCGTGAGCCCGTCCCGCGTTCGCTGATAGACGGTCGCCACTCTGGAGCGAGCGGCCTCCGGCGCCCAGAAGTAGGTATCGGTCATCCCGAGCGGGTCGAAGATCCGCGTCCGCAGGAACTGGTCGGCCGGTTGCCCCGACGCGATCTCGACAATGCGCAACAACACGTCGAAGCCTCTCGACGCGCTGTAGGCCCAGCGGTCGCCCGGCTGGAATTCGAGCGGGGCCTCGCCGAGTTTGGGAATCAGGTCGGCCAGGGCGTCGCCGGGCGCCTGGGCGGCGACCAGACCCGCCTCGCGATTGCTGATCGGACCGCTGGCCAGGCCTGAGGTGTGGGTGAGCAGGTCCTGGACCGTGATTGGGCGACTCGCGGGCACGGTATAGAACGGCGGTGGGCCATCGCCACGATTGCGTCCCGCCGGTCTCTCGACCGCGACGGACAGATCAGCCAGTTCCGGAATGAACCGCGAGACCGGGTCGTTGAGTCGAAGCGCGCCCTCCTCCATGAGCATGAGGATGGCGACGCCAACGACCGGCTTGGTCATCGACATGATCTTGAAGATGGCGTCCTCCGTCATCGCCGTGCCAGCCTCGACATCCATCAAGCCGTGGGCTTCGAGATGGACCAGCCGATGGCGGCGGGTCACGGCGGTCACCGCGCCGGTGATGTTCTGGTCGGCGATGTGGCGCTGGACGGCTTCGTGGATGCGCCCGAGCCGGTCGGTGGACAGGCCGACGTCCTCGGGGTTGGCAATCTCGATCGACGCGATCGCGGACAGGGTGACCAACGCGACCGGCAGTAGCAGCACCGCGACCGCGGTCGTCCAATGTACGCGTCTTCGCATGGGGCTCCTCACTGTTGGAGAGGCGTATATCCCGGGAATCGTCGCACATTCCCGCGCCTACGCAAGTCGCCGAAGACGCTAGCGCGGCGCCCGGGGTGGCAGCGTGCCACCCTCGGCGAGCGTCTTCATGTTCTCGAGCGCCCTCGTGAACGCCCCGAGTCGTCGCGCTCGATCGGCGTCCCGGGCCGCGTCGTCGGCCAGCATTGAGTTGTCAAAGACCAAGGTATAGACCAGTTTCGACGTGGTTTCGGTGACCGGCCGCGCCTCCAGAGTGCCGTGGTAGAGGTTGTAGGGCCGACCTTCTCTGGGGGCCTGGGTGTAGGTATAGGACAGCTCGGTCTTGCCGACGAGAATCTCGTTGCCGACGCTACGCACCGACCCGAACTCCTCTCCCGTACCGGACGTGATCTCGCACTCAAGCCCGAACCACTCTCCGATGTCGCAATACCCCCCGACACGCGCCCACACTTCAGCTGCGGGGCGATCGACATCGATCTGCATCGGAAGGAACGTGTAGGTTGGGGAGGCCACCACGACACTGCCCGACGCGGGTGCCTGGGCGGTGACGGTGACCGCGCACGCCAGTGCCACCGCACACCCCGCACTGATTCGAATGAGTGGGTTCCGCATGAGTTCCTCCGTTTCGTTCGGCTCCACGCCGGTATCGCTGGACATTCTGTCACAGGTGCCCTGGGGGAACCCCTACTGTCGCCGCTGCTTGAACAACTACTCGGTCAGCGCCGGAGAAGCGTAGGCCACGTCCCAGAGGACTTCAACTTCTCGAACGGCATGACTGGCCGCATCCGTCAGTGCACCGGGACCCGTGCCGTTCCGCCGCTGGGAATGCCCGGCCGACGAGCTCATCGCGGCAACGAGCGTCGTGCACCGGGTGCCGCTGGTGACGCGCGACCGGCAGATTCGGCGATCGAAGCTCGTGCCGCTGGCCCACTGAGACAGGAGCCGCTCTCACGGCGCGCAGTGCCGTCCGGGCCCCAGCGCCTCTCCCCTCTGCGACCCCACCGACGACGGGCACCAGCCTTCCAGTGCGCCGTCGCGTGAGTAAGAATGAGCGGGCGCCTTATGTCTGTCCCTCGCATCTGCTGTCTCGACCTGGACACCTTCTTTGTCTCGGTCGAACGGGTGTTGGACCCATCGCTCGAAGGCAAGCCAGTTGTCGTTGGTGGACGTCCAGGGACCCGCGGTGTGGTGACTGCTTGCAGCTACGAAGTGCGCGCGTTGGGGGTGCGCTCGGGCATGTCCCTCGCCGAAGCCGGCCGCCTGGCCCCTGACGCGGTCTATCTGCCGGTGCGGGGCGACACCTATGGGGAGTATGCCGCGCAGGTGCGGAAGATCGCCGGTCGCTACTCGCCGGTGATTCAGGTCGCCAGCATCGATGAGTTGTATATGGACTTCGCTGGCTGCGAGCGTCTCTACCGGACGTCTCGGGACGCATCCAACGACGCCACCATCGAGCGTACCGTGCGCGGGATGACAGCCGCGATTCACGACGAGCTCGGGCTGCCGTCCAGCGCGGGAATCGCGACCAGCCGGTCGATGGCGAAAATCGGGAGCGGGCTGGCCAAACCGGCGGGCGTGCTCTTGGTAACCGACGGGAGCGAGGCGGCCTTGCTGGCCCCGCTGCCGGTGCGCAAGCTGCCGGGGATCGGGCCGGTGGCGGAGAAGAAGCTCGAGCGAGCCGGGCTCACGACGCTGGGTCAGGTCGCGGCGATGCCGTTGTCTGATCTGCGGCGGATCTTTGGAGCCTGGGCGGAGCACGTCAAGGAGGGTGCACGGGGACTCGGCTCCAGCGATCTGAGTCGCGACCGTCTCGCCTTCCGCGAGCATGACGTCGAGGGCGACTCGGTGGGCAGCATCTCCAACGAGCGGACCTTTCGGGCGGACGTCGGCGACTCGGCGACCATTGAGTCCCAGTTGTGCTCGTTGTGCGAACGGGTCTGCTGGCGCGCGCGGCGCCGCGGCGTGAAAGCGCGCACGGTGACACTGAAGCTGCGGTACTCCAATTTCCAGACCCTTACGCGGTCGCGCACCATCGCGCCAACCTGCTCGGAAATGGAGCTCTACCCGGTGATCAAGGACCTCTATCTGGGAGCTCGAGATCGCCGACGTCGCGTACGTCTGCTCGGCGTCGGTCTCTCTCAACTCGGGCTGTTTGATAGCCAGCTCCCCCTCTTCGACGACGACCGACGACGAGACGCCACGGTGGACGCGATTCGCGATCGCTTCGGCTACGACGCGGTACGGCTCGCCGGCGGGACCGGCGGCGGACGCTCGGGGCCACGACGCGACTGACCGACGCCCGCACCCCGTTTATGCCATGCGACGCACAACCGCTGAGGACTGCGTGGTCGCGATCACCGCCCGCCGCCAATGAACTCGACGAAACTCGACAACGACGCCGGACTCCCGTGGATACCCACGATCGTCTCCACATCAAGATCGAGTCGCTGCAGCGTTCGCAGCAATGTCCGGGAGCTGGCGTTGGGGGCCTGCTGCTGGTCACTATGCAGGTCGGCTTGGACAAGGATCTTCTCGGCCGGAAGATACGCGAGGAGCATGCCCGCCACATGCCCGAGCCCCTGGACGTGGTGCAGTTCCACCGTTCTCGTCTGATCGGCGAGGACATATTTTTCGTTCACGGTCTCGAAGATGTAGCCTTCCGACCACTCCTCCGGCGGATACAGCGACAATCTGTCAGGTTCCAAAAGCCAGGGGCCGGCCCGGAGCACCTCCTGGTAGTAGGGCTTGTTGCTCTCGTGGGTGATCACGGTTGCGCCTTCGTGAACGTAGGCCCGCAGCCCACCCAGATGGTCCCAGTGATGATGGGTCGTCACGATGAACCGGATCGGCTTGCTCGGTATCAGCCGATACACTTCGTCGATGACGGCCAGCGACCGTCCTTCGTTCAACGGCGCCTCGATGACCGCCACATGGTCCTCGAACTCGATGGCCACGCTGTGGTGCGAACCTCCCCCGATCAGCCACACGCCGTCGGCCAGCCGCTGTGAGTCCACGCGGACTGGCGGTATGCTCGCGCGCTGCACATCGGTCGGCACGGTCAGCGCGGCGTTGGCCACATTCGCCTGAAGCTCCGAGACGGTTTCGAGGCCAAACGCATGGTCGCCACCGCTGACGTTGGGCAGGTTCGCGCCATCGTCATAGTCCTGATGTTGATGAAACCGGGGGATCTGTACGCCGCCAACTTCCCGATATTGGGTGTAGACATTTTCGTAATACATGTCGCCGACGACCGCATTGGGGACCCACGTTTGCACGCGCTCGAGCATGCCCTCGGGGTTGATCGTGCCGTTGACCCGGTACTTGCCGAATGCGATGAATGAGATGACGGTCGATCGCCCGCCGTACTCCTGGCGCGTGACCATCGTCGGGTTGGCCCCGGGCGCCATCGCGCCCTTGATGAACCCCCACGGGGTCAGGAGGATCTCGAGCCGCCGCACCTCGGCCAGAGCGGGTTGCGGAAGCGACTGCCCCTGTGCGTCCAGGGCCCAGGCATGGTCACCGGCGACCAGACTGGTGGCCCGACCGCCCTGCTCCAGGACGTACTCCTCTTTCGAGGACATCGTCTCAAAATCGATCGTCCTCGTGTAACTCGTCAATTCCACCCGCGGCCAGTCGCGATCGGGTGCGACGTTCTGGCCGACCCGGCCGCGCCACCCCGTGCCGGAGTACCGGATCGACGTCAGGCTTTCCATGCCCATCGCGATCGCGGTGGCCTGTAGGACGCTTTGGACGTTCTGCGCCGTCGCCGGGCTAGCCGCCAGCAGCAATACGGCGAATAGGAGCCAAGATCGTCTAGGCATGAATGCCCTCCAAATCAACGTGGGTTTCAACGAGAAGTCAGGCCATCAGAGAAAATCGCGTGCGACCAGCAACCGGCACAGCAGCTTGGTGCGCGCCGGCCACATAAGCTGCTCAACCCGGTCGACCGCTTCACACGCGCGCTCGGCGTCCACCCAGGCCTGACGGTTCAGCGCCAACTCGGCCCATTCGGTTTGCTGTGAATGTATTGCCGCCAACTGGGCGCGCACCGCGGCCCGTGCGCCTACCAGCTCATGTCGCAGCTGGACGACGAGACCCAGCCAGACCACAGCCAGCAGGGAGGCCAGGACCGTGACGAGGGCGGTGTTGCGCTTCAGTGGCATCGGCTCGTTGACCGGCACTCGCGCCTGTGGGTGCCCCGCACCCTCATGAAGTCGCTGCGAGCGAACCAGCTACCGTGCGCGCGGCGCGCCCGGTCTCAGCAACGGCCCGACCGGCAGCGTCAGCGACAACGTCTCTGTCCTCGGCGTGTAACAGATCGTCTCGCTGCAGACCTGGAACAGCACCGACACCGGCACCACCAACGTCTCCGGCTGGTCGCTTTTGCTCGGACCGAACAGCTCGGCGTTCGGCGTGATCGGAATCGCAACATCGACGACGCCCTCGTACACGTTGAGCGTGACCCCCAACTCGGGGAACGCGCGCGTGTGGGTCGTGGGGTATCGCGTGGCCCCCACCCGCAGTCCGGGCGTATCCGGGATGCTCGCCTCGGAGGCGATGTAGCCGTCGGGCAGCGGACGGCCATACATGTGCAGGCCCTCCTCGAGCTCGAACCGCACGTAGACCGTCGACTGGGTCTCGAACCTCAGCGACGGATCGGACAGGAAGGCGGAGATCTGAACCTGGTCGGTGCCCAGCTCGATGGCCGGTGCCTCGTGACGAGCCAGAATTTCGCCCAGGGCGGAGTCGCGGATGGCGCCGGCCGACTCCCGGGTACCGTAGTGCCGGTGGAAGAACTTCTCGGTGACTACACCGTGCTCGTCGGTCACGTAGACGCCGGGGAACGGCACGCCGTAAAAGCTTTTACCCGCCGCCTGCTCGGGGTCGTCGGGTGAGACCAGCGTGTTGAGAATACCGAACTCACGGATCACGGCCGAATCGGTGTCCGACAACAGGTCGTAGGTCACGTCGTACTGCTCCGCGAAAGCCAGGAGTTCCTCTGAGCTGTCATAGCTGATGCCGTAGACGCGGATACCGGCGTCCTCGAAGAGTTCCAGGTTGTCTTGCAGCTCGACCAGCTGCGTTCGGCAGTATGGTCACCATACCGCCGAGCGGTAGAACACCACGACCGACTTCGAGTCGCCCCGGTCAGCGTGGTAGTCGACCAGGCGCCCCTCCTGGTTGGGCAACGAGAACGACGGGAGTCGCTCGCCAACGTCGGGTCCGGTGGGAAACTCCTGAGACGCCGGATATCGACGGCCAGGGTGGTCCACCGGAATGCCGATGGTAATGCCGAGGTCGTCGGTGCGGGTGCCCGGCTCGAGGCTGTCGTGGGCGGGCCGCACCGCCTCCGGCGTCTGCGCCGCGGCCGCGGCGGCCACACCCAGCAGCAGCGTCATCGTCCCCAGGACGTTCCCATGTCTCATCATTGATTCTCCCAGTGCGACCAACATACTCACCCTGCCTCACCCAGGTCACGAGGCCTGCATCGTTGAGAAGCACCCGAGTATACCGCCGCTCGGCGCGGTGCGGCAGGCCGTCAAGTAGGATCATCCAATGAAGCGCCGCACGTTAGGAAAGAGCGACATCGACGTGTCCGCGATCGGCCTCGGCTGTATGGGCATGTCGCAGAGCTACGGTCCCGGCGACGACGAGGAGTCGGTCAAGACGCTGAATCGGGCCCTGGACCTCGGCGTCAACTTTCTGGATACCGCCGCCATCTATGGGAACGGCGCCAACGAACAACTGCTTGGCCGCGTCATCCCCGACCGGCGAGATGACGTCGTGCTGGCCACCAAGTGCGGCATTCAGGCGGCGGCCGTGGGGCGCCCGAGCGGTCTCGACGGGTCGCCGGAAGAGATCCGTCGCTCGTGCGACGAGAGCCTGCAACGGTTGAACGTAGACGTCATCGATCTCTTCTATCTCCACCGGGTCGACCCCAAGACCCCGATCGAAGACTCGGTCGGCACCCTGGCCGAACTGGTCCGGGCCGGCAAGGTCCGGCACATCGGACTGTCGGAGGCGGCGCCGGCGACCATTCGGCGCGCCTACGACGTCCACCCGATCACGGCCGTCCAGAGCGAATATTCCCTATGGTGGCGTGGCCCGGAAACACAGGTCCTGCCGGTCTGCCGCGAGCTTGGCATCACCTTCGTGCCGTTCTGCCCACTCGGTCGCGGCTTCCTCTCCGGGCGTGTCTCCAGCCTCGCGCCCCTTCACGATGAGGACCTTCGGAGACGGCTGCCACGCTTCCAAGGCGACAACCTGGCCAGGAATCGCATGTTGGTGGAACATCTCGAGGCGTTCGCCGCAGAACGCGCGGTGCCCCCTTCGCAGATTGCTCTCGCGTGGATCCTCGCCAAGGGCGACAACATCGTCCCCATTCCAGGGACAAAACGACGCGCCTATCTCGAAAGCAACGCGGCCGCGATGGAAATCTCGCTCTCGCCGACCGAGATCACCGAGCTCGAGGCGCTGTTTCCTCCCGACGCTGCGGTGGGCGAACGCTATAACGAACAGATGGCGCAGTGGGTGGACCGCACGACGGCCTGAGCCTGGTTTCCCGCCGAGGTGCCCGCCGAGGGCGGACGTCGCGGCATGGCTCAGCGGGGTCACAGCCCGCCTGGCTGCTCCCTCCTTGCGCCTTGCCAGCCGAACACCTCGACAGGAAACCCCCTCGGAGCTTTTCCGCGGCCTGTCAGGACCCGCGCGGTCGCATCTGTCCGTGCCGGCTGCTACCATGGCTGCGCGGTTGCCGCGCCCGGGTGCTCGGGTGCGTGGACCACGAGACCAGACGACAGGAGTTACTGCCATGAAAGCCGACCCACGACGTTGGGCCACTCGCACTGTGACACTCGGACTCGGACTCGTGTTGGCCGTGACCTGCGGCCTGCTCGCGCCGAGCGCTGCGACTGCCCAGGGGCCCGGGACCGCGGACGGACAATGGACCTACTTGGGCGGCGACGCCTGGCACACTCGGTACACCCCCGCTGACGAGATCACCGCGGAGAACTTCAACGACCTCGAGGTCGTGTGGGAGTGGAGTGCGACCAGCTTCGGGCCCAGCACGGCGCGGGCCACGCCCACGTATGTGGACGGCAAAATGATCACGGTGGCCGGCGACCGGCGTCACGTGGTGGCGCTCGACCCAAAGAACGGCGACCTGATCTGGAGCTTCCGCGAGCCGAACACCGCCCGCCACGACTACTCGATGCGGAAGGGCTACGGCAAGGGCATCGCCTATTCCGAGATCGACGGAAGGGGCGTCATCTTCATCACCTCGCCGGCCTTCTTCCTCCATGCGCTGGACGCCGACACCGGCGAGCCCCTCGAGAACTGGGGCCGCCCGGTGCCGATCGACGGCTTCGAGCCAAGTGGCACGGTCGACCTGGTCGAGGACCTGATCTCCGACTGGGGCCCGTGGATCTCCATGGACCGGCCGTACGACGCCGGTCAGGGCATCCCGATCGAGATCGGCTATGTCACGGCGTCGTCCCCGCCGATCGTGGTCAACGACACCGTGGTCGTCGGCAACTCCGCCGAGCAGGGGTATCTGCAGACCCGGGTCGAGAACGTCCCGGGTGACATTCTCGGCTACGACACGCGCACCGGCGACTTCAAGTGGAGGTTCCACGTCGTGCCGAGACCCGGCGAGGTCGGGCACGAGACCTGGGAGAACGACGCCTGGCAAACCATCGGCGACGTGTCCTCCTGGGCGCCCATGTCGGCCGACCCTGAACTGGGGCTGGTCTACATCGTCACCAACGGGGCCACCATCGACTACTACGGCGGACATCATCCGGGCGATAACTTATTCAGCACGAGCATCATCGCGCTGGACGCCGACACCGGGGAACGACGATGGCACTACCAGATGGTGCACCACGACATCTGGAACTACGACACGCCGACGGCGCCTGTCTTGATGAACGTGACGGTCGACGGGCGCGAGGTGAAGGGCCTGTTCCAGGCGACCAAGCAGTCGTTCCTCTACGCCATCAACCGCGAGACCGGCGAGCCGATCTGGCCGATCGAAGAGCGCCCGACTCCCCGCCAGTCCAACGTTCCCGGCGAGCAACTCGCCGCGACCCAGCCGTTCCCGACCAGACCGGCGCCATACGACCTGCAGGGACGCACCGAAGATCACTTGATCGACTACACCCCGGAGATCAAGGAGATGGCGCGTCAGGTGGCGTTGGAGAACAACCTGTTCAATAACCTGTTCGACCCGCCCACGACCATCGACGACCCGGCGGGACCGGCCTGGAACTGCCCGGGAGGCGGAGGCGGCACCAATATCACCGGACCGGCGGTGGGTGACCCGGTCAACGGGATCATCTTCACCAGTTCGCAGAGCAACTGCTTCCGACTACAGGTGATGCCGGGCGTGGAGTCGCCGCTCGACGAACTGGAACAGTCCGGCACCACGCACACTGACTGGGCGGCGGTGTCCACCACCGTGCGCGGCAGCATCGAGCAGTTCACCATCGACGGGCTGCCAATTTGGAAGGGACCGGTCGGCCGGATCACGGCGATTGACGTCAACACCGGCGACCACCTCTGGGCCGTCCCCTACGCGGACGCCACCGAGGCACAGCAGGACCGCATCCGGAATCACCCGCTCGTGCAGGGGCTCGACGGGGTCGAGATCAACCGTGGCCGTGGCGGGAATACCGCGATGGTGGTGACGCCGACGCTGCTCATCGCCGGCGGGCTGAGTGCCGACAACACCCCCATGCTCTACGCTTATGACAAGCAGACCGGCGAGCGGGCCGGCGGTATCGAGATCCCGGGCGTCACCCGGTACGGCATGTCGAGCTGGGTGCACGATGGGCACCAGTACGTCATCGTGCAGCTGGCCAACGGTCTCGCCGCGGTGGCGATGCCGAGTGCCGCCCCCGGCGGCGACGGCCACTAGTGCACTATCCTGCTGGGAAGACGCCAGAGGCGGCAAAGCTCAGGTCCGGCAGCAGGACCGAACGTACGGTGTCGTCGACATGGGCGACTTGGGTTCGGTGGTAGGTCTTGCCGTCAAGGACGTGGACTTCGAGTTGTTCGAGCACCGGGTCCACGATCCAGTATTCAGGCACGCCGTAGCGGGCGAACATCGGCATCTTCCTGCCTCGGTCGGTCACCGCGGTTGACGGCGACAGCACCTCGACGGCGATGTCCGGGGCATCGCGAGTCACCGCGTCCGGCTGAACCAGGTGGCGACGCTCCGCACGAAAGAACACCACGTCAGGCTGCACGACGTCGTACTCGTCGAAAACGATGTCCAGCGGCGCCGCCAACGCTATGCCACCGGAGACGGACGCGTAGGTGTCCAAGTGCTTGTAGACGGCGAGGGCGGCCATCTGGTGACGCGGCAACGGTGATGGGACCACGAAGACCTCCCCCTCGTAGATCTCGTAGCGGTGCCCGTCCTCCGGCGCGTTCACCAGGTCGGAATAGCCGACCTGTGGTCGCACGACCTGCATGGGCGCCATGTTACCACCGGGTTCTTGCTAGACCCGTGCCGCCGCTTTTCGCCTGAGAACGAAGGGGAGGAGTTAACGATCAAGGTAGAAACTGCGCATAAGGTCGACGCAGTGCAGGGCAGAGACTGCCACTCTCGAATGGACGGCCAGGCCATTCGAGTGCCTCGACCATCCGTTGCGCCTATGTTGTCAAACGGTCGTCTCACCGGCACACGTGGCGGCCGGTTCGTGGTGGTCATACCGTCTTCTCCGACCGGGTTACTGCGTCGGCACGAGTCGTTCCAGCTCTGTGAACCAGTTCTGGATAATGCGGATCTCCCGTGTCGCGGTTTCGGCCAACAGCCGGTGAATCACCAGACGCTGCCCATCCGGCGACAGGTCGAATGAGCTGATGCCGGGCATGTCGAGGAACGGGGACGGCCGCCCCAGCGACACCGCGACGGAGTTGGCATCGGTCTCAACCGTCACCCGGGCGATACCGTCGTCGGTCACGTAGAGAATCTCTCGTCCGTCCTGGCTCCACACCGGCCGCCGGCCGGACGCGACGCGCCATTGCCCCGTATCAACCTCGGGGAAAGGACGAATGACAATGCCAGGGTCGGTCTCCAGCGGCACCGACTCGAAGTCGATGAAGCGGCCGTCGGGCGAAAATCGAGCCCACTTCTCGGCTGCTTCAGTGTCGAGTAGCGGTCTCGGATCGGAGCCTTGACCGGGCGACGCGACCCAGAGGTCCCAACCGGTGGCCCCGCCGTCGTAGATCACCCGGTGTCGCCCCGTCTCGAGGTCGGCCACCGCCAGCCGGGCCACATCCCAGGACTGTGATCCGGACCAGATCGTGAAGAGCACGTCGCGACCATTCGACAGGATCTGCGGCCACATATGACCGCCTTCTCCGGCGTCACGGTTCAAGGTGGACAACCACGCGGCCTCCGTGTCCTGGCCCGGTCGTTTCACTTTGAGCGCTTGTGCCCAGTTCTCGGCGAACACGAGCGTGCCATCCGCTCCCCAACTCGCGCCCGCCGGTTCTCCTCCCGCAATGTCCACCAACCCAGTGGCGGCACCGCCCGAAAGCTCGACCTGTCGCAACCCACCCGACAGTCCGAAGAATCCGATCGACTCTTCGTCTGGCGAGAAGACCGGCATGGTCGCGTTATGCGTCCCTTCCAGAAGCCGGGAAGTGAAACCGTCGAAGCTATGGAGGTAGAGGTCGGCTTCGGCGATCAGATTGTTCAAGCCGACGGCGTAGGCCAAACGTCTGCCGTCGCGCGACAGAGCCAGCGGCGTATTCGCGGCCAGGGACTCTCCCGATGCGCTGATGACGCTGAACCGGAGGGCTGGCGGCGATTCGATCTCAGAGGCTCCGAGCGTGAGCGCTAGCACGGCCCCCACCGCCGTGGCCAGCAGCACCGGGACGACGGCAAAGACCAGCGCCCGGCGAGTCCTCGGTCGCTCCCCAGGCACCATCGGTCTTCTGGTGGCTCATCTATCTCCAGCCTGGCCACGCCCACTGACCGAAGACGTCGCGACTTGTCCGGCTCCAGGCATCGCCGGAGCAGCCGCCGAATCGCGCTTGACGTCTCCCGTGGCAGCGCGTCCCAGTCGGGTCTCTCCTTGAGCACGGCCGCCATGGTGTCGGACACTGACGCGGCCGCGAACAACGAGCTCCACCAACATCTCGTAGAGCACGAGGCCAAACGACCAGACATCGGAACTGCGGTCGATGACGGCCCCACGCACCTGCTCCGGTGACATGTAGACCGCCGTGCCCATGATCATGCCCACCTCGGTCGCAGCGGCGGTCAACGTCGGAGACAGCGACGGGTCGCCGGCCGGCGCCGGGTCTCGCGCTTTGGCCAGCCCGAAATCCAACACCTTCACCGTGCCGTCCTCGCGCACCTTGATGTTCGCGGGCTTCAAATCCCGATGAATAACCCCAGCCTCGTGGGCGGCTTCGAGCGCGTCGGCGACCTGTCTGGCAATGGGAAGCGCTTCGTCGAGCGGGACGGGTCCTTGGGCAATGCGATCGGCCAGCGTCGGTCCTTCAACGAGTTCGAGCACGAGCGCCCTGACGCCATCGCGTCCTCGAACCCGTAGATGTTCCCGATGTTCGGGTGGTTCAGCGAAGCGAGGACCCTGGCTTTACGTTCGAAGCGGGCGAGGCGGTCGGGATCCTCCGTAAACGCGTCCGGCAGATAGGATGAAGCGGCTGGTGACCCGGACCGTGGCGGGAACGGTGTGTGGCTTCGTTCGCGCGCGCATCGCCGACTGGCTGAGGCGGCGCGCGCTCACCGGAGGTGTGTGCTGAAACACTAAACGTCTTCGACGATCAAGGGGCACTTGGCACGCCGCTTCATAGAAGCACCTTGAGGGCGACGTCACGGTCGAGCTTCGTGTCGCGAGCCTGATACACCTCGCCCATGCCGCCTTCGCCGATCTTGGCCGTGACTTGATAGAGACCGAGGGTGGTGCCGGATTCGAGAGGCATCAGTCGGTGGGTAAGACGTCAGCGTACGAAGTGACGCCAGGTGTGTCAACGGCGCCAGTCAGTGTCGCTGATGGTGCGGTCAGTCAAGGCGAAGATATTTGACCGGTTGGTTGCATTCGGCCGCCGTTCGTTTACACTTTGCGAACCGAGTTCCTGGTCGGAACTACTCGGCTCGCGACCGGCGCGGCACTGCCGTGAGCGGGCACGATGACGTCCGGCATCGTAGCAATCGAGGAGAGTGAAGAATGAGTGAACGAGCATCACAGACGGGTCTCTCGCAGCGCGCGGCGAGTCGGCGGCAGTTGGTCAAGCTGTTGGCGGCGAGCCCCCTGCTGGGACTGGCGTATCAGGGTCTGCCAGCCGCCTGGCAAGAGGCGCTGGCGCACGAGTCGCGCCACGGTGCGGAGCGCGGGATGCGCTGCCCAGGCTGTGGCGCGGAGATGCCGTTCCGGTCTTCGGCGCAGGGCCGTCCCCAAGCCGTGCAGGACCCCGTGATGCCGCCGCAAAATGCGCTGGAAGAACAGTTGACCGGACAGCTCATTGAAACGGTCGACGACGCGGTCAATATCTGGGATTTCGAGCGCGTGGCCCATGCCAACAATCTGCCCCAGCATTGGGACTATCTGCACATGGGGGTGGAGGACTACGAGACGCGCAAGGCGAACCGAGAGGGGTTCAACCGTCTGATGCTGCGCCCCCGACGTCTCGGGGCCGAACCGGCGACCCGACTCGATACGTCGGTGGAAATGTTTGGTCGCCGATGGGACTCGCCGCTGTTTCTATGCCCCGTGGCAAGCCTCGAGGCGTATCACACGCAGGGCGAGAGCGGCGCCGCCAGAGCGGCTCGCGCGCGAGGCGTGCTGCAGATCCAATCGCACCAGAGCTCGCAGTCTTACGACGAGATCGCCGAGGCGCGTGGCGAGCCGCACTGGTTTCAGATTTACACGCAGCCCGACTGGAACGTGAACCAGCGTGTCATCGACCGCGTGGCGAGCGCCGGGTGCCCCGCCCTGGTCTGGACCATCGACCTGCTGGGCGGAAGTAACCGGGAACTCCAGCGTCGCACGTTGGCCGGTGAAGGCACCGACTCGGAACTCTGCCAGCAATGCCACAACCATCGGCCTGACTATCAGAGGCCGATGCGCGCCGGGCTGGAGGGGCCCGCTGGCGAGCGTCCGCCTTACACCTGGGATTATGTGAAGCGGCTCAAAGACGCCAGCGACATGAAGGTCATCCTGAAGGGCATCGTCACGGCCGAAGATGCCGAGATGGCGATCGAGCACGGCGCCGACGGCATCTTCGTGTCGAACCACGGCGGTCGCGCGGTGAACAGTATGTGGTCGACGATCGACGCGCTACCGGAAGTCGTGGGCGCGGTGCGCGGTCGAGTGCCCGTCATGATCGACAGCGGCGTGCGACGTGGCAACGACATCTTCAAGGCGCTGGCCCTGGGCGCCGACGCGGTGGGCATCGGGCGCCCCTACGTCTGGGGACTCGGTGGATTCGGTGAGGACGGCGTCGACAGAGTCATCCAACTGATCCTCGGCGAGTTCCAGATGGCGATGCGGCAGACCCGCACGACGAGCACCAATCAAATCACCTCTCGCTTCGTGATGGAGGGCAAGAATCCGATCATGATGCGTCACAACGAGTTTGGCTTTGGGCTCTAAGTTGGTGTCGTCAGTGCGCTCGACTCTCGGAGGACCATGCGAATGTCGGTAGTGAGGATCTCGCCTCGAATGGGCATCAGACGGTTCGCGATCGTGCTGCTGGCCAGCGTAGCGCTGCTCTACAGCACGCCCGCGACGGCGCAATCCGACGTCGAGTTCACAGTGTCGGGGACCTCGACGATACGGGGATGGACCTGTACGGTGACCGGCTCGGCTGAGGTGACGCCCGGATCTGGCGGGGCGGCGCCCGGATTCGCGAACGGAGTGCAGACGGCCACGCTCACGGTGCCGGTCGACGCCTTCGAGTGCCCGAATGAGGAGATGACCGAGCACCTGTTGACCGCACTTCGGCCGGACGACTTCGCCGAGATCACCTTCCAGCTCGAGAGCTACGAGACGTCTCGACAAGGAGCCGAGGCCACGGGGACACTCACCATCCTCGACAGCAGCCAGCCGGTGACCTTCCCTATCTCCCTGACACCGTCGGGGCCGGGTGTAGAGATCGAAGGTGACGTGCAACTCGACATGACCACCTACGGGGTGGAGCCGCCGGTGGTCATGCTGGGCCTCATGAACGTGCGACCCCAGATCCGCATCCAGTTCGCCGGGACCCTGTCGCCCTAGATCGCGGCTCACGCGGTCTACACGCACCTACTCGCTGTCGATTCGGGTCCACTTCACGGTGCGGCCCAGCAGCCGCACGCCGAGCCATCCTCGTACCTTGAGGATGCCGTCCTCCAACTCGAGGTCGGCCTTGTATTGCTTGCCGTTCTCCGGGTTGTAAATCCGGCCGTCCTGCCATTTTTTGCCCTCGAACTCGAAGTTGAGAATGAAATCGGCCCCGACGAGGGGGCGACCCCGAAGGGCGGGGTCGGGGTTCTCGGCGTCAACGCCGCCGGCAGGTGGCTCCTCGTAGAAGTGCATGAACTTGCCGTGATACAGACCGTCGCGTTCATACATCTCCACGTGAGCGCCATCGCCGGTATCCCACAGACCGATGATGTCGCCGGGCAGCTCATCGGCCATCGTCAACTGGACGACGCCCAGCCCAATGACCAGCACGGCGAGCGGATTTCGCAGGAGACGAGTACGAGGCATCAGCCGCATCACTTACCTCGACGCGGCCGCCTCGGCCGCGGCTTCCTGCCCTCGAGCCCCCGCGAGGATGTTGTAGAGACCGTAGTTGCCTTCGTGGCAGGCGTACTCGTAGAGCGGGAACTGGCTCTGCACCATCGGAATGCGGTAGGTCCACGGTCGCGCCCACGTGTTCGGATCCTCGACCGTCACCTCATACAGCAGCGTCCCATCCGACACCCGGGTAAAACGTTCGATCAGATGCAGGTCCGACGTGGTGACCCCGGCCCGAAAGCTTGTCTCGCGCAGGAAGTTGGTCGTATCGACGACCAAGGTGTCGCCCTCCCAGTGCCCGCGCGAGTCGCCCTTCCACTGCCGCATGCTGTCTGGCAGATGCGGCCGGCCGTCGAGCGGCACGACCCGCGAGCTGTGGACCATCTCGTTCAGCAGGAGGACGTAGTCTTCGGTCTGGGTTACTTGAACGTTTTGGTTGTAGCCGGCCGGCGTCATCGGCGGACCGGAGTTGAAGCCGAGGATGCACCGCACGGCGAACATCCCGGAGCCAAGATCGTCGACGAATCCGCCATAGGTCGGTGAGTGACGATCGACACCTTCTCGAGCCAGCCGCGCCGCCTCGACCGTGGCCGCCGCCGTCGGAATCAATGGCGGCACCCGCCCGTCGGAGGGATCGACGACCAGCGATGTCTGTTTGGTCTCGCTGACCTTGTTGCCGGGGTCAAACCAAAACTGGTTGTAGTTGCCGACGATGTCGGCCGGTTCCTGGTCGTCGCGCACCGCGAACTCGGCCAGCCGATCGGCCTCGAAGGCCGCCGCGTCTTCGTCGGTGAAGAACTCCTGGTCGGCCAGCTCAGCCGGACGCTCGAACGGCGTCAGCGTGCGAAAGTCCCACACGCCGTTCAGATCGGGGGCACCCCATGCCGTCCGCGGTGCCTGAGCCGTGGCCGGGGTCACCGTCAGCAACAAAGCAACGGCGGCCGTGCACGTCGACCGAAGAATGTGTCGGATCATGAGCGCCATCTTACCCCGGGCTGCTAGACAGACCCAGGGCCTGCGAGGGACGATAGGCCCGACTGCCCCCACCGCGAGTGCATGTTGGCACTCGGGAGTTGGTCTTCAACTGCAAAAAGAATCTGCCATGACACCTGTATCCCGACCAAATGGTCTCGTCCGCGCTCTGACGTTGGCACTTTGCGTGACTTTGTGCCCAGCTGCCGCGTGGGCCCAGGCGACGCCGGGCGACGGTGCCACGATGCCCCGCACGGCCTGGGGCGCCCCTGACATCGGGGGGGTCTGGAGCAGCGCCACGGTGACGCCGCTGCAACGGCCCGTCGGTCAAGCGGACAAAGAGTTTCTGTCAGAAGAAGAAGCGGCGGAAATTGAGCAACGGGTCGCCGCAGGCAACGCCCGCGCCAACGCGCCCAGCGCCGTCCGCACCGAACCGCTTCCCGTTGGCGGGTCGATCGGGGCCTACAACAGCTTTTGGATCGATCGTGGGACAACCGTCGTCCCCACCCGCCGCACCTCGCTGATCGTCGACCCGCCCAATGGTCGGCTGCCGACGTTGACGGCGGCCGCTGAGCGTCGCATCAATTCACCCGAGCGTCGTCACCTCAAAGACGTGCGGGAGGGCCTCGCGCCAGCCGACTCCTACACCCAGTTCGATGCGGGCGATCGGTGTATCTGGTATCGCGGGGTGCCGTCGTTGCCCACCGCCTACAACAACAACTACCTGATCGTGCAGACGCCCGATCTTGTGGCCATCGTCCAGGAGCACATCCACGATGTGCGCTACATCCCCTTGGACGGGCGTCCGCACATCGACCAGGGTATCGACCAGTATGCGGGCGACTCGCGGGGGCACTGGGAGGACGACACGCTCGTGGTCGAGACGACGCACTTCGGGAGTCGGGCCTACCTGTTTCTCTCTGGACCTGACGGACCACAGGGAGGCACGAACTGGCATCTCAGTGGGGCCCAGCGCGTGGTGGAACGATTTACGCGCGTCGGCCCGGAGACGCTCGACTACGAGTTCACGGTCGAGGATGAGAATACCTGGACCACGCCGTGGTCCGGCTCGTCTCCGTGGACGGTGGCTGACGGCCCGATGTTCGAGTACGCCTGCCACGAAGGCAACTACGGCCTCCCGAATATTCTCGCGGGGTCACGCATCGCCGAACGGTAGGGGCGACGAGCCACGCCGCTACCCGGCCTTCCGCGCCATCAGCTCCACTGGAGCGATGGTACCGCTGGCGATGTTGCCAACCATGTTCGCGAGTTTGCGCGGCGTGGTCTCGCCCATGAGGAGGTGCAGGCCGAGCGGCGCCGGACCACCGGAGTCGACCGCGCGCGCCTGCATCTGTGCGAAGAACTCGAGAGCGAATTCGCGACGACGGCACTCGTCCGTGATGGTGAACCCCGCGGTCTCGAGCGCCCGTCGGTAGTCGTCCGGGGTCTGGACGATGCTGGTCTCGGGGGTCGAGGCCCAGGGCACCGGGTAGGCCAGCTCGCCGCCGCCTGTGCGCATCAGGTCGTAGATTCCGAAGCCGGCACCGGGCCGAAGCACCCGATAGGCCTCGGCACAGAGCCGGTCCTTGTCGGCGATGTTCATACCCACATGCAGCATGTAGGCGCCGTCGAAAGCCTCGGCCTCGAAGGGCATGGCCAGGGCGCTGCCCTGCCGCAGCGAGACCTGACCGGCCAGGCCAACCCAGTCGCACAAGACCTTGCCGGTCGCGACGAACGCGTCCGTCAGATCGAGTCCGGTCACGTGACAACCATACCGGGTAGCGGCGAACCGCGCGCTCCCGCCAAGGCCGCACCCGACATCGAGTATGTGTTGGACCGAGGTCAAGCCGAGTTGCCCGAGAAAATGCTCCGAGGCCTGGCGCCCCCCGACGTGGAACTCGTCTACCGGGGCCAGGTCGTCCACCGTCGCGGTGGCCGGTGTCTTCCCCAGTTTCGCGACACCGTCGCGGATGGCGGCCAGTAGCCCGGCGCTAGTGTAGTGGGCGGCGACGTCGTCATCTGACACAGCTCTACTCCGGCATTGGAACATACGCGATCCGTTCCCCACGGTAGGTGCCCAGCCACATCTCGTCGCCGATCTGGATGGCCGTCGTGCTGGCGGCGAATCCGTCGATGAAGGGGTGCTCGAAGATCGGCTGAACGGCCAGCGTGTCTGGATCGAGGCTGGCCACGTTCGACGTTTCTTGAGACGTGTCTCGTGGGGTCTGTATGTTGCCGGGACCGGCCGCGAAAATCTCCGAACCGTCCAGTGACATCCGGAGGTTGTCGGGCCGGAAATCCAACGCTACCACCGCCTTCTGCACCGTCGCCTGGCCTCGCGACAACCGGGTCACCTTGGACTCGGCAAACCCGGCCACGTACAGCCAGCGGCCATCTGGCGAGACCTCTAGACCGTTTGGCGCGGTATCGTCGCTGCCCGGTACCTGTCGCCACCCGGACGCGGCATGCCACTCCCAGACATCGCCGGTCCGAGGACTCGTCGCCACCAGCCCCTCCTCGGGCAACGCCACCACGGAGTTGAACCCGACCGGCTCCGGGCCAACGACGCATCCGACCCAGGTCAACGCCGGTCGACCTGTTCGGGCATCCACCTCGAACACCTCGATCGACTCCCGCACCCCATGGTGGACGACATACAGCGTATGCACCCCGGATGACCCGGGGGTGAGATAGAGACCGTGGGCTCGGAAGTCGTCGCCCTCGGGCGGGAGCGGACCGGGACAGGTGGGGTAGGTCGTAGCGTCGAGCCGCTCGCGGCGGGTGGGCGTCGGAAACAGCAGTGTCGCCGTTTTGTCCCGCACGTTGACCAGGTGAATGCGACCGCCCTCCTGGTCCCCCGAAGCGATCACCCACTCCGCGCCGGGGACGACGGCCAGATCTTCAGGACTGATGAGGTCGCAGATGAACTGCACCTCTCCGACCGCGGTGCACGGTGTCGCCGTCTGCTGGACGCCGCCCAGCGACAGCGCCCCCGCGACCGACACCCCGAGCAAATTCAGTACTCTCACGACATTCTCCTGACCACCACTAATTGCCGGTGCCTTTCGTGACGAGCTTCTGCACGCGCCAGTTGATGAGCTCGGCCACCCAGATCTCGTCCTCGGACGGGCAGGCGATGCCGTGGATCCACCCAAACTCGCCGAGGTTGCGGCCCGGCTGGCCGTAGACGCCCAGCACCTCACCCTGCAGCGACACCTTGTAGACACGGCTCGGGTAGATGTCGCCGACGAAGAGCACGGGATTCGGCCCCGGGGTCATGCAGAGAGCGTCGGGAGCGCCCGGGGCCAGGGAGCCCCGCGTGGAGTTCGGATTCCCTCCGCCATACACGATTTTGCCGCGCGTCGTGTCAACCGGCACGTCGATGGTGAACTCGCGCAGGTAGCTGCCGTCGGGCTCAAACACCTGAATCCGTCGATTGCCGCGGTCCGCCACGTAGATTTCGTCCTCTGGAGACACCGCGATGCCGTGCGGCGTATCGAACTCGCCGGGGCCGTCGCCGAGCTGTCCCCAGCTGGCCACCCACTCGCCACGCGCGTTGGCCTTCCCCACCCTCGAGTTGATGTACCCGTCACTGAAGTACGAATTCCCGTTTGAGTCCCAGGCGACGTCGGTGGGCTGATTGAAGCTGTTGTCCCGGTGCACCGGAATTGGCCAGCGCGGGTTGTTGTTCTCGGGGATGTCCACCGGCACGCCGGCCCGGTCGAGCAGCCTCGCCATGACCGTCTGATAGTCGGGTGGGACGATGAGGTGCGAGGCCTCGCCCTTGCGGCCGAAGACCCAATCCACATGTCCCTCCGGCGTGAATCTGAGGATCATGTTCGATCCCTTGTCGACCACCCAGATGTTGTCCTGAGGATCGATGCGCACGGCGTGTGCGTACGACCAGGCGTTCAGGTTCTTGCCGATCTCGCGGACGAAGTTGCCGCTGGCGTCGAATTCGAGCAACTGCGACGCGGTGGCCATGTAGGACGGTCCAACCGAGTTGCCGCGTGAGAACACAAACACATGACCACTCGAATTGACCGCCACGCCGGCAATCTCACCGAAGTGGATGTCGTTGGGCAATTTGAGCGGATTCGGCACCGACTCGAACGGAAGTTCCGGCACGTTCTGCGCGGTCGACGGGGCGACGGACAGGCCGAGCACGACGGCCGCAAGAAGTACACGTTTCACCACACACCTCCCTGATATTCATTCACGACGCCCCGGCGGGGCCACGAGCAACATCTACACGGCGCTCGTCAAACGGGGTCGACGTTCGAGGTGGCCAGTCACGACTTCATAGGCCCTCGCGAATTGCAACACACGTCGATCATCTCCGAAGCGACCCATGATCTGCATCCCCATGGGTCGGCCCTGGGTGTCAAAGCCCGCGGGTACATTCACCACCGGTAGGCCCGCCAGACTCCCTCCGATCACCACTTCCATCCAGCGGTGATAGGTATCCATCGTGCGACCGTCGATCTCGGATGGCCAGTGCACCTCTTTGGAAAACGGAAACAGTTGCGCCGTGGGAAGGGCCAGCACATCGTAACGGTCGAAGAGACGGTGTATCTCCCGATACCACCGCGACCTCACGGCATTCGCTCCACGGATATCCTTGACCGTGAGCGCCAGCGAGTTTTCGATCTCCCAGACCAATTCCGGCTTCAGCAGAACGCGTGTCTCGGACCGCTCGTAGAGCTCCTGCATGCCCACGCGCGACCAGTGTCGCAAATCCAACCAACACTGCCACAGCGCCGACATGTCGAAATCGGGCGTGGTCGGTTCGACGACGGCACCGGCCGAGGCGACCGACGCCAGACTGGAGGCACACAGATCCAGCACGTCAGGCTCCATGGCCAGGTAGCCTTCGTAGTTGCCCAGCCACCCGACCTTCACGTCCTGCAGGCTCACCCCGTCGAATTGCTCCGTGTCTGACAACACGTGGTGCAACGCCATGGGTTGATCTGGCCCTGGCTCCGCGACAAGCGTATGTAGGAGTCTGATGGCGTCTTCGGTATTACGCCCCATCGGTCCGGATGTGCTGAGACCTTTCGACAACGGATCGCCGGCGGCCACCAGTCCGATGCTGGGTCTGAATCCGATCACGTTGTTGAACGCGCCCGGGTTACGGAGCGACCCCATAGCGTCGCTGCCATCGGCGACCGGCAGCATGTGGGTGCCCAGGCCGCTGGCCGCTCCCCCGCTGCTGCCACCGGCGGTCAGGGCGGGATTGTAGGCACTACCGGTGGCGCCAAACACGGGGTTGTAGGACTGGGAGCCCAGACCGAATTCGGGTGAATTGGTCTTGCCGATAAAGATGGCCCCCTGCGCTCGCATACGGGCCACGATGCCGCTGTCGCGTGTCGCGACGCGATCAGCGTAGATAGGAGACCCACTGGTAAACGGCAAACCCGCGACCGCGGTCAGGTCTTTTGCCGCGTGCGGCATTCCGTGCATCCACCCCCGATACTCACCGCGGGCAAGCGCCTGGTCCGCGCTCTGGGCCTGAGACAGCAGCGCATCGTCGTCCACCAGGCTGACAATCGCGTTGTAGGTGGGATTGTAGCGGTGAATACGGTCGAGATAGGCCTGCATGACCTCGACGCAACTGACCTGCCGGTCGCGGATCGTGGCCGAGAGCGCCGACGCCGAGAGTTCCGTAATCTCTGTCGGCAACTGCCGAGCCACCAGACTGGCTGGCCACGTCATGGCCGCCCCGAGACCCAGAGCGCCTCTCAGCGAACGGTTGACGAACTCTCGACGGTTCACACTGTCTCTCTCTCCGTGTGTTCCACGATCCGACGGTGTGCATCGTCGTCGGCGCTCGACCGCTCTTGGCCGGTCTGAAGACCGGCCGCTACGAAAATAAGAACGCAGCGGCGGGGCCAATACTGGGGCGCGACGGGAACGCCCAATGATACACGCGCGTAGAGACCCTGGTAGGCTACTGGCCAACAGATGGCCCGACAGAAACAGCTCCGTTTCGCCGCACTCCAAACGATGGACAACGTGGTCGATGGCCGGCGCTGTCGGCCGGACTGGTTCGAGCGGGCCTTTGGTCTAGAGCAGGCGGTCGTCATCGAACTGGGCTGCGGTCGCGGCGAGCACACGTTGGCCCAGGCCCGACGTCGGCCGGACCGCGGATGCCTTGGCGTGGATCGCAACGGGGCTCGGTTGTGGAAAGGCGCGACGGCGGCGTTGGACGATGGCCTCACCAATGCCTTCTTCCTCCGCTCGGCGGTCGAGCATCTGGACAGCCATATCCCACCCGGCCGAGTGGACGAGATCTGGATCCCGTTTCCGGACCCGCTGCCCAAGGCGCGGCAGGCCAGACACCGCCTGGTCTCTCGGCTGTTTCTGGAACGCTACCGGCCCCTGTTGCGATCTGGGGGCGCGGTTCACCTGAAGACGGACGACGTCGACTTGGTCGACTTTGCCGAACGTGCCGTACGGACGGTTGGTGGCCGCCTCCTTGGCGGCGCCGACACCCGTGCAGGCGACGAGGACGAGACGTCGGTTCAGACGGCGTACGAGAAGAGATACCGAGGAAAGGGACGAACCATCTATGAGCGACAGTTTTGTCTCGTGTGAAGGGAGCGGTCTGACCCAGCGACTTCTCTCCGTTCTTCTAGTGCTGGGTATGGTGGTCGGGTGCGGAGACGGCGAGGATCCGTCGGCGGTTTCGGCGCCGGCCCCAGCCACCGAGTTCGCAGTCGAGGTGGACCCCATGGCTATCCGACCGTTCGTGGTCCAGGTCCCAGACGCCGTGCTCGACGACCTGCAGGCCCGGCTGCGGCAGACCCGATACCCCGACGAGATATCGGGCGCAGAGTGGGATTACGGCACCAATTTGGCCTACCAGCGAGAGTTGATCACGTACTGGACCAACGACTTCGACTGGCGTGAGCAGGAGCGTCAGATCAACGCGTTCGATCACTACAAGACGATGATCGACGGGCTCGACATCCACTTCATCCACCAGCGGTCGTCGGTCGAGGGTGCGACGCCGCTACTCATCTCGCACGGCTGGCCCGGGTCGTTCCTGGAATTCATGAAAGTGATCGGGCCGCTGACCGACCCGGTGGCGTACGGGGGCAACGCCGACGATGCGTTTCACGTCGTCATCCCGTCGATTCCAGGGTTCGGCTTCTCGGACAAGCCGAGCGAACGGGGCTACGGACCGGCCCAGATGGGCGACATCTTCGCGAAGTTGATGGAGCGGCTCGGTTACGAACGGTACGGCGCTCAGGGCGGCGACTGGGGCAGCGCCATCACGCGTCGGGTCGTGGCGGAACACCCCGATCGGGTGATCGGGCTCCATCTCAACCTCGTCTCGGCCGGGCCACCGCCCGGGGTGGACGACCCCGAGGCGGGTGTCCCCGCCGCCGAGTTGGAGCGGATGCGTGAGCGCCAGGCGTTCTGGGCGCCAGAGCGAGGCTACAGCGACATTCAAGGCACGAAACCGCAAACCCTCGGATACGCGCTCAACGACTCACCGGCCGGCCAGGCTGCCTGGATCATCGACAAAGTGCACGTGCTGTGCGACTGCCCCGGGGGCCACGAGGAGAAGTTCACCAAGGACGAACTGCTGGCCAACATCACCCTGTATTGGGTGACCCAGACCGCGACCTCGGCCTCACGGATCTATTTCGAGTCGCGTCGCGGGACCGGTGGCAACGCCGGATACATCGAGGTCCCCACCGCGGCCGCGCTCTTTCCGAACGAAATCGCGCTGCCCCCGCGCAAGTGGGCCGAAGCGCGGTACAACATCGTTCGTTGGACGGAAATGCCCCGCGGGGGCCATTTCGCCGCGCTGGAGGAGCCCGAGCTCTATGTGGACGACGTGCGCGCGTTCTTTGGCAGTCTGCGGTGACCGGGCGTCGAACCTACTGCTCGTCCTCCTCCATGCGGGCTCCACGGAGGATGTTCTCCATCCCGTAGTTGCCCTCGTGGCAGGCGTACTCGTACATTTCGCCGGCGACTTTGGTCATCGGCACGATCGCCGTGATCTTGTCGGCAAACGTGGAGGGGTCTTCAATGGTCCACTCGTAGTTCACCGTATACGGACCAATGCGACTGAACCGTTCGGTCAACACCTTGTCTTTCGAAGTGCCGAAGGCGCTGAAGCTCTGGGTGAGACCATTGAAGTTTCTCGTCTCCACCACCAGCGTGTCCCCGTCCCAATAGCCACGCGGGTCGCCCGACCAGAGACCGATCGCCTCGTCCAGCGGCGGCCGATCGCCCAGCGGCACGACACGCGTGTCGTGAATCATCTCCGTCATGATCACGGCGTGACCCTCATTGTGGATAATCTGGACATTGTTGTTGTACAGACTGGGCACAAAGGGCGGTCCGGAATTGAAGCCCACGATACAGCGTTCGGACAACCCGCGATCCTCGGGGCCATCCTTGGCGATGCCACCGACGACAAACCGCACCGGGCGCGCGCCCGACACGTCATCTCCCAACCCACCCGCGATGATGTCAATGCCGGCCACGGTGTCCGGGAGTCGGCCCGTGAGGGGAAACACGATATGGGACGTACGAATCTGATCGGTCAGCCCCGCGCTTTCGACCCAGAAGTCGTTGTAGCCCCCAGGTCCGCCATCCCGCTGGGGCACGGCCTGATCTGAGGCCGCATCGGCCGCCGCCAATCGAGCTCGCAGTTGCGCGACCTCTTCCGCGGTCATGAATTCCCGATCACCGAATCGTTGCGGTCGCTGCATGGACACGTTTGAAGAAAAATTCCAAACCCCCTGGAGGTCTGGGTGGCCGGCTGCCGTGCGGGGGGGCTCGTACCCGTCGGGGGCCTGACCAGCCACGGCCACCGAGGAGACGAGCATCACGAAACACAAAAGCGTGATTGTCGTTTTCATAAGCTCACTGTAGTCGTTTCCCGACCTCACTTCACCGGATTCGATACCGACGCTCACGGCGGCACGACGAGACGGCGGCCCAACAGGTGAGCCAAGCCCGTGAAGAAACCTGGCGGAGGGGACCGAGGATCGGTGTATAACGGGAATACGCTGGGTCTGTGTCACCATCCCGGATGCCGGGAGGGGCCCTACCCGACCCGAACACGACGGGAATCAACCCATGACGATTCGACACTACGCCTGCGCGGTGGCGGCTGCGGCCGTCCTGACGGCCGCCATCGCCGGCCACGCCGGTTCGACCCATCTGCTGGCCGCGGCAGCACCTGGGCCCGCCTCGTGGCAGGACGACCTGGCGCCGATCACCGCGCCGGACTGGGACTACGACAGCGCCGAGCATCTGCTGGACCGCGCGGGCTTCAGCGGCACCCCGGAGGAGATCCAGAAGCTGGCGGCCATGACGCCGGAACAGGCCGTGCGCTCCCTCGTCTATTACGACCGCGTGCCGACTGACCACCTGCCGCCCTTTGAGCACTCAGGATTCTGGGATGACACATTGACCCACTTCCCACCGAGCCGCCCGGCCGCCACCGAGTTGGCGATGAAGAACGGCGAGAGCATGGGCATCCGGGTCAAGCCCGAGGGCGTCAATCGGCATATGCAGCCGATCTCGGATCGCTTCTTCTACTGGCTTCGCGCGACCCAACTCGAAACCCGCCGTGTGAGTTACTGGTGGGCCGAGCGGATGCTCGACACCGACCGGCCGCTCGAGGAAAAGATGGCGTTGTTCTGGCACGGGCACTTCGCCACGGCCGAGAACAAGGTGCGGGACTATCGCAAGATGCTGGGGCAAATCGAGCTGTTCCAACGTCAGGCGACCGGCAACTTCGGCGAGCTGGCGATCGCGGTGGCCCAGAACCCCGCGATGCTGTATTACCTCGATGCCGGTGTGAACGTGAAGGGGGCCGCCAACGAGAACTTCGCCCGCGAGGTCATGGAACTGTTCACGATGGGGGTGGGCAACTACACAGAGCAGGATGTCCGCGAGGGCGCCCGCGCGTTCACCGGCTGGAATTTCGAGAACCTCGACTTCGTGGTCAACACCGTGCACCACGACGACGCGCCAAAGACATTCCTTGGTCGCACCGGTAACTTCGACGGCGTGGACGTGCTGAACATCATTCTCGAGCAGCCGGTCACGGCCGAGTACATCGGGTCGAAGCTCTATCGCTTTTTTGTGCGAGACGATGTGTCGCCTGAGTTGGCCACGAAGCTGGGTGCCGTGTTGCGCGACAACGACTATGAGATCCGGCCGCTGTTGAGCACGATCTTCCTCTCACGAGACTTCTACAGCGAAGCCAGCCACGGCAGCCACATCAAAGGACCGGTCGAGCACGTGGTCACGATGCTGAAACAGCTTGGCGCCGCCGACGTGCCGGGTGTTCCGGACTTCAACCGCACCACCATCGCGTTGGGCCAGCACCTGCTCAATCCTCCATCCGTGGCCGGATGGGCGCAGGGCAAGTCGTGGATCACGCCTGCCCTGCTCCAGGAACGGGGCAACGTCGCCTTCGACTACCTGTTGCCGAATGTCATCGACTTCAACGATCCGAACTTCCTCTCGCGAAATGGAGACGGCGTCGTCGGCGAGCGCCTCCGACGTGGTCTGGACTTTGGCGCGGCCATTGCCTTGGTCGATGACCCGGATGACAACCCGAACATGATGACGGCCTTCGACCTGGCTAACCAAGAGCGGGACGAACTGTTCAACACGCGTGTCTCGGGCTACCGCGCGTGGGCCCAGGCCATGCAGCGGCTGATTCCGACTCCGCGGGGCGCGGCGCGGATCAATCTGACGGACATCGTCCTGACGTCTGGCGCGACGACCACCACAGACGCGGTCGATGCGTTACTGGAACGGTTTCTCCGGCTTTCGGTGTCGGACGAGACTCGTCGCTCATTTGTGACAATGCTGGACGCCGAGCTCGGCACCACCGATCTCGCCCGCGCCCAGACCTACATGGAAGATCCGTTGCGCATGGTGACGCACCTCATCATGAGTACGCCGGAATATCAGATCAACTGACCGCCCGAGGGCATACCCATGACAACCCGACGAAAGAACCTGCTCGAGATGAGTGGCGTGTCTCGCCGCCAGGCGCTGAAGATTGGTGCCCGCGGCCTCGGTCTCGGCATGCTCGGGGGCCTGGGTCCCCTCCCGCCGCTGTTTGGGGCGGCGTCCGAAGCGCTGGCAGCCACCGAGGGGAAGATCCTGGTGGTGTTCGAATGGTTTGGCGGCTACGACGGCCTCAGCACCTTTGTCCCCTATGGTGATGACGCGCTATATCGGCACCGACCGAACGTCGGTGTCCGCGAGGCCGACGTCATCAAGGTCGACGACCATTTCGGGTTCCAGCGGTCGATGATCGGCATGCACCGGATGTGGGACGAGGGCAACCTCGCGGTCATCCACGGCGCCGGCTACGACCAGCCGTCGTTCTCGCACTTTGCGTCCAGTTCGTATTGGCACACCGGTGCCCCAAACAGCGGCGAGCCCTACGGATGGTATGGCCGCACCGCCGATGCGCTGGACCCGACGGGGGCGTCGAATTACCTGGTCAACATCGCCGGCGCGCAGACGTTGGCGGTGCGAGCACGCGACCACGTCCCGGTCGTCTTCAACGACCCGAATGCGTTCGGTCGAGACCTGCTGCACTCGCAGCGGGAGAGTATCGAAACGTTGGGCAACGGGCAGACGCCACGGACGGACGCGCACAAGTTCCTGCTCGACGTGAACCAGAGCGCCCGTGAGGCCTCGGCCCTCGTCCGCCAGGCCTGGCAGAACTACAACGCGACCCGCAACCCGGACCTCCGCCTGCTGGACCTCGACAAGGTGGTGGCGCTGATCGAGAACGACTTCCCGGCTCGGCTCTACTACGTGCGGCTTCGCAACAGCCTGTTCGACACCCATGTCAACCAGGAGAGCCCGCACAACCGTCAGGTGCAATACTGCTCAGACGCGGTCTGGGGATTCTTCGAAGAGATGAAGCGGCTCGGCAAACAGGACGAGGTGGCTATCCTCGTGCACAGCGAGTTCGGTCGTCGCGTCCCGGAGAACACCGGCATGGGCACCGACCACGGGACGGCCAACGTCTCGTTCGTGATCGGGGGCGGGGTCACCGGTGGTCAGTACAGCACGCCGCCCAGCTTGACGGAGCTGGTGCACATGGACAACTTGCAGCACACTACCGACTTCCGTCGGGTGTACGCGACGCTCATCGAGGAGTTCCTCGGCTACTCGAAGTCGGAAGATGTGCTGGGGAGCAAGTTTCAGACGCTCAAGATGTTCACATAGCGACGTCCACCGGTCCCGCCTCCTGGCGATGTGAACTGCCCGTGAGAGGATTGAGCGGATACAGGCAGTCCCGAGGCACCCGCCTGTGCGATGACATCCTGCATCACCCCGGTACCAAGGCCCTTCGATTGAAGCTCAGGAATCACCTGCAGTTCATGAACGTAGAGCGAATCGGGTAGCACTCCAGGACCAGGGCACCGGCTGCCCGCCCTTCGGCTTCGACGACCGACACGAGGTACGCATCCCAACGACGGTCAAACCAATGCGTCCCATGTTCTTGCTTCTCCGAGAGGCGGCCACGGTCGTCGGACTCTTCACCGTTCTGACGTTGGGGATGACGTACCCCCTCGTCTTGCATCTGCACGATGGCCTGGCGGGCGATCTCGGTGATCCGCTCCTGAACGCGTGGATTCTGGCCTGGGATGCCGACCGATTGGCCCAGGGTCTTGCCGGCCTGTGGCAGACCCCCATCTTCCACCCATATGCCAACACATTGGCCTACTCGGAGCACCTACTTGGCATTGCCCTGTGGGTGGCCCCGATACAGTGGGTCTTCGGCAACCTGGTGCTCACCTACAACGCCGCGTTTCTCGGCTCCTACATTCTGGCGGGAAGCGGCATGTACCTCCTCGTCCGGTCGCTCACCGGATCGCGGTGGGCAGGCGGGCTGGCAGGGATCGCGTTCGCGTTCTGTCCGTATCGAGGTGTGCAGGTGTTTCACCTGCAGGTGTTAATGAGCGGATGGATGCCGGTCGGTCTCTGGGCGTTGCACCGATACCACCTCACCGGAAGTCGGCTGGCGCTCGCGGGTTTCGCCAGCTCGTTCGCGATGCAGGGCCTGGCGAACGGCTACTACCTATACTTCTTTTCACTGCCCGCCGCGATTATCTGTCTCTACGCGATCTGCTGGCCCCGGCGCGCTCGGCGGCGGATGATACTGGAACTCGGGGTCGCGGCAGCTGCCCTACTGGCCGTGTTCGCCCCCATTGGCGTCATCTACTACGAGGTGAGACGGTCGCAGGGGCTGGTGCGCGGCATCGAGGAGATCGCGTTCTACAGTGCCGACCTCGCTGCCTACTTTCATGTCGGTCAAGACTCGTTCCTGTGGGACGGGTGGTTGAGCGTGGGCGCGCCGGAGGCCGAGCTCTTCGGCGGGTTCGTCGCTATGGCGCTCGCCGCGGCCGCGGTTGTCGGGGCAGTCCGGTCTTCTCGTGACGCCCGGTCGATTGACAGCGCGGACGCGCGACTCGCGATACCCACGGTCACCTGGCTCTATACCGGAATCGCGTGTCTGGCCGTCCTGCTGTCGCTGGGTCCCGTACCCACGGTGTGGGGAACGCCGGTCCTGCCGTTTGGGCCCTACCGGCTTGGCATGCTCGTGATACCCGGACTCGACGGTTTGCGGGTGCCGGCGCGTCTGGCCATGGTGGTCTATCTGGCGCTCTCGGTGCTGGGTGGGCTCGCCGTGGCGACCTGGTTCTCCCGGCTGTCCTCGCGCGTCCGCGCCGGCCTGGGGGCCACGCTTGCGGTGGGCTTACTACTCGAGGGGTATGCCGGACCGCCGAGGGTCGAACTGTTGGCGACAGATGCCCGATCCTTCGATTCGGCGATCTACGACTGGCTGGCCGCTCGGCCGCCGGGCGCCGTCCTGGAGCTCCCCCTGGAAGGGCGGCACCGGCATCAGCAGGCCCATCACACGCTCGGGTATCAGTACCGGACCCTTGAACATGGACACCCGCTGGTCAACGGGTTCAGCGGCTACTCATCGCCGCTCGTTAGCTTCCTGCCGGTGGCGCCGCTCTGGAACACCGCGGTCACCGGAGAGCTACTGCAAGGGCTCCGCACGATCGGGGTTCGCTACGTCATCGTTCATGAGCAGCTGTACGTTGACCAGGAACTGGCGCGGGCGACGACCGCCGCTCTACGCGCGCAGCGCGACCAAATGGCCGCAGTCCAGTCGGCTGGGACCACGCACGTCTTCGATCTCGGTGAGGTGCCCTGGCCCTATCGGAGCGACCGGGTCGACGGTGTAGACGGCACGGAGACGCTGCCCGTCGACGCACGGCCTCTGTCGCCCAGTGCGTTTCGCGCCGACGCGTCTCA
>JAPYUM010000037.1:0-8397 GCA_029940535.1 Vicinamibacterales bacterium
GATGGAGGCGTTCTGGCAGGCTCGTGGCAACGACAGCGCCCTCGGCATCACCGGGGAGGGCATCGAGGCCCTGCGGGAGCTCGGGGCCGCCGGGATTGCAATGGAGGTGGGGCCGGCGCAAGCTGGGTTGGGCAACCTGCGGGCGGCCTGCGGGTCCTGCCACCAGGCCCATCGCGAGGCGGATGGCGATGGCTTCAAGATCAAGGCCGGCTCCTGACGTCCGTAGCCTGACGGTAGCGACGGTCTGGACGTTTCATGGGGACGATAGCCTGAATTAGGGCTGTCGTCCCCTTTCGTTGTACGGGACGAAGAGTGTAGGCTACGCCTATCAGAATTGGGCGAAACGCCCTTCAAACAAGGAGCCAGCGATGCAGCATGTCCTGAGTCGTAGCTGTCTGCGGTTGTTGACGACCGTGGCCACCGTGTTGAGTCTGGCCGCCACGGCTGGAGCCCAGGGGCGGACGGCCGGTGAGGTGACCGACGAGTGGGGTAATGGGCTCGAGGGGGCCACCCTGCTTGCGGAGCCTGACGGCGCGGCCGGAGGCGCGCAGGAGACGACGGCCGACGACAAGGGCGAGTTCATGTTCGTCGGGTTGCCGAGCGGACGCTGGTCGTTCACGGCGACCTTGAACGGGTATCAGGGTCTCCGCCAGATCATGAACGTCCGCCGGCTCGGCACTAACAACGTCGAGTTCGAACTCCCCGTCCTGCCCTCCGGCGGGCGGTTCCGTGAGCGTACCGAATTCGAGGCGGAGGGCGGCACGCCCAAGTTCCGCTTCGAAGACGACGGCACGTTCGAGTTCGAAGACGCCGACGGGGAGGGTGAAGGCACCTACGGCATGGTGGAGCAGAGCGCGGTGCTGATCGTTCGTGACTACGATGGACCGGATGACAAGTTCGAGGTCAAGACTCCGGTGATCGTCGAGTTCGGCGACGCCATGTTCACCAGCCTGACCCACGACGGCATACAGCTTCCAAAGAAGTAGGCGATGACAAGAGGTGTGGTGGCGGGATGCCGACGACACGCACCGGTCTGGCTGCTCGCGGCCGTGCTGACGTCGACCCCGGTCGCGGCCGAGGTCATCCGCATTGACATCACCTCACGCGAACCGTTCGGCGAGAGCGTCGATTCGAGGATTGGCCCGTACGAGCGGATTCGCGGTGTCGTGGTGTACGCGCTCGACCCGTCGGATGAGGCGAACGCCCAGATCGTGGATCTGGAGCTGGCCGCGACCGATGGGCAGGGGCGCGTTCAGTTCTACGGGGATATTGAAATCATCGCACCAGTTGACCGCGCTCAGGCGCGGCCAACCGTCCTCTACGTCGTCAACAATCGCGGGCGCCGGACCTGGGGGGCGGAGTCGTTCTTTCTGAGTCGCGGATACGTCACCGTGTCGAGCGGCTGGATCGCGCAGGTGCCGGTAGCCGGCGACCGACTGCGACTCGAGGCGCCAGTGGCCCTCGAACCGGGTGACGGTATCCCCGTCGTTGGCGTGGTCCGCGCCGAGTTGTCGACCGATGTCGTCGCGGACCGGCTCCCGGTGTCGAATCAGCAGGCCTTCGAACCCCTCAGAGGCAATCTGGATGAGGCGACGTTGACCCAGCGGCTGCGGGAAGCGGACGTGCCGGAACCGATCGCGCGCGACCAGTGGCAGCTGGGCGTGCGTTACGACCGCCGGGACGCGGGCAGCGGTCTGGTCCAGCTCGAAATGACGCTGAGCGGTGGATTCCAGCCCGGGATGATCTATGAGCTGATTTACGAGGCCCGCGGTTCGGTCGTGCAGGGCACCGGATTCGCCGCGATGCGCGACTTGGTCTCGTTTCTGAAACACGACACGTCCGAGAGGAATCCGCTTCGCGATGACGATGGCATCCCGCTGGCGGCGCGCGTTGTCGGTCAAGGGCTGTCGCAGAGTGGTCGCGCGTTGCGGATGTTCCTGTACGAGGGGTTCAACGCCGACGAGCAGGGACGACAGGTGTTCGACGGCGTCATGCCGACCATCGCCGGCGCCGGGCAAGGGTTCTTCAATCACCGCTTCGCTTCGCCGACTCGGGCCGCGACGCAGCACGGTGGTCACCTCTATCCGGCGGATCTGTTTCCGTTCACGTATGGCGAGGAGACCGACCCCTTCACCGGCCGTACCGATAGCCTGCTGACGCGCGCGCGGGCCGCCGGGACCGTGCCGAAGGTGATGCACCTCGATACCTCGTCAGAATATTGGCATCGAGCCGGGTCGCTCGTGGTGACCGACCCGCTGGGTGAACGCGATACCGTCCTGCCACCAGGGGTACGGGTGTACGTGTTCGGGGGAGCGCAGCACAGTCCCGCGACCGGGCCTTCCGATCGTGGCCAACAGCCGCCGAATCCGAACAACTACCGCCCACTGCAAGAGGCGTTGTTCGCCGCCATGGACGAATGGATGACGGACGGGACCGAGCCGCCGCCGAGCGTACACCCCCGGGTGTCGGGCGGGACCCTGCTGCCATGGGTGGCAGATGCGGTCGGCTGGACCCCGTTACCGGGGGTCACCTATCCGACCGTCATTCAGCAGCCGGAGTTCCTGAACTACGGGGAGGCGTTCGACCGGTACCGCCGGATCGATCATCACCCCCCGGTCCGGACCGGACAACGGTATGGCGTCCGTGTGCCGGCGCTCGACCCCGACAACAACGAACGTGGGGTGTTACGGCTGCCGCAGGTCGGGGTCCCGGTCGCGACCTACACGGGGTGGAATCTGCGAAACCCACGCATTGGGGCACCGACCGAGTTACTCGATCTGAACGGCAGCCGCATTCCGTTTCCAGCGACCGCCGAAGAACGGACGCGAACCCAAGATCCGCGGCCGGCGGTCACCGAACGCTATGACGGATTTGCCGACTACAAGGCTCAGTATCTGACCGCCGGCGAGCAACTGGTCGCCGACCGCTACCTGTTGGTGGAACACCTGCCGGGGCTCGAGGCGATTGCCGACGACCAGCGTTCGTTGTTCGCTGACCAGTAATTTTCAATCGATCATGACTGTCAGACTGTGTGTCGTCACCGTGCTGGTGCTGGTGAGCCACGGGCTCGCCGCGCAGGAACTCCCGACCGCGCCTGCGGTGCAACTCGGCCTCTCGCCGGCCCGACTCGAGCAGATCGGCCTGCTGGTGGAGGACGCGGTGGACCGGCAGGAAGTGTCGGGCGCCGTGACCCTCGTGGCCAGGCTCGGGAGGGTCGCGCATCTCGAGGCAGTGGGGTGGCGCGATGTCGAACGCCAGGCACCGATGGAGACGGACACGTTGTTCCGGATTGCCTCCATGACCAAGGCGATCACCAGCGTGGCCGCCATGCAGCTCTACGAGTCCGGTGAGCTGATGCTGAGCGATCCGGTGTCTCGGTATCTGCCTGCGTTCGCCGAGATGCAGGTGCTCACCCGGGCCGCCGACGGGGGAGAGTCCACCCTCGAGCCGTTGCGTCGCCCGATCACGATTCGGCATCTGCTGACGCACACCTCCGGTCTGAGCTACCGGTTTCTCGCCCCGCCTTTGTTGGCCGCACGGTATATCGACGCCAATATCACCGATGGACTGAGTCAGGCGGACGGCACCATCGGCGACATGGTCGACCGTTTGGCGTCACTGCCGCTGCTGCATCAGCCGGGTGAGCGCTTTACCTACAGCCTCGGCGTGGATGTCCTGGGACGGGTGATCGAGGTCGTGACCGGCCAGACGCTCGCCGAGTACATGACGGTGAAGATTTTCGAGCCCCTTCGGATGGTCGACACCGCGTTCTACAAGAGCCCTTCCGAGTCGGACCGGTTCGCCGCGATCTATTCGCCGCTGGGTGACGGCATCGTGAAGGTGAGGGAGGACCCGGTCGTCAGTCCCGACCAGCGAACCATCTACTCGGCCGGATATCCGTATGGCGAAGCCCAGCGGTACTTTTCCGGTGGCGCCGGGCTCACCTCGACGATTTCAGACTATGCGCGTTTCCTGCTGGCCATGCTGAACGGTGGAGAGCTGGAGGGGGCACGCATCCTCGGTCGCCGCACGGTGCAGCTCATGACGCGGGACCACCTGGTTGGGCTCGGGGTCCCGCCGGGCGGACAGCAATTCGGGCTCGGGTTCTCCATTTCCGGGGAGCGTGGCGTAACCGGGGGGCCGCGGTCTGAGGGTGCGTTCGGTTGGCTCGGGTTCTTCAACACCGTCTATTGGGTCGATCCGGAAGAGCAGCTGGTGGCGATCATCATGACCCAGCTCTACCCGAACAATCAGTCACAACTGACCGACAAGTTTGAGGTTGCCGTCTACAGTTCGATCCTCGATTAGGGACACTGACCAGAATTCGAGTGAGGCCCTGTGGCGCAGGCCTTTAGGCCTGCGATCGCACGGCTCAAGCCGTGCGCCACAATGAGATGTGTGGCCTGGGCTACCCGATGGATCTCAGCTCGACATCGAACACCAGCATCGCGTTGCCCGGGATGCCGGGGCGTCCACCGGTGCCGTAGCCGAGGTTGGCCGGAATCCAGAACCGACGTTTTTCGCCCGGCACCATCAACTGCAGGCCTTCGGTCCAACCTGAAATCACGCCATTCAGTGGGAACCTGGCTGGCTGTCCCCGGGTAACGGAGCTGTCGAACATGGTTCCGTCCGTCAGCCACCCCGAATAGTGGACAACTACATAGTCGGTGGCGCTGGGGTGCTCGGTGCCCGTGCCCGCTTCGATCAGTTTGTGAGCGAGACCGGACGCCGTAGTTTCGGCGTCGTCGGGGGGCGCCGCCACATCGTCCGGAGCCGGTAGGCTTTGCGCCGCCGCCGCCGCGCCAAATACGACAACCAGCAGGGCGGTGGCCACCAGTTCAGGAGGGATGGGACGAATCAATGTCATCATGAACGAGATCTTATACTACGAGGAATGAGGGACGGACCCGCAATGCTGGCCGGTGATGACATGAAACGAGTCGTAGGGTCGCGGTGGCGCGAGAAAGCCATCTTGGTGTTGTGTCTGTCGGCGATGGCCGCGCTCCCGGTGACGGCTCAGGCGCCGCCAGGGGCGGAGCGGTTCTGGCCCCAGTGGCGCGGGCCGGACGGCACCGGGGCGGCTCCCGATGCCGATCCGCCGGTGTCGTGGAGCGAGACGTCCAACGTTCGGTGGAAGGCGGACATTCCGGGTCTGGGGTCGGCGACTCCAGTTGTCTGGGGTGATCGGGTGTTCGTGCTGACTGCGGTGCCGGTCGGCGACGAGGTGGTCTCGTCCGGCGGCCTGTTTTCCCGCATGCGGCGACGGTTCATGGGTGGCACCGGGGCGTCGCGGGCCCAGCAGTTCGTGGTGATGGCGCTCGATCGACGCGACGGACACATCGTCTGGGAGCAGGTGACTCACGAGGAATTGCCCCATGAAGGTCGGCATCAGACGGGCACCTGGGCCTCGCCGTCCGCGGTCACTGATGGGGAGGTGCTGTGCGCGTTCTTCGGCTCGCGCGGGCTCTACTGCTACGACCTCGACGGTGACCCGCTGTGGGACACGGATCTGGGCGACATGCGTATCCGCATGGGCTTTGGCGAGGGGGCATCGCCCGTGTTGTATCAGGATCGTCTCATCGTACTGTGGGACCATGAGGGTGACTCATTCATTGTGTCGTTCGACAAGCGCACCGGACGCGAGCAGTGGCGAACACCGCGCGACGAGATGACCTCCTGGACCACGCCGATTGTCGTCGAGGTGGAGGACGGGGCGCAGGTCGTGACCAGCGCCACCGGCGCGGTCCGGGCCTACGATGTCGAGACCGGCCGTCTTGTCTGGGAGGACGAGGGGGTGACCCTCAACGCCATTCCGTCTCCGGTGTCGGCCGACGGTGTGGTGTTCGTGACCAGCGGGTTTCGGGGGAACCGTCTCGCCGCGATCGACCTGGCGCAGGCGCGCGGAGACATTGCCGGCACCGACGCCGTGCGATGGTCGGTGGATCGTGACACGCCCTACGTGCCGTCGCCGGTGGTGCACGACGGTCTGCTGTATCTGTTGAAAGGTAACAACGGCATCTTGACTAGCTTCGACGCCGACACTGGCGCCCGCCACTACGGTCCCGAGCGGCTCCCAGGCATCCGCAGCGTGTATGCGTCACCGGTGGTCGCTGGCGACCGCCTCTACGTGACCAGCCGAGAGGGCACCACGGTGGTGTTGCGCACCGGGCCGGTGCTGGAGATTCTGGCCACCAACACGCTCGACGACCAGTTCGACGCGTCGCCGGCAGTGGTCGGTGGCGCGCTGTATCTCCGTGGCGCGCGCGCGCTGTATTGCATCGCCGCGGACTGATCTGCGTGTCGCGGCTATAATCAGCGGCTGCGGAGCGCAGTCAGACGTGAGAATTACCTACATTACAGCCGGCGCGGGGGGGATGTACTGCGGCAGTTGTCTCCGCGACAACGCGCTGGCGACGGCATTGAGCGGTCGTGGTCACGACGTGACCCTGCTGCCGCTCTACACCCCGACCCGGACCGACGAGACCAACGTCAGCCAGCCGCGGGTGTTCTTCGGCGGCATCAGCGTGTATCTCGAGCAGCATGTCTCGCTGTTTCGAAAGACCCCGTGGCTGATTGACCGGTTGTGGGAGTCGCCCTGGCTCCTTCGAACCGTGGCCGGTCGGGCCGTCGGGACCAGCCCGACCCAACTAGGGTCCTTGACCGTGTCGGTGCTCGAGGGCGCCCACGGCCATCAACGGAAAGAACTCGACAAGCTGGTGCACTGGCTGAAAGACCAGCCGCGCCCCGACGTGCTCGACATTTCGAACTCCATGCTGATCGCCATCGCCGGCCCCTTGAAAGAGGCGCTGGGATGCCCGATCAATTGCACGTTGCAGGGTGAGGACATTTTCATGGAGGGGCTTCTCGAACCGTATCGCTCGAGAGCGAAGCAACTGATCAAGTCGCACCTCTCCCAGGTGGATTCGTTTGTCGCGGTGAGCGATTACTACGCGGGCCACATGGCGCAGTATCTAGGTATTCCGGGGGCGAAAATGCACGTCGTCCCGCTCGGTGTGAACCCCGACACGTTTGTGCCGGTATCCACTGATCCGAAGTTGCCGTTCACGCTGGGCTACCTGGGTCGGATTGCGCCCGAGAAAGGGTTGCATCTGCTGGTCGACGCCTATCGCAACCTGCGCGAGCGGGGTGCGTTGGCGGGTTGCCGTATCGAGGTGGCCGGCTACCTGGGTGGCGAGCATCTCTCGTACTGGCAATCGATCGAGCGCGAGGTGAAGGGATGGGGGCTCGGGAGCGAAATTCACTATCGGGGCGAGCTCGATCTGGATGCCAAGGTCCGCTTCCTGCAGTCGCTCGATCTGTTCGTCGTGCCGGCGATCTACGACGACCCCAAGGGGATGTCCCTCATCGAGGCGATGTCGTGTGGCGTCCCGGTCGTGGCGCCTCGTCGCGGCTCCTACACCGAGTTGCTGGAGCGGACCGGCGGTGGCGTGCTGGTCGCCCCTGAGGATCTTGCCGAACTCGAGGAGACGCTGCGTCAACTCGCCCAGGATCGCGCCCGCGTCTCCGACCTGGGCCAAAAGGCCGCCGCCGCCGTCCGCGAGCGCTACACGACCGGCGAGATGACCACGGCCGCGCTCGCCGTCTATGAGCGGCTTGCCCCCGCTCCCGGTCGCCAGGCGTAGACCAGGACCGCCACCAGCGCGAGGCCCAGCCAGCGTTGCGGTTCGTCCACGAAGACCACGGCGCCGTTGACGATCATGAACAGAAAGAAGGCGCGCATCGTCAGATCCACCCAGCCCGGACGGTGCAGATAGCTCGTCTCGGCGCGCGTCCACCAGCAGACCTCCGCCAGCCAGGCCATTCCGAACAGGTAGTTCACGTACAGGCCGCTTCCGGTGCCCACACCCGTCAGCGCCTTGGTCTGTGCCGCGGTCTCTCGGAGGGCCGTCGCGTGGCTCCAGCCGTAGTGCACCTGGAATGCCAGGACGACGTGGGCCACGAACAGCGTCAAGCCGGCGACCGACAACCAGCGGCTGGCGCGCGACGGTCGGGCTACCTGCGAGGACGCATAAAGGCCCAGCGCCAGCCAGATCGTGAGGGCGGTGAGCAGATCGCCAGTTGCCACGGTCCCTCCACGCTATAATCTCGCGTCTCGCACAACAAGGCGCCGGACGCTGGGGGCGATCAGCGCTCCGGAGTCGGTTTGCCGTCAGGGCTGTCGTCGTTCCGAGTTCAGAGCTGCGAGCCAATGGGCGCTCCGCCTCGTTACCGCATCCTTCAGAGCCTCGGTCGAGGCGGGATGGGTGAGGTGTTTCCGGCCGAGGACACCCAGTTGGCGCGCAAGGTGGCGGTCAAGTTTCTGACCGACGAGCTGGCGGCCGACGCGAGCGCGCGGCGTCACTCTATCCACTGGTTCTCGAGGCGCTCTACACCGGG
>JAPYUM010000037.1:8497-37418 GCA_029940535.1 Vicinamibacterales bacterium
ACGCGAGCGCGCGGCGTCACTCTATCCACTGGTTCTCGAGGCGCTCTACACCGGGACGGTCGTCGAGTTCCAGACGATGGAGCTGCTCCAGAACGCGGCCGGCACGGCGGCGGCTGCCGCCGAACAGTGGGAGGCGGCGGAGTCGCACTACCGGACTGCCATGCGGCAGGCTGACGAGCTTCCGCACCGGATCGCGCAGCCGGAGGTCAGACGCTGGTATGCCCGGATGCTGCTCGAGCGTGGCGAAGATGGTGACCATGACCAGGCGCGCACGCTGCTCGGCGAGGCGGCCGAGCTGTACGAGCAGAGGGGGATGCCGAAGCACGTCGACATGGCCCGCGCCATGCTCGGCGTCTGAGCGATACGCCCGGCACGAGGTGCAATCGGATGGTCTTCATGCGACGCAAGAAGGGGACGCGGACCCGTGAGAGTTCGATCAGCTACCATGTCACGCATGTGTCACGCCGAAATGTTCACCATCGCCCCCCGAGTTCGTACCGCTCTGCTTGCGGGGCTGCTGGCCACCGCCGGTGCCGCCTGCTCCGGAGGCGAGAACGCCATGCCGGAGGACGCCCCTTCGTCAGGCCAGGTGGCGCCGGCGGACCCCGCTCCAGTGCGGCTCTACGTCTTTGATTGCGGCACGCTGGTGGTGGCCGACCCTGGCCGCTTCTCGCTGATGGCGGACGAGGTCTCGACGCTCGAGCTGTCAGTGCCGTGCTATTTGATCGAGCACCCGGCGGGCCGGATGCTCTGGGACGCGGGACTCTCCGACGAGCTGGCCGAGGGGTCGCCACACACCCAGGAGAACGGCACGGTGACCACCGTCACCACCACCCTGGCGGCCCAACTGGACGAGCTCGGCCTGACGCCGTCCGACGTCACCTATCTGGCTCTGTCGCACATGCACTATGACCATGCGGGCAACGCCAACATGTTTTCCGGCTCCACCTGGCTGGTCCAGCGTCCAGAGCACGAGGCGGCGTTCGGCGACGCCCAGGGGTTCTTCGACCGGAGCCTCTACAACGACCTGGAGTCAGCGGAGACGGTAATCCTCGACGGCGACCACGACGTGTTCGGCGACGGGAGTGTCGTGATCAAGTCGGCGCCAGGTCACACCCCGGGGCACCAGGTGCTGTTCGTCAACCTCTCCGACCCGGGACCGATCGTGTTGAGTGGCGACCTCTACCACTTCCCCGAGAATCGGCTCCTCAAGCGGGTGCCGACATTCAACTACGACGAGGCGCAGACGCTCGTGTCGATGGACCTCGTCGAGGACTTCCTGTCCGAGACCGGCGCCAGGCTGTGGATCGAGCACGACAGTGCCGCCAACCAGCGGCTGGACAAGTCTCCGGCGTACTACGAGTAGACGAGCTGCGCGGAGTGAGAGTCTTGGACCGCGGTCAGTCCGAGCGTCCACCCAGAGCGGCCTGCGCGGCACGATGCTCGGCGAAGGTCGGCATCGTCTGATCCCGGGCCGATACGGTCGGATCGCCGATCGGCCACTCGATGCCCAGCGCCGGATCGTTCCAGAGAATGCCCGCCTCGCCCTTCGGATTGTAGGCGGCGTCCACTTTGTAGAGCATGTCGGCCGGCGTGTCTCCAAGCACGCAGAAGCCGTGCGCGAAGCCGGGAGGCACCCACACCAGCTTGCCGTTCATGTCGGTCAGCTCGGTGCCGTAGCTTTGACCGAAGGTCGCGGCGTCCGGCCGGATGTCCACGACGACATCCCAGACCCGTCCACGCGTGACTCCCACCAGTTTGCCCTGGGCTGGCGTGTGTTGGTAGTGCAGCCCCCGAAGCACGCCCGGGCTGGACCGTGAGTGATTGTCTTGCACGAACTCGCAGGGGAGCCCGTGGGACCGGAAGCGGTCCACGTTGAACCGTTCCACAAAGAAGCCCCGCTCGTCGCCATGCAGGTCGAGCTCGATGACGAGGACGCCGTCGAGGTGTAGTTGGGTGGTCTTCATGAGTCGGCGCAATCGCGGGCAGAATCCGAGTCGAGGCGGTCGATCATAACGCACCACTGTCTCGGGGATGAGGGCTTGACAGCAATTGCGGATACAGGTCTGATCGGAGCCGTCACCATTGAGTACGACGCACCCCAAGAGGAAGCCTTACATGGCCATGGCCGACGCATTGATTGCAGAACTCGAACAGGAAGCTGCCACGACTCGTCGCGTGTTGGAGCGGGTGCCGGCGGACAAGCTGGCGTGGAAACCGCATGACAAGTCGATGTCGCTCGGCCGGCTGGCCCTGCACGTGGCCCAGGTCCCCGGGAACGTCGCCGGGATGTCCGTGCCGAACCCGTCTCCGGCGCCCGAGTCGTTCGCCCAGCCGGATCCCACATCCTCGGAGGAGGTGCTGTCGGCACTCGACGAGAGCATCGCCAAGGCCAAGCAGATCGTGGGCGGGTTCGACGACGCGGCCATGATGGAATCCTGGTCCATCACGGCCGGAGACAAGACGCTGATGTCGATGCCTCGGATTGGCTGGTTGCGTGCCGTCATGCTCAATCACTGGTATCACCATCGCGGCCAGCTGTCCGTCTATCTCCGACTGCTCGATGTGCCGGTGCCGTCGATTTACGGGCCGAGCGCGGACGAGAACCCGTTCGCCTAGCCTGACATGACAATGTCCACACGCCTGTCGGTGGTGTGCCTTGCCTGCGCACTCGTTGCCTTTGGTCGCCCGGTGGCGGCCCAAGAGCCCGTCGATCTGCTGCTGCACAGCGGGAAGATCTTCACCGCCGACGTCCGGCTGTCGACGTTCTCGTCCGTAGCGGTTCGCGACGGCCGGATCGTGGCGCTCGGGTGGGACGCCCTTCGCGAGCAATACCGCGCCGAGCGGACCATCGATCTCGGTGGCAAGCTGGTCGTACCCGGGTTCATCGATACCCACATTCACATCAGCGGCGACCCGGAACGCTGGGTCGATCTGTCCGGCCTGGAGACGATGTCGGAGTTGAAGGCGCGGGTGACCCGGAAAGCGGAGCAGCTCGGGTCGGGCGAGTGGATCACCGGCTATGGATGGTCGGAGGACGAGCTTGCGGAACAGCGTCGGCCGTTGCGTTGGGATCTGGACGACGCGGCTCCGGTGAATCCGGTGGTGCTGACCCGGGCCGGCGGGCACAGTTCGGTCGCCAGTTCGTTGGCGCTGGAGGCGGCGGGATTGACGCCCGAGAGTGACACACCACCCGGTGGCATCATCGAAGTCGATGACCAGGGGCGCATGAACGGCATCCTGCGGGAAGGCGCGCAAGGGATGGCCCGGCGCCTGGTGCCGGACGCCACCCCCGAAGAACTGCGTGTCAGTTTTGTCGAGAATCTTCGCGGCTTGCTCAGGCTGGGTATTACCGGAATCATCCAGGCCGGGGTCGGTCAGCGCGGGTACGGCAATTGGGAGTCGGTCTATCAGGAGTTCGCAGGCGAGTTGCCCCGGGCCGCGGTGCAGTTGCGGGTGCCGCCGAACCCTCAGCGGGCCATTGCCATGCTGGATCGCTTTGGACGGACCACGGGCGACGGCAACGAGTGGCTGCGCGTCGGGCCGATGAAGTTCTTTGTGGACGGCGGCTACACCGGGGCCGCGGCCTGGACGCTCGAGCCCTACAAGGGACAGCCCGGGTACTTCGGCACCGGTGCGCTGATTGACGAGGCCGGGCTCTACGAGATCTCGAAGGCGGCCCATGACCGGGGTTGGCAGATGGGCTTCCACACCATCGGCGATGCCGCGATCAAGATGACGGTTGACGTCTGGTCCCGCATCATCGAGGAGTCGCCCCGCACCGACCATCGTCACTATCTGAATCACTTCACGGTGCGGCCGCCGGCCGAGACCATGCAGAAGATGGCGACCCACAACATCCATATTGCCCAGCAGCCGAACTTCACCTACACGCTCGAGGGCCGCTACGCCGAGCATCTCGACGGCGACCGGTATCAGACCAACAATCCCCTTCGGTCGCCCATGAGCCATGGCGTGTTTGTCGCGCTGGGCAGCGACATTCTGCCGATCGGGCCCATGGTCGGGCTGTATGGCGCCGTCACCCGGAAGGGGATGAGCGGCGCCGTGGTGGGCCCCGGCGAAGCGCTGACCATGCCGGAGGCGATCGTGGGCTATACGCGGCTCGCCGCCCATCTCACGTTCGAGGAGGACGACAAGGGCAGCCTCGAGGTTGGCAAGCTGGCCGACATGGTGGTGCTGTCTCAGGACCTGCTGACGATCGATCCGGATCGGACTCTGGACACCCAGGTCGAGATGACGATTCTCGGCGGCGTGGTCGTCCACGAGCGGTAGGGAACGTGCGGTTCCACCGCGACACATCGGCGGTTCCGGATGTCTGATCCCCCGCTTCAGCTCCGCAAGATTCTCGGACGCCGGGACGTGCTCGCCATCGCCTTCGGCGCGATGGTCGGGTGGAGCTGGGTCGTGCTGGCGGGCGAGATGATCGTCCGGGCGGGCACGCTCGGTTCCATTCTGGCGTTCGGGGTCGGTGCGGTCATGGTCTGGCTGGTCGGCCTCACCTACGCGGAACTGACCGCGGCGTTGTCCCGCGCCGGAGGCGAGATCAGTTTCGCGTTCGTCGGGATCGGACCGCTCGGCGCATTCATCTGCGGCTGGACACTGGTGCTGGCGTATGTGGCGGTCTGTGCCTTCGAGGCGGTCGCGCTGCCAACCGTGGTCAGCTATCTCATACCAGGATTCGACACCGGCTACCTCTACACCGTCGCCGGCTGGGACGTGCACCTCTCCTGGGTTCTGGTCGGCGTCGTCGGCGCCCTCGCGCTCGGTCTCGTCAACTACATCGGCATCCGGTTCGCGGCGTTCGCGCAGCGGGTGGCCGCCGTGTGTCTGTTGCTGGTCGGTCTGGCGTTCTTCGTGCCGGGCTCCATCACTGGAGAGACGGCCAATCTGGTGCCGTATGTCACCGACTGGGGCGGGGTGCTGCGGGTCGTCATCATGACGCCGTTCCTCTATGTGGGGTTCGACGTGATCCCACAGATCGCCGAGGAGATCGATCTGCCGCTCCGCTCGGTGGGGCGCATCATCATTCTGTCGATTGTCATGGCCCTGGGCTGGTACGGGCTTGTGCAGTGGTCCGTCGGTCTGTCGTTGCCACTCGAGGGTCTCGCGGATCGCGCTCTGCCGACCGCCGACGCCATGAGCGTCGTGTATGGCAGTCCCTGGGCGGGCCGGGTGCTCGTTATTGGTGGGCTGCTCGGCATCGCGACGAGCTGGAACGCGTTTTTCATCGGGGCCTCGCGCCTCCTGTTCGCCATGGCGCGCGGCGGCATGCTACCGCCCGTCTTCGCCCGTTTGCACCCGCGCTACGAGTCGCCGGTGGCGGTCGTGGTGGTCCTGACTGCGATTACCGCCGTGGCGCCGTTCTTCGGCCGGCCGGCGCTCGTCTGGTTGGTGGATGCCGGCTCCCTGGCGACGGTGGTGGCCTATCTGCTGGTCGCGATCTCGTTTCTCGTCATCCGCCGACGGTACCCTCACCTGCCTCGCCCCTATCGAACCCCGGCTCCGGCGGTGGTAGGATGGCTCGCAGTCGCGACCACGACCTTCTTCATCCTGCTCTACATGCCCGGCAGTCCGTCCGCGCTGGCATGGCCGGAGGAGTGGGCGATCGTGCTGCTGTGGATCGCGTTGGGTGCGGGCCTCGCGTTTGGCATGCGGCGCCGGGCGGCGACGCTCTCGAGGTCCCGGCAGGCACGCTTGATTCTGGGTGACTACGCACGTGTGCTCGACCTGTAGCTGAACGACCATGCCGTCTCCGATTCTTCGCGCCCGACACGTCGTTGCCGTCAGTGCCGTCCTGGTTGGCGTCCTGGCGTCCGTGGGGTGGTCCCCCCCGGTCGGCGCCAGCACGGCCGTCGAGACCGTGGCGACCCTCGAGCCAGCGGTCGAGCGGGTTGCCCAGCTCCCCCGCATGCGGTCGCTGCTGGTGTCGGTGGACGGTCGTCTCCAGGCCGAGCGGTACTTCAACGGCGCCGCCGCCCATCGCGCCGCCAACATGAAGTCGGCATCCAAGAGCATCATCTCGCTGCTGGTGGGCATCGCGCTCGACCAGGGCCACATCGACAGCGTCGACACTCAGATCAACCAGTTCTTTCCCGAGTATCTGGACGACCCGGCGAAAGAGCAGATCACGATCGAGGACCTGCTCACGATGCGGGCCGGACTCGAGACGACGAGCAACCGCAACTACGGGCGGTGGGTCCAGAGTGGGAACTGGGTGAGACACGTGTTGACCCGTCCGCTCGTGGCCGTTCCCGGTACCCAGATGATCTACAGCACCGGCAGCACGCATCTGTTGTCGGCCATCATTACCAAAGCGTCGGGGATGGACACCCATCGCTTCGCGCGACGCTATCTCGGCGAACCGATGGGCATTTCGGTGCCGCGATGGACGGCGGATCCACAGGGCATTCTGTTCGGTGGCAACGAGATGTCCATGACCCCGCGCGACATGCTCGCCATTGGTGAGATGTATCTCAATTGTGGTCGCGTCGGCACCCGGCAGATCGTGTCCGAGGGCTGGGTCCACACGTCGGTGCGGACGCACGCGACCCGCGACTGGAGGCCCGAGCGGTCGTACGGCTACGGCTGGTGGGTGCGCGAAGTGGACGGGCACGATGCGTTCTACGCGTGGGGGTACGGCGGTCAGTTTATCTACGTGGTGCCGGGGCTGCGTCTCGTAACGGTCATGACCTCGTCGCCCAATCCGGGTGAGGGGCTCCGCGCGCACCGGCAATCGCTCTACGACCTGATGGAAGAGGAAATCGTGCCGGCCGTAGCCGCGGGTCTTCAGACCCGCCAGGGGCTTGGAACGACGGGGACCAGCCTCGTCGACAACGGAGGGGCAGCATTGTGAAGCGATGGTATCTCGGTGTCGTGATGGCGGCGGTGGGCGTGGCCGCGTGCGGGTCCCCGGCTCCGGTGGAGGAGGCGATACCAGAGCCCGAACCGATGGTGGTCGAGCCCGCCGACAGCGCCGGGACGGTCGTACGTGTCGACCCCGCGTTCGATGCCCTGGTGCCGGCTGATGCCGTCATCGAGAAGCTGGCCGATGGCTATGGGTTCACCGAGGGGCCGGTCTGGGTGCGGCGCGGCGATCCAGACCCCTACCTGCTGTTCAGCGACATTCCCAACAATGTGATTCGAAAGTGGTCCCCGACCGAGGGGGCCAGCGACTTCTTGAGTCCGGTCTTCGAGGGCGATCCCGACGGTCGCTCCGTCGGATCGAATGGGCTGCTGATCGACAGCGAGGGCCGGCTGATTCTGTGCGAGCACGGGAACCGGCGGATTTCACGTATCGAGCTCGACGGCAGCGTCACGGTGCTCGTAGACAGCTATGAAGGGAAGCGGCTGAACAGCCCGAATGATGCGGTGTATCACTCGAGCGGCGCCCTGTACTTCACGGATCCGCCGTACGGGCTTCGGGAAGGGAACGACGACCCGGACAAGGAGCTCGACTTCAACGGCATCTTCAGGCTGAGCCCTGATGGGACGCTCACCCGGCTGGCGGACCAGACCGCGCCGAACGGGATCGCGATCTCACCGGATGAAGGCACGCTCTACGTGGCCAACTCCGACGGCGCCGACAAGGTGTGGTACGCCTACGACGTGCTGGACGACGGCACGCTGGGGCCGGGGCGGGTGTTCTACGACGTCAACGCGGTAGACGCGCCCGGCGCCGCCGATGGCATGACCATCGACCGCAACGGCAACCTGTTCGCGACGGGCCCGGGCGGCATCTGGGTGATCAGTCCGGACGGGACCCACCTGGGCTCGATTCAACCGGACGAAGTGCCGGCCAATGCCGGATGGGGCGACGACGGCGATACGTTGTACATGACCGGCCGCACTGGGCTGTACCGGATCAGGCTGAGCACCGGAGGGGCGATACAGTAGCCCGCCTTCGCCGAGACTACGGCGGGCAGACCGGTCGACCACGGCGTGTGTCGCGGGTTTCCGGTGGACTGTTCGTCGACACTGGAGGTTGAGAGATGACCCCACGAAGTTGTCGGTTCACGCGAGCGTTGTGTGTGTGCTTGGTGCTCGGGAGCGTCACCTCGAATGCCGTGGCGCAGCCCGGCGCTCAGGACGGTGAGTGGCGGCACTATGGGGGCGACGAGGCCAACACGCGCTACTCGCCACTCGATCAGATCACGGCCGACAACTTCAACGAGCTGGAGCTGGTCTGGCGGATGAAGACCGACAACTTCGGTCCCGTGCCCGAGTTCAACTTCCAGTCGACGCCGTTGATGATCGGTGGCGTGGTCTACTCGACCGTGGGGACCCGGCGGTCCGTGGTCGCCGTGGACGCCGGGACCGGCGAGTATCTGTGGATGCATCGCCTGGACGAAGGCGAGCGGGCGGACGAAGCGCCGCGTCGGCTCTCCGGTCGTGGCCTGGCGTATCGCGACAACGGTGGGAGCGGGCAGATCATCTACGTGACGCCCGGCTACCGAATGATCGCGCTCGATGCCGCCACGGGGCAGCGAATTCCCAGCTTTGGCACCGACGGCATCGTCGACCTGATGTTGAACATGGACCAGGACATCGACCCGATTGCCGGTGAGATCGGTCTCCATGCCACACCCTTGGTCGCCGGCGACACCATCATCGTGGGGGCCGCGCATGTGCCGGGGAGCGCGCCCGAGTCGATGCGGAACACGAAGGGCTACGTGCGCGGGTTCGATGCCGACACCGGCACACGCAAGTGGATCTTCCACACGATTCCCGGTGGCGACGAATTCGGCAACGACACCTGGCTGAACGAATCGTGGCGGTATACCGGGAACAACGGCGTGTGGGGCCAGATCAGCGTCGACCTCGAGCTCGGCATCGTCTATCTGCCGACCGAGATGCCCACGAACGACTACTACGGAGGCCATCGGCACGGCGACAATCTGTTCTCGGACAGCATCGTGGCGGTGGATCTCGAGACGGGCGAGCGGTTGTGGCACTTCCAGGCGATTCATCACGATGTCTGGGACTGGGACTTTCCCTGTGCGCCCGTGCTGGTCGACGTGGAAATCGAGGGCCGTCCCGGCATCACGAAAGTCATTGCCCAGCCCAGCAAGCAGAGCTGGCTGTATGTGCTCGACCGGGAGACCGGGGAACCGATCTGGCCGATCGAGGAGCGACCGATGCCGGCGTCCGACGTGCCGGGCGAACTGTTGGCCCTGACCCAGCCGTTTCCCACCAAGCCGCCCGCCTACGACCGCCAGGGCGTGAGCGAAGACGACCTGATCGATTTCACCCCCGAGCTACGGGCCGAGGCGTTGGAGCGTGTGGCCAACTTTGGGATGGGACCGATCTTCACCCCACCGGTCGCGGCCGACCCCGAGGGTTCGTACGGCACCCTGATGCTGCCGTCGACCGGCGGCGGCACGAACTGGCCCGGCGGGTCGGTTGACCCGGAAACCGGTATCTTCTACCAATACTCCTTTACGAATATGGTGTCACTCGGGCTGGTCAACGACCCCGAGCGGTCGGACATGGACTTCATCCGCGGTAACCCGGCCGGGGTGGCGCCGCGCGACCGCGCCCTGACTATTCGGGGGTTGCCCCTCGTGAAGCCACCCTGGGGCCGTATCAGTGCGATCGATCTCAAAACGGGCGACATCCTGTGGCAAATTGCCCACGGTGAGACCCCCGACAACGTGCGGGAGCACCCCGACCTACAGGGCCTCGACATTCCACGGACCGGCCGGATCGGTCGTGTCGGCACCCTGATCACCAAGACCCTGGTCATCGCCGGTGAGCCCGGTACGTTCACGACCCCGTCCGGCGAGCGTGGCGCGATGCTCCGCGCCTATGACAAGGTCACCGGAGCGGAGGTCGGCGAGGTGTTCATGCCGATCGGGGTGTCCGGTTCGCCCATGACCTACATGCACGAGGGCGCGCAATACATCGTCGTCGCCACGAGCGGCGGCGGCCAGGCGGGGGAGCTGCTCGCGTTTCGGTTGGTGGAGTAAGGCGTAGACCTCAGACGGAGCCGGGTTGTGCAGCCTCGCGCGCCGCGCGTTCCCGGTCCCGAAGTTCTCGTCGCAGGATTTTGCCGGACGCGACCTTCGGAATCGCGTCGATGAATTCGACGGCGCGGACCTTCTTGTGTGGCGCCACGCGGTCGGCGACATACGCCATGATCGCCTCGGCGGTCACCGCGACGTTCGGTATCTGCACGACATACGCTTTGGGAATTTCGCCCGCTTCGACGTCGGGCACCGGGATGACGGCCACGTCGGCGACCGCGGGGTGCGCCTGAATCACGGCTTCGAGTTCCGCCGGGGCCACCTGGAGTCCTTTGTACTTGATGAGTTCCTTGACGCGGTCGACCACGAACATGTACCCGTCGGCGTCAGCCCGCCCGATATCGCCGGTGTGCAGCCAGCCGTCGGCGTCGAGCATGTCGGCGGTGGCCTCGGGGTCGTTCAGATACCCCTTCATCACCTGCGGCCCGCGAATCCACACCTCGCCCACGGTGTCGCTGTCCGCATCCGCCCCGGTGGTGAGATCAACGATACGGTATTCAGTGTTGGGCAACGCGACCCCCACCGAGTCGTGTTTGATCTCCCGGTCTTTTCCGTTCGCGTGCGTCACCGGACTGGTCTCGGTCAGTCCGTACCCCTGGCGCAGCATCAGCCCGTGGCGTTCGATACAGGCCTTGGCCACGGGCTCCGGGAGCGGCGCCGCACCGGACAGGATGTTCTTCAATGCGGTGATGTCGTAGTTGTCGACCAGCGGGTGCTTGGCCAGGGCGAGCACGATGGGAGGGACGAGGTAAGCCATCGTCACCGCATGGGTCTGCAACAGCTCCAGAAACTGCTCCAGATCAAACCGCGGCATCGTGACGATGGTGGCGCCGGCCCGCAGAGCCCCGCTCATGATCACCACCATCCCGTAGATGTGGTAGAACGGCAGAATCCCGATCAGGATCTCATCCTCGGAGAGCTGTTCGACGGAATGAGTCTGGCAGAGGTTCGACACCAAATTGTGGTGCGTCAGCATCACGCCCTTGGGGAGGCCCGTGGTGCCGCTGGAGTATGGCAGCGCCACCAGATCTTCTCGTGGATTGATCTCGACCTCCGGTGGCGGTCCATCCCCGTCCGCGAGCACCGCGAACGGCGTGGCCCCGTCCGCGTCGCCGAACACGAAGACCTCCCGCACCGACGTACCAGCGATCGCTTGGGTCGCCTTGTCGAGAAACTGCGGAACCGTGACCAGAAAGGTGGCGCCGCTCCCGACCAGCTGGCGGTTCAGTTCGTCGGCCGTGTAGAGCGGATTGACGGTGGTATTGACTCCACCTGCGGCGGCGACCGCGAAGAATGCAATGGCGTACTCGGGCACGTTGGGACTGTAGATGGCGAAGACATCGCCCTTGCCGAATCCGCGACCGGCCAGCCCCGCCGCCGTCCGCTGCACGGCGTCCACCAGCTGTCCGTAGGTCAGGGTCCGTCCGGTGGGCCCGTCGATCAAGGCCGCCTTGTCTGAGTACTTGGCCGCGTGCTGGAACAGAAAATCCTGGAGCGGGATGTCCGGGATGTCTACATCAGGGTAAGGGCTTCGATAGATCATCGTCGTCTCCGTGATTCTGCCGTCGTTCGACCGCTCAGGGAGCCCCTAGCGTATGCCAGCAGCGCCGCCGCGACAACGTCTCCCACGCCTGTCGAGGCTCCCTGGATTCCGCCCCGCGTTTGATCTGCGTGTCGCGTGGGGTGAGGCGCTGGCGCTATGATCACCAGGCTGAGTTGGGCCTCTTACGCGGACCGACGACGGCGCGGCAGCACGCCGGTACCCAACGATCCAGTTCTTGACCATCGCCACGGAGAAGAGGATTGACTCTCGACGAGATCACGGAAGGGATGCGAAGCCGCGTTGGTGCGCAGTCACCGATTTCCGCCGTCATGAAATTTGATTTTGGTGACGACGGTATTGTCCGGGTCGACGGCAAAGCCACGCCAACCGTCGTTGACAATGAGGACCGCGACGCCGACTGCACGGTCAAGATGACCATGGATGATTTTGCCCAGATCGCGCAGGGGAAGATCAATCCACGGGTCGCCTTCATGACCGGAAAGCTGCGGGTCGAAGGCGACGTCAGTCTCGCCATGCAGCTGGGGGCTTTGCTCCGCTAGCGGCCCGGATGGCCAGGAAATCAGGTTGCGGATGTGCCGCCGTCGACGGGGATGATCGCGCCGTTGGTATAGGCGCCGGCCCGTGAGGCGAGGTAGATCGCGATTCCCGCCATCTCTTCCGGACGTCCGATCCGCCCCAGCGGGCAGTTCCGTTCGATGTCGTCGCGGAAACGGTCGAGGGGTCCCTTGGTCATCTTGCTTTCGAAGAACCCCGGAGCAATCGCGTTGACCGTGATGTGACGGGCGCCCAGTTCGAGGGCCAGCGCCTTGGTCATATGGTGCACGGCCGCCTTGCTCGCGGAGTACGGGAAGGTGCCCGTCTGCAGGACCGTCGGCACCTTGAGACCGTCCATCGAGCCGACGTTGATCACCCGGGCGGGGTCGTCCGGTACGGCGCCGGCCGTCAGCAACGGCGTGAGATCGCGGGTCAGAAAGAACAGGGCCGTCACGTTGAGTTCAAGCAGTTTACGAAACCCATCTTCGGGGAACGTCTCGTAGGGCGCACCCCAGGCGGCGCCGGCGTTGTTGACCAGGATGTGCAGCCGGTCGCAGCGTTCCCCCAGCGCCCCTACCAGGCGCGACCGGTCCGCGTCGTCCGCGATATCGGCCGGCAGCGAGTGGCAGGGCCCCAGGAGCGACAGCGCGTCGGCGACCTGATCGCAGACCGCCGCCTTACGGGACGAGATGTAGACGGTCGCGCCTGCCTGGAGATATCCCTCCGCGATCATCTTGCCGATCCCGCGGGAGCCCCCGGTGACCAGCGCGGTTTTCCCGCTCAGATCAAAGAGGGTGGAGACGTCGATGGTGTTGTCGTGTGGGGGCACGTTTCTAGAACCTCGTGGGCCCCATCATGCCATTCTTCGACCCGTCATACGCGCCGGCCATCTACCCCCCTGCGTGCCCGATGCTCGAATCGATCGACACCCCGGCCCCGCGTGGCCGTCAGAGGTCATACATCGGCGGCAGCTCATGAATGCTGTTGGCCGTCGGCAGGAACGGGTTCGTTACTCGGACGGCGCCGTAGTGCCGACCGTGCGCGAAATCTTCCGACAGGATCTCTGGCAAGCCGTTGACTTCGGCGTAGGCCCACAGATGCGCGTCGAACCAGGACAGTCGATACGCGGCGGCACCCCTGAGCGCCGTGGACAGCACCTCTTCGTCGGGGTAGAGCACCGGGAACTGGCGTAGCAACTCGTCTGCCTCTTGAAACGCCTGGGGCGGTGTCAACAAGGACGCCCCGTTCAGATCACGGCGCGGGCGGGTCGCGACGGCGACGAACTCGAGGATGGCTTGATGCGGAAGCGCGACCGTCTCCTCGGCGAGTCCGGTTCGGAGCAGGTCGCGCGCGATGCGCTGCTTTTCAGGGAAACGTGGGTCGACCCGATAAACCAACACGTTGGTGTCAATTAGGCTCGCCACGGGCATAGAGCTCCTCACGGCGCCATCCACGGCCGTCCGCGGCCTCGACGGGCCGTGGCATCGCTTTCTCCCGCGCCTGCTGTCTCGCCGTTGCCTGATCGAACAGGCGCACACGCTCGGCGCGGCTGAGCCGCGCACCGCGGCGTCGCCTGGGCGGAAGCACACGAATGACCTCGCCGGCGGCCTGAAACTCGATCTCGTCTCCGGGCTCGATGCCGTACTCGCGGGCTACGGCCTTGGGAATCGTGACCTGGAGTTTGCTCGTGACCTTGGCCATGTCCTTACTTTATCAAGGGCAATGTCCTTGTCGCAAATGCACCACCGTAATCGGGTCGGCTACCTGACTGCCTGGTTCGAAGCTCGAAAGCCTGACTTCTGACGTCTGCAAGCCCGAGGCCCGAGGCCCGACGCCCAGCCCCTATTACTCAGCCAGCGGAATGAACAATGAAATCCGATCCTCGGTACCGATGGCTCGCGAGATGTGCCCCTGCCCGGTCGTGTCTTCGGCCAGCAGGATGTGCCCCGGGTACAGCCTGACCTTCGTGCCGTCGCCGAATTCCACCTCGCTCTCGCCACTCAGCGTGATGACATACTGCCGTCGTGGCGCCGTGTGGAACGGCAGGTCGTAGTCCAGCGATGTGCGGCGGAACTGCAGGCTGGTGACGTCGACCGTTTCCGAGAGTTCCGTGGCGCCCCGGAGCTCCCCGAGCGGAACGTCGTATTCCTCGGCATGGGTCTGGTTGTCAGGGCCGGTGAACATGCGGGTGACCTTGATCGGCGTCCGGGCCTGAGCCGCGGCATGGGTGTCGCCAACCCAGTGCGCCCCGATGAAGGCGAGCGTGGGTATCCAGCCAAGCGCGACCAGGCCGGTCGCGAGTCGTCGTGTTGTCGTCATGGTGCCCCCGAGAATCTGGTTGCGCGCGGTGGTCGTGCCAAGTATAGAGCGGAGCGCGACCCGGGGCATCCTGCGTGCACCCGTGTTACTCGAGGTGACGGGCGCAGGCGGACAGTCGAACCGTCCAGGGAGGAGTCGGATCGATGATGGTGACTGACGTGTTTCGGAACCGCACGGGCTGCCTCGCATCGCCGCCGTAGGTGAGGTGCAACTCGGTGAGCGCTCTGATCACGAGGCCATGGGTGACGACGGCGACCCGCTCGGAACCCCCACGGGCGACTGAGCCCACGTGCTCCCACGCCCGCGCGACCCGGGCGAGGAAGAGGGGCCAGGTCTCCCCTTCGGGTGGGTCATGGTCTGGCCCAAAAAACTGGTGCTCCACGCCGGCATACGGATGTCCATCCAGCGTGCCAAGGTCCCGCTCACGCAGCAGCGCAATCAGCTCTGTGGGAATCGTGCGGTGTGGGTCCAATGCCGCCGCCGTGCGACGAGCGCGGGGGTAGTCGCTGCTGAGAATTCTGGTCAGACCCACCTCGGCCATGCGAGCGCCGAGCCGCTCGGCCTGTTGGACGCCGATGGCGTCGAGTGGTGTGTCCGGGTGCTGCACGACTCGCGCGGCGTTGAGCGCGGTTTGGCCGTGGCGAATGAGGTAAATCATGCAGATGGGCCGGTCGCGGTCGATCGTGTCGGCGGGCATTGTACCCGCCCCGGTACGCCACGTCGTCACGCGTGGGTCGGGTGGACGCAGATTCCTCGGGACGCTATTGTCCTCACGTGATGCACAACCGACGTCCCATGCGTGGCATCGAGACTGAGCGGGTTCGGCCTGGACGAGAGTGAAGGCATGAACAAGAAGCACGTGGGCGCTTGGGCGCTGTTCGACTTCGCCAACTCCGTCTATCCGGCGGTGATGACGACCGCGGTCTTTCCCGTCTTCTTCATCACGGTCGTCGTTGGCGACGAGGGCGGCGTCGGAGAGCTCTGGTGGGGACGAGCCGTGTCGCTCTCGGCGCTGATCGTGGCGGTGTCATCGCCGCTGCTGGGCGCGGTCGCCGATCGCGGCGGCGCCCGTAAGAAATTCATGCTCGCCTACACGTCGATCTGTCTCGCCGCCGTGGCGATGATGTCGACGCTGGACCAGGGCATGGTCCTTCAAGGGTTCCTGCTCTTCGTGGTCGCCAACGTGGGGTTCGAGAGCGCGCTGGTCTTCTACAACGCGTATCTGCCTGACATTGCCCCACCCGAGCGTCAAGGATGGGTCTCTGGTCTCGGTTTCGGGGTTGGTTATCTTGGCTCGGCCCTGGGGCTCGTGATGGTGATTCCGTTCGCGGGCGATCGCAACGAGCTGGTGTGGTTCCTGGTAGCCGGATTTTTCCTGGTGTTCTCGCTGCCGGCGTTCCTCGTGCTGCCGAAAGATCAGCCGACCGACATGAGCATTGCGCAGGCGGCCAGGTGGGGTGTGACGAGCTTTCGGTCCATCGTCAAAGAGGTGTGGGATCTCAAGGAGTTGCGCAATTTTCTCTTCGCGTTCTTCTTCTATATCGACGGTGTGCTGACGATCATCGTGATGGCTGGGGTGGTGGCCACCGAGACCTTTGGGTTCGACCAGCAAGGGACGATCGTGCTCTTTCTCATCGTCCAAATGTCGGCGCTGGTCGGGGCGTTCGCCTTGGCGACACCGACCGACCGGTATGGCCCCAAGCGGGTGCTGAACGGCGTACTCGGTCTCTGGATTTTCGTGGGGGTCGCCGCCTACGTCATCGAGAGCCCGGCGTTGTTCTATGGGATGGCCGTACTGGCCGGTCTGGGGTTGGGCTCGACCCAGGCGGCCAGCCGGGCGTTCTTGTCATCGCTGGTTCCCGCTGGGAAAGAGGCCGGGATGTTCGGTTTCTACGCGTTGTGCGGCAAGTCGTCGTCGGTCGTCGGTCCGCTGTTGTTTGGCTATGTGACCGTCTGGGCCGACGGCAACCAGCGCCCCGCATTTCTGGCCCTCACAGGGTTGTTCATTCTGGGGCTGGTCCTGCTGCAGCGCGTGCGGGACCCTCGAGCTGCCGTCTGAGCCCGCCTCAGACGTCTTCGGCCGCCTCACCCACCGAGTCAGGCGTTACGCCCTCTGCGTCAAATACTTCCCTGGCCAGACGAAAGGCTTCGACCCCGGCTGGGATACCGCAGTAGATGGCGACCTGCATCAAGGTGTCCCGAATCTCCTCGACGGTGCAGCCGTTCCGTATGGCGCCGCGCACATGGATCTTGAACTCGTGGCTCCGATTCAGGGCGGAGATCATCGCGAGGTTGATCAGGCTGCGTTGCTGGTCGCTGAGCGTCGGCCGGGTCCAGACCTGACCCCAGCAGTATTCGGTCACCAGTTGCTGAAACTCGGCGTTGAAGCTGTCCAGCCCGGTGAGCGCCCGGTCGACATACTCGTCGCCCAGGACTCTTCGTCGCGCCTGCAATCCTTCATCGTGTTTGACGTTCGACATCGTGTTCTCCTGGAGTAGCTCGCGCGCGAATTCTCGCGTCCGCTCCGATCCGCGTGGTCGAGCGGTCCGCGAGTGTACCATTCACCGCGTCGGTGGCTGGCGGAGGGCTGTCAGCGGGAGCCGGCGCGGGAGAACGTTATGGATTTTCGGCTCACGGAAGAGCAGCAGGCACTGCAGGTGGCGGCGCGCGACTTCGCGCGGGGCGAAATGACCGCCGTGGCGGAACAGATCGAAACTGACGCGACCCCGCTCTCGCGAGAGTGGCTGCGACGGTACGCCGAGATGGGGTTCCTCGGAGTGAATGTGCCGGCGGCCTTGGGTGGCCTTGGGTTGGGAAACGTCGACGCGTTTCTGGTGCTCGAGGAATTCGCCAAGGTGTCGTCCGCCGTGGCGTTTCCGATCTTCGAGTCGGTGGCGGGACCGGTGCACGCGCTGGCGCACTTCGCCGGCGAGGGTTTGAAGCAGCGGGTGATTCCAGCCGTGTGCCGCGGAGAGATGATCGTGGCGGTGGCGATGTCGGAGCCGGATGCCGGGACCGCGCTCACCGACCTGCGGACTCGCGCGGAGGTGCGCGGCGATCGGGTCGTCATCAACGGGGCCAAGCGCTGGTGTTCCGGGGGCGGGCACTCGGACGCCTACCTCGTGTACTGTCGGTTGTCCGATGCGCCAGGCGCGAAGGGGATTGGCGCCGTGTTCGTCGACAAAGGCACGGCGGGACTCACGTTCGGGGAGCAGGAACAGCTGATGGGGTTCCGGGGCATTCCTGACTCGGATCTCTACTTTGACGAGGTGTCGGTACCGGCCGACCAGGTCGTGGTGCCGGCTGGGGGGTTCCCGAAGCTGATGCAGGCGTTCGATCTGGAACGGTGCGGCAACGCCACCATGGCGTTGGGTCAGGCCTCCGGTGCGCTCGCAGAGGCGCTGGTCTGGGTGCAGGACCGCCGGCAGTTCGGGAAGCCGATCATCGAGTTTCAGGCGGTGCAGCTGAAACTGGCCGAGATGGCGATGCGGGTCGAGGCGTCGAGATTGCTCATCTACCGTGCCGCCCAGGGGGCGGAAGGTGGGCTGCCGTCGATTCTCGATTCGAGCATCGCCAAATGCGTGGCGAACGAGGCGGCGCGAGAGGTGACGAGTGCCGGGGTTCAGCTGATGGGGGGCTACGGTTACTCGCGTGATTATCCGATGGAGCGGCGGATGCGCGACGCCTGGGGGTGGGGCATTGCCGGTGGCACCATTGATATCCAAAAGGTGAATATCGCGTCGGCGCTCGCCGGCCGACGCTTCGACCAGCGCAAATAGGTTTCCTGGCCAAGCCCTGCGCCACAATGAGATCTGTGGCCCGGGGACTGGACGGTCGTTGCGGCTTCGGTCGTGGCTCAGACCGGGAACCGGTCCAGGGCGGAGGTCATATCGTCACGGATGGGGGTCCGGGCCGTGTTCATGACCATCGCGAGCAGCGAGTAGTACCCCAAGAGTCCGACCAGGTCGATGACACCCTGGTCGCCAGCCAGCGCCAGGGCGCGGCCGTACGTCGCGTCGCTCACGCTCTGGTTATGTAGGAGCTCCAGACAGAAGTCGTGCACCGCCGCCTCGTCTTCGTCCAGGGGCGAGGGGCGGCGCCCTTCGGCGATTGCGGCGATGACGGTGTCGGCGAGTCCGGCGGCGGCCGCGTCCGCCGCGTGGATGTTCCACTCGAACTGTTGCGACCAGTGCCGCGCAGCGATCAAGATCGCCAACTCGCTGAGCCGGCGCGGCAGCGCATTGCGGTATCGCAGATACTCGCCCACGCGCTGCACGTGGTCGAGCAGCTCAGGGCTGCGGAGCAACGGCACGAAGGGACCTTCGAAGACGGCGGTCTTGCGCGTGGTCGCGTAGGCGGCGACCGCCTGTCGCTGCTCGGTGGTCATGTCCGCGTCCGATAGCGGTGGCATGCGATCTGTCTGGTTCACGCCGGCGTCCTCCTCAGGCCCCCGGACATTCGAGAGGCGCTTCAATCGTATAATGGCCGTCTCAAACGGCCGGCGGTCGCCCTCGTTTGGTTTCGGACCGTCTCGCGTTCCAACCAATATCTGCGCTGAGCTATATATGGCACATCTGGATCTGCTCAACCTACGTGGGAAAGTGGCGGTGGTCACCGGGTCGTCCAAAGGAATCGGCCGGGTCATCGCGGAGACATTGGCGGAGGCCGGCGCGCGCGTCGTGGTCTCCAGCCGTCGAATCGACAGTTGTCAGCCCGTGGCTGACGCGATCAACGCGTCTGGCGGCGAGGCGGTGGCCATTCCGTGTCACATGTCTCATCTCGACCAGGGCCGGGCCCTTGTCGACGGCACCCTCGAGCGTTGGGGGCGTGTCGACATCCTGGTGTGCAACGCCGCGGTCAATCCAGCCTACGGCCCGATGGCCGACGTCACCGAGGCCGCCTACGACAAGGTCATGGCCACGAATGTGAAGCACAACCTGTGGCTGTGCAACCATGTGCTGCCGCAAATGGCGGAGCGCAAGGACGGGGCGGTCATCATCGTCTCGAGCATCGCGGGTCTCAAGGGGAACGACGCACTTGGGATCTACGGCATCTCGAAGGCGGCCGATTTTCAGCTGGCGCGCAACCTGGCGGTGGAGTGGGGGCGCAGCAACATCCGCGTGAACTGTATTGCCCCGGGGCTGGTGCGCACCGATTTCGCGCGGGCGTTATGGGAAGATTCGGACCAGCTCAAAGAGGCGATTTCTACGTATCCGCTCGGCCGGATCGGGGAGCCGGACGACCTCGCGGGTGCGGCATTGCTGTTGGCGTCGCCGGCGGGCCGGTTTATCACCGGGCAGATACTGGTCGTCGATGGCGGCGCCACCATCGGCTCCGGTCGATACACCTAGCGTTTTCCGACGAGGCGCCCGTCTGGCGGCGTTGCTGCGTCGGTCACAGCCCGCCTGGCTGCTCCCTCCTTGCGCCTGGCCAGACAGACGCCTCGTCAGAAAACGCCCTCGGACGTTTGCAGCACTCTCTTAGGTTGCCTGACGAGGCGCCCGTCTGGCGACGTTGCTTGTAGTAGCATCTGGTCACGGGATGAACGGCCTGCTACGGCGAGGCGAGCGAGGAGGACACCATGCACCTGTCGCGAGCGATGCTCTTGCTGTCCCTCATGCTCTTGGGCGTCGGCGCCTCGGCGGCCGAGACGCAAGCCCAGGAAGGTGAGACCTGGTACCGTGTCCAGATCGTCCAAATCAGACCGGAGAAGCTCACAGACTTCATGGAGCTGTATCGCGACGAGATCAACCCGGCGCTTCGCGCCGGCGGCGTCCCGTGGCGCTCCGCCTGGCGGGCGGGACAGTTTGGCGATTTATATGAGCGGCAGCTCATCACCCCGCTCAGCGGATTTAGCGAGCTCGATGGCGGGGCGCCGCTCCGGCGAGCGCTCGGACAACGCGACTACGATCGAGCGCTCGACAAGCTGCGTGAGACAACGGAGGGGCGCCAGGCCTACGCCGTCCGCTACCGGCGGGATTTGAGCGTGGAATCAGACGATGTCAGCGGGTTGTCGATTGCCCGGGTCACGAACGTCCAGGTGGCGGTCGGCAGAGGGGCTGATTTCGAGGCGTTTCTTCGGGACAATGTCGCGACGTTCCGGGACGCCGGCGTCGTGTTCGGGATCTACCAGCGGCAATTCGGCCCAGGCTCCGTGGTGTGGCAGATCGTCGAGAATCTGCGGAGCTACGCAGAGCTGGCTCGCGGTGGTATTCTCCGGGCGTTCGGCGACCAATCGCGTGCCGCGGAGCAACTGACCGGTGTGATCACCGGAATCGAGCGGTATGTCCTGGAGTATGACCCAGACCTCAGCTTTACCGGGGTGACCGACCCCACCCAGTAACCCTAGTCACGTGTGACGGCCTTCGTATGAATACCCAAATCTTTCTGTTGCTCCATTTGACCTCGGTGATTCTCATGGCCGGGGTGACGTTTGCGGCGCTCGCCGACCCCCACCCCGACAAGCGTCGGCAGTTCCTGATGATGTCCGGGACGCTCAGTCTGCTGGCTGTCATGAGCGGGTTCGGCCTCGCGGGGATGATGCGGATCGGGTTTCCGGGGTGGGTCATGGTGAAGGTCGTCTGCTGGCTCGTCTTGTCCGGTCTGACCGGGATGGCGTTCCGGATGACCGGTCAGAGCCGGATGCTGGCGATGGTCGCGGCCGGGGTCATCCTGCTTGCGGTGATAATGGTCACCTACAAGCCTTTTTGAGACGTGGCTGCGCCCCGAATCCCACCGCGACGGCTCCGCGGGGACCCCGAGTGAGGCCCTGTGGCGCAGGCCTTCAGGCCTGCGATCGCACGGCTGAAGCCGTGCGCCACAATGAGAAATGAGGTCTGCGCCCCCTGGCCTTGTCACCCGGTCGCACGCGCGAAGTGAGGCTTTGGGCAGAACCCCGCACCGCATTCGTAGCGGGCGGTCTTAGGTCCGCCCTCGGCCGGTCTGCATGAGTTGGACGCCTTTGTGGGCGAGGTCGCGGACGCGCTCGTCGTAGCCGGCGAAGCGCTGGTCCTGGGTCTGTCCGCGCACGTAGCGGATGTAGATCTGCTGCACAATCACCACCAGCTTGAACACGCCGAAGACGTGATACCAGGCGATCGCGTCCAGGTCCAACCCGGTGCGTTTGGCGTAGCGTTCGACCACGTCCGCTCGGGTTGGGAAGCCCTCGTGGTTGGTCGGCATCTTGGAGACGTGATGCCAGCGAGGGTCATCGGTCGCCTCGTTCCAGAAATTGAGGAGGTAGCCGACGTCCATCAACGGATCGCCACGCGTGGTCATGTCCCAGTCGAGCACGGCGACCGGCGTCGCCGGGTCCGCAGCGTCCACCATCAGGTTGTCCAGCTTGTAGTCGTTGTGCAGGAGCGTCGTGATCTGGGATATTGGAATCGACGCGTCCAACCACCCTAGCATCACGTCGACGTCAGGCACAGTCTCGTGTTTGGCAGCCAGCCAGCGACGACTCCACCCGTCGACCTGTCTCCGCGCGAAGCCGTCCGGTCGGCCCAGGTCGCCAAGACCCACCGCCGCCGGGTCAACCCGATGCAGGTCCGCAAGCACGTCGACAAGCATTTCCCCGATACGCCGGTTGACCTTTGGCTTGCCGACGAGGTGCGTCGGCAGCTCGCTGCGGATTACGCTCCCGTGCCGTCGTTCCATCACGTGGAAGTCGACCCCAAGCACCGCCGGGTCCGTGCAGAGCGCGTAGCTGGTCGGGGCGAGCGGAAACGCCTCGCCCAGGCGGCGCAGCACACGGTGTTCCCGCTGCATGTCGTGCGCGCTCGGGGCGATGGGACCCAGCGGAGGTCGTCGGAGCACGTACTCGTTGTGGCCAAAATGCACCAAGTAGGTCAGGTTGGCGTGTCCGCCACCGAACTGTTGCAGGGTGAATGGCCCATCCGTGTGAGGTAGATGCGCGCGCAACCACGGCTCGAGTCGGTCCGGCTCGAGCCGCTCGTCGGCCCGAACCGCGATGACCTCGGGGTCGTCAGGCGGAGTCACGACCCGGTCACGCAATCTCGAACAGGCCGGCCGCACCCATTCCGCCACCGATGCACATGGTGGTCACCACGTAGCGGGCCCCGCGGCGTTTGCCCTCGATCAGGGCATGGCCGACCATCCGAGCCCCGCTCATGCCGTAGGGATGGCCGATTGATATAGAACCACCGTCGACATTGAACCGTTCCATCGGGAGGCCGAGCCGGTTCCGACAGTAGACGACCTGTACCGCGAACGCCTCGTTGAGCTCCCAGAGGTCGATATCGTCGGTCGTGAGCCCATTCCGCTCCAGGAGCTTGGGCACCGCGAACACCGGACCGATTCCCATCTCGTCCGGCTCGCACCCGGAGACCACCAGACCGCGGTAGACCGCGAGCGGAGCGACCCCCCGTTGGGCGGCAAGCGCCCCGTCCATCACGACGCAGGCTGACGCGCCGTCCGACAGCTGGCTGGCGTTGCCGGCGGTCACGCACTTTCCTTCGCCCCGGACCGGAGCCAGCCCGGCCAGACCCTCGAGCGTCGTGCCCGGACGATTGCCTTCATCTTGCGTCAGGGTCACCTCTTCATCAGACGTTTCGCCGGTCTGCTTGTTCGTGACCAGCTTGGTGGTGGTCAGTGGCACGATCTCTTCGTCGAATCGCCCGGCCTCCTGCGCCGCCGCGGTACGCTGCTGGCTCACCAGGGCGTACGCGTCCTGGTCGTCACGGCCGACCGAATAGCGCTCCGCGACCACCTCGGCCGTGTCGATCATGCTCATCCACAGTTCCGGCTTGTGCTGCATCAACCACGTTTCGGTGAAGTGCTCCTGGTTCAAGTTGTTCTGCACCAGGCTGATCGACTCCACCCCGCCGGCCACCATGACCGGCACGCGGTCCGTCAGCACCCGTTGGGCGGCGACGCTGATGGCCTGGAGTCCGGAACTGCAGAAGCGGTTGATCGTGGTGCCCGCAGTGGTGACCGGCAGCCCGGCCCTGACCGCGGCCAACCGGGCGACGTTGTGTCCCGTCGCCCCCTCCGGCAATCCGCACCCGATGACGACGTCCTCCACCTCAGCCGGGTCGACCCCGGCCCGCTCGACGGCGTGGGCAATCGCGTGGCCAGCCAGGACCGCGCCGTGCGTCTGATTGAAAGCGCCCCTGAACGCCTTTCCGATCGGCGTTCTGGCAGTGGATACGATAACGGCGTCTGACATGCGAAGCTCCTCGTCGCGCCGCGGCAGCGCGGCTGGCGGCGCCTATACTAACAGGCAGCGGGGGGGGGCGGGGCGTAGCTCTTACTGAATGAGGTTTTCATGCGCGTGATCAATGGCCTTGACGAGCTCGAAGCGCTCGCCGGCACCAAGTTGGGGGCCAGCGACTGGCTCACCGTCACTCAGGACATGATCGACCGATTTGCGGACGTCACGTTGGATCCACAGTGGATCCACGTGGATCGCGACCGTGCGGAGCGCGAGTCGCCCTACGGCACCACGATTGCGCATGGCTTTCTGACGCTGTCGTTGATTCCGCATTTTCGCAGACAAATCGCGGAGGTCCGCGGTGTCGCGCGGGCCATCAACTATGGCGTGAACAAAGTGCGGTTTCCGAATGCAGTGCCGCGCGACGCCCGGGTCCGTGCGGTACAGACCCTGCTGACGGCCACGCGAGTGGCGACGGGGTCGATCCGCTTTACCAGCAAGTTCGTGGTCGAGGTCGAGGGCGAGACCAAGCCGGCGTGTGTGGCCGAAACCGTAACAATGGTGTTTGGTTAGTCCTTAGACGGGGCTGCGCCCCGAACCCCACGCCGGCCCTCGCGGGGGCCCCTTCGCCCCGCTCCGGGCCGGCGGGACGCGCATTGTCGCGCGCCCGTGCCGCCAGCCCGTCACACCGGGGCGGGCGGTGGGATCGAGAGGCCCGCTCCCGCCGTCCGTACGGGCCGAGGCCTAGCTCGGAGCAGTCCCCTTCTTGAGTTCAATCCGGGCGACCGCGCGCCGGTGCACCTCGTCCGGCCCGTCGGCCAGCCGCAGATATCGCGCGTGCACCCAGGCCTCCGCGAGTCCGAAGTCCTCACAGACGCCGGCGCCTCCGTGCAGTTGAATCGCGCGATCGATCACGTTGAGCGCCATGTTTGGCGCGACAACTTTGATCATCGCGATTTCAGCTCGGGCGACCTTGTTGCCGACTGTATCCATCATGTGGGCCGCATTGAGCGTCAGCAGGCGCGCCTGGTCGATCTCGATCCGGGAGTTGGCGATGGCCTCCATCACCACACCTTGCTGAGCCAGCGGGCCACCAAACGCCACCCGCGATTTGGCCCGTGCGCACATGGCTTCGAGGGCTCGCTCGGCGAGGCCGATCAAACGCATACAGTGGTGGATGCGACCCGGTCCCAGGCGGCCCTGCGCGATTTCGAACCCGCGGCCTTCGCCCAGCAACACGTCCGTGGCCGAGATCCGCACATTCTCGAACGTGACCTCGAAGTGACCGTGGGGGGCATGGTCGTACCCGAACACCGTCAGCGGGCGAACCAGCGTCACTCCCGGCGCGTCGGCCGGCACCACCACCATCGACTGTTGCTGGTGCTTGGGCGCGGTGGGGTCGGTCTTGCCCATCAGGATGAAGACTTTGCAGCGTGTGTCGCCGGCGCCTGACGCCCACCACTTGTGCGCATTGATCACATAGTGGTCGCCGTCGCGCTCGATGCGGGCTTCGATGTTCGTGGCGTCCGACGAGGCCACCGCCGGTTCGGTCATCGCGTAGGCGGACCGGATGCGGCCATCCAGCAGGGGGGTCAGCCACCGCTCCCGGTGTTCGTCCGTGCCGTACCGGACGAATACCTCCATGTTGCCGGTGTCGGGGGCGGCGCAGTTGCAGGCCTCCGGTGCAATGTCCGAGCGCCCGAGAATCTCGCACAGCGGCGCGTACTCGACGTTGCTCAGCCCCGCGCCCAACTCGCTGTCCGGCAAGAACAGGTTCCACAACCCGGCGGCACGAGCCTGCGATTTGAGCGTCTCCATGATCGGCGGCGACTCCCACCGATTGGCGGCGGCGGCGACCTGCTTGGTGTAGACCGCCTCGTTCGGGTAGATCGCGTCGTCCATGAATGTGAGCAGACGCTGACGCAACTCATCGGTGCGAGGAGAGTAGGAGAAATCCATGGCGTGTCTCGAGATTCGGTGGCGTGCGCGGAAGCCCGCGCGGGCCGCCACAGTGAGGGATGCAGCGGATTCTAGAATGGTCAACTTATGCCCGAGTGGGTCCATAGTCAAATCTGCTGGACTTTCCGCTCGGATGGGCGATACTTAGACGAGCGGAATCTGCACAGGCGCGAGCCGATCGCGGGGGAGTGTGTAATGCGAGTATCGTCGACAGTGATGGGGGTTGGCGTGATGGCCCTCATGTTGGGCAGCGCGGCCGGGGCGAGCGCCGCCGGGGCTGAAGGCACGCCGACGTTTGCCAAAGACGTTGCGCCGATTTTTTACGACAACTGCGTGGGCTGCCATCGTCCGAACCATCTGGCCCCGATGTCGTTGATCACCTACGACGAGGCGCGTCCCTGGGCCCGCGCCGTGAAGAGCAAGGTGCTGGCACGGGAGATGCCGCCCTTTTTCGCCGATACCAGTGTGCGAGCGTACACGAACGACACCAGCTTGACGCAGCACGAGGTCGACACGATCGCGGCCTGGGTTGACGGCGGGGCCCCGCGGGGGAACGATGCCGATCTGCCCGAGGTGCCGCAGTTCGCGGAGGGTTGGTCGATTGGCGAGCCCGACCTCATCTTCACCATGCTCGAGCCGTTTGAGATACCCGCGGACGGGACCGTGCCCTACTCGTATGTCACGGTTCCCACGAACCTGAAGCAGGACGTCTGGATTTCGGCCTACGAGTTTGTCCCGGGTGACCGGCGCGTCATGCACCATGTGATTGCGCAGGTGATGGAAGACGACGGTAAGCCCGCCACGGGTGAGGTGTTTCTGACCCGGGACGCCGACCGAACACGGGCCGAAGGCGCCACCGTTGGTGGTTATGTGCCCAACCGGCTGGGGACCGTGTACCCGGCTGGGGTCGCGAGTCGACTGCCGGCGGGTGCGGACATCGAAGCCCAGATGCACTACACGACGATTGGCGAGTCGGTGACGGACCAGAGCAGCTGGGGCGTCGTGCTCGCGGCAGAGCCGGACAGTATGCGGCGGGCCGGCGGTGGGCAGGTCATCAATCCGATGTTCCGGATTGAGCCGGGCAACCCGAGCTTTGAGGTCACGGCCAGCCGAAAGATCAAAGAAGACACCTATCTCTCTTCGATGATGCCGCACATGCATGTGCGTGGGAAGTCCGCCAAGTACATCATCAAGTTCCCTGACGGCCGCGAAGAGGTCGCGCTGTCAGTGCCGAACTACGATTTCAACTGGCAGCTGAACTACCGGCTCGAGGAGCCGATCTTCATGCCGGCCGGGTCGGAGCTGCAGACGGTGTTCACCTACGACAACTCCACCAACAACCGGCACAATCCGGATCCGACCGCCGAAGTGCGTTGGGGCGATCAGACCTGGGAAGAGATGATGCTGGGCTACTACGGCACGGTCGACGGGCTCGACGCGAACGATAACTAGCGCGGCTAGGCCTTCGACACTTTCGGCGGATAATACGGCCGGGCGCATGCGTTGCGCCCGGCCTTTTTTCGTGCCGTGGGCGTCCGCGGACCAGCGTCGTTATCTCCGGCGTGGCGTGCTCTCGTCCTCGATGGTGTCCGGGTCTGGCTCAGCCGGTCGCCGGGCCTGGATCCGCGTGAGCAACGCGCCGGCGCGCTCCGCGAAGTCCGGGTGGGCGCTGGCTTGCTGAGCCTGCGTTTCAGCGTCATTGAGCGCGTCGGCGTTGGTGTAGCCAAGCGCGGCGTTGAAGGCGGATGAGGCCGCCTGACGTTGAGCCGCCGCGACGCGGGCGGCGTACTGGGCGACCACGCGACCGCGACGGTCCTCCGGTACGGTCGGGTCCTGGCGGATGCGTTCGCGTTCGCCCGCCAGTTCCTCGGCGGCGGTGCGATAGCAGCGCGCCGCCCGTCCGAAGGTCACGGCCGTTAGAGGCCATCGCGTCTCCGCCACGTGCACGCGGCCCAAGTGGAACGCGGCGTCACACGCGCGGTCCGTGGAGCGGACCGCTGTCTCGAGGTCCGCCCGGGCGTCGTCCAGGCGGCCCTGCTCGATGGCGATCTGGCCCGAGAGGGTCAACACTTCCGCGTCTTTGCGGTACTGCTTCGCGCGCTCGATATCCGCTCGCGCGGGCTCGACCGAGTCAAGGCTGAATCGGTTCCAGGCCCGCCAATAGTAGGTGTCGACGAGATACCACTGGCCCAGCGCCGCCAGCCGGTCGAGCAGCGGCAGCGCCTCGTTCGGGCGGTCGAGGTAGCTCAGGGCCTTCGCCTTTCCGAGCAGCGCATCGCGCTGGTCCGGTACCAGGCTTAGCAACCGGTCGTACAAGCCAAGGCTTGGCTGATAGTCTTCGGCCGCCAGCGTCAGGTCGGCCAGCCCGAGCGCGGGCGCCGGCCAGTCCGGCCATGCGGCTTGTGTCTCCCCCAGTTGAAACTCGGCCAAGGCCACGGCCTCGGCGCGCAACGCTGCCTGCGCTAGGAAAAACGTCATTTCGGTGAATCGTGGCTCCAATGTCTCGATGAGCGACTGCTCAACAAGCCTGTCGGTGCACATGGCGCGTTGATACCGGAGGTACAGGGCGTCGTCGTGGACGGCCAGGTCGTCGGTCAGGACCGCCGGTTGATCGGCGAGCCACCCGTCGCCGCAGTTCAGACTGAGATACAGGTATCCGGCCAGCGGGCTGGTGCGGACGAGCGGTCGGAGCAGCCCGTTCCACGATTCGCGCTCCCGATCGACGCGCCGACGATACGCGGTGTTCTCATCGAGGAGCGCCTTGGGGACGCCGACGCGCTGCCACCGCGTCGTCTCCGCGATGGCGACAAACTGCGGCCATTCCGTCGGCGCATCGGTCGTGGCCGCGAGGCGTGCGGCGCGCTCGAAGGTGCCAAAGCCCACCAGACCCAGTTCGCGCTCTCGCATCCCGATCAACAGCGACGTTTCGAAGAGTCCGACGCTGACCGCGGTCTGGTCAGCCTCGGTGTCTGTCAGGTCTTCGTACGAGACGCGGGCCTCGAGTAGACACCGGTAGCACCCTGCTCGCTTCAACGCGTCCGCCTGCGCGATCACCTCAGCGTAGGTGGGGGCCGGGCCCGGCAGCGACGGCGGCGGCGTGGCGGCGCACGACCAGGTCAGCAGGGCGACGAGAGCCCAGGCGACTCGCCAGCATGGGGCAGCTTCCGGCACGTGGATCTATTAGACTCCATTGCGTCCCGGGTGGACTTGTATCCAATCCGAGAGACACCGAAATCATGACACCTGGACCCGCCCGCGAGTCGGTGGCTGACCGACTGGCTCGATCGGGTGCGATGTCGGTAGACGAGGCGATAGAGATCGGCGTGGGTG
>JAPYUM010000037.1:37518-39419 GCA_029940535.1 Vicinamibacterales bacterium
GGCGTGGGTGGGGACGCTCGACGAGGCCGCGTCCGAACGGTTGGAAGACGACACCCGCGTGTCGACCCCTCGCCTCTACGGTCTGATCGGCCTCGCCGCTGGCTTTGTGTTGTCCGGCGCGGTCAGGGCCTGCGGCTCATGACGCGGGCGAGACGGCGTCCGATATAGTATTGACCTGTTTGGACTTCTGCGGTCGGGCACAAGCTGACGGCGACTCCCCACACTCAGACCGTGACCGCCTCTAAGACCGACTGGCCGATCTTCACGACGTCGGTCGTCGCCCTCCTCGCCATTACGGGCCCCCTCATGGTGTGGCCCGACGCCGGCGATCAGTTCGTCGCTCGGTCCTACGAGCTCCTGACGTCTCAACTGGGCGTCGTGTACATCTGGGCCGGCACCGCCGTGATCGGTTTCGTCCTGTGGCTGGCCATTGGCCGCTACGGAACCGTGGTCCTGGGTCAGCCGGGGGCGCCGCCTCGTTTTTCGACCGCCAGTTGGGTGTCGATGGTCTTTTGCGCCGGCGTGGCGACCGGCATCCTGTACTGGGGCACGGTCGAATGGGCGCACTATTACACCGGGCCGCCGTTTGGGGTTGAGCCGCGCTCCCCCGAGGCGATCGAGTGGGCCGCCACCTACGGCATGTTTCACTGGGGGCCGACCGGCTGGGCGTTCTACTGCCTGCCGACGCTCGCCATTGCCCATGCCTACTACGTGCGGGGACAGCCGAATTTGCGGGTGAGCAGTGCCTGCCACATGGTGCTGGGGACGCAGACCACCGGGGTCATCGGCCGCATCATCGACACGCTGTTCATCGTCGGGGTGCTTGGCGCGGCCGGAACGTCGCTCGGTTTCGGCACCCCGATGATCGCCGCCGGTGTGGGCCGTCTGTTCGGCGTCGAGAGTTCGTTCGGCTTACAGGCGGGCGTGGTCGCGCTGTGCGCCGTGCTGTTCTCGGCCAGCGTCTATGTCGGACTCGAGCGCGGGATCAAGCGACTCAGTAACATCAATGTCGCCCTGACCAAGACGTTGCTGCTGTTCGTCTTGCTGGCGGGTCCGACGCTGTTCATCCTCAAGATGAGCACCAATAGCGTGGGGCTCATGTTCTACGAGTTCCTCCGGATGAACACCTGGACCGACCCCTTGGCCGATTCCAGGTTCATCGAGGACTGGACCGTCTTCTACTGGGCCTGGTGGGTGGCGATTGGTCCGTTCATGGGCATTTTCGTGGCTCGCATTTCGGAGGGACGCACGATCAGACAGGTCGTGTTCGGCATGATGGGGTGGGGCAGTCTGGGGTGCGCCGTCTACTACGGTGTGCTCGGCAACTACGCCTTGCATCTGGAGCTGAACGGGTTGCTCGATGTGACGGGACTGGTGTTCAACCAGGGCGAGCCGGCCGCCATTACCGCCGTGATCGCGTCGTTGCCGGCGGGCAACATCGTGCTGGGGGTGTTCTGTCTGTGCAGTCTCGTGTTTCTGGCCACCACCTACGACTCGGCCGCCTACGCCCTGGCCGCGAGTGCCTCAACCGGGTTGGCGCACGACGAGGAGCCGGAGCGCTGGCACCGCATGTTCTGGGCCTTCGCATTGGCGCTCCTTCCGCTGGCGCTGATGCGGCTCGGTGGGCTCGACCCCATGCGCACCGCCTCGCTGCTCGCGTCGGTGCCGCTGTTGGGCGTGTTCGTGGTCATGGCCGTGTCGCTCGTGCGCGCACTACAGGCGGACGAGTAGGGTTTCCGAGCGAAGGCGCCTGTCTGGCGGTGTTGCGGACCTGTGGCCGGGTCGAGGGGGCTCCCACGTTGCCTCGGAGACGAGCGGCTGGCTCCCCGCAAGCGGGGTCGCTACGGTCGGTCGTCGGTTGGGCGTGAGCGTCGTACGAACCGTATATCGCGCGCCGCTCC
>JAPYUM010000152.1 GCA_029940535.1 Vicinamibacterales bacterium
GTTTCGCGTCGAGAACTGAAGTGGTTAATACGACGAGCCATAACGATAAGAAAAAATAATCGTCTCCCCCGGCAAATAAACAAATGAATGGCGGAGAGGGTGGGATTCGAACCCACGTGCCGGTTACCCGACAAGACGCTTTCGAGGCGCCCCCGTTACGACCACTTCGGTACCTCTCCGTATAACTCGTCTCGCGCCGCTGACGCTTGATCCTCGGGCTGGGCACGGCCCGCGCAGGCACCGAACCTGCGGGGACATCGCGTTACGCCCGACGCTCGGTGAAGAACGCCTGCATCAACTCACGGCACTCCTCCTCAAGCACGCCGGTCACGACCTCGACCCGGTGGTTCAGCGCGGGGTCGTCGAGCACCTGCATCGCCGACCGCACCGCGCCGGCCTTGGGCTCCGGCGCACCGTAGAGCAGCCGGCCGATGCGAGCGTGCACAACGGCACCGGCGCACATCAAACACGGCTCGACTGTGACAAACAGCTCGGCGCCGGTCAGCCGGTAGTTGCCCACGGTAGCCGCGGCGTCGCGCAGCGCGACGATTTCGGCGTGGGCGGTCGGATCGTTGCCGCTGATCGGTTGATTGAACCCGCGGCCGATAATGGCGCCCTTGAGCACGACCACGGCGCCGACCGGCACTTCGTCGCGGTCTCGCGCCAACTGCGCCTGGTCAATTGCCTCACGCATGACCCGTTCGTCCGCCGCGCCGTCGGTCAGTGTCACCGGTCCGTATCCGCCTATATCGTAACTGATCGTCATACGGCTGTTCATCGGAGCCGCTGTACATACGAACGGAGCCGCCAGTCACCCAGCGGCCCCGTCATGTGTGCTTCCGATTGCCGAACCGACGACCCGCGCTATTGGGTCGGGCTTTCGTCGATCCAGACTCGGATGTTGTTGTTCGCCTCGATCACGCGGACCATCTCGCCGCGCATCGTGCTGAGCTCCTGGATGGCCGCTCTGACGTTGAGCATGTCGCCTTCGCCTGAGAGCAGCGCGTCGACAACGGGCACGGGGATTTCGACCCGGACGTCCTCGCCGTCATCGTCTTCGTTGCTGACGCGGACGAGAATCGTCTCGCCCTCGCGCGCGATCCGCACATCGTTCCCCTCGTGCTGGATGGTCGCGAACTCGGCGTCCCCGACGTTGCGCAGCTCCTCCCACATGCCGCGAATCGCGGCGACCGGCACCTGCTGCTGACCGAGTTGCAACTGACCATCTCGGACGATGCTCTCGGGAGCGAGGGCGAGGGCGGCCTCGATGGCCGCTAGCGGCAGGTTCAAATTGACGTGGTCGTCGCCCTCGCGGTCGATTTCGATGTGGATCCAGGGTTCAGGTCCCTGTTGAGCCGCCTGGGTGCCAACGGTGGCCCCGAAGCCGACAATCATCATCACCGCCAGCAACGACGCGGACCAGACACTCTTTGCTCTCATCGGTTTCCTCCATCCGATCGCGCGACGCCGCTTCGCAGCGCCCGCCGTTTGTCTCTGCCACATTTATACGGGGGGCCGCCGGGAAAGGTTCTCCCGCCGAAGCCCTGGCGAAGGCGGAACGGTATAATCCCGGCCTTCTATGCGATTTCGCAATCCGGTCGTGCTGGGGGGGCTCGCGGCGCTCTGGCTGGGGAGCCCAGCCGCGGCGCAAGAGCGGATCACCTTCAACGTCGACGTGACTTTTTATGGGGACAACACGGAGTTCTTCAACCCGTGGCGAGAGGGCGAAACCCTGCTCGGCGCCGAGAGCCGGTTGTTCCTGGACGTCGAACTCAATGACTTTGTCACCCTGCGAGGGGGCATCTTTGGAGACCACCGGTTCGGCGACGACGACAACTTCGAAACGGTGCGTCCCGTGCTCGCCCTGCACCTGCAGAACGACTACGCTCGCTTTGTGATCGGGTCGATCGAGAGCGGCGCCCGGGAGGTTGGGCTGGGCCCAGACCAGCAGGGTCCGCACGGCTTGCTTCCACCCCTGCAGCGCGAGTCCTTGGCGTTCAGCCGCCCGGATGAGGCGGGTTTGCAGTTGACCGTCGAGAGGCCCCGATTCGAGCAGGAGACCTGGATCAACTGGCAACAGCTGAACACCGAGATGAACCGGGAGACGTTCGACGCCGGGCTGAGGGGCCGGCTACATCTGGGAACGCCGTTACCGGTGTGGTTCAGCTATCAATATCACGTGGTGCATTCCGGGGGACAACTGTTCGACTCGGGGCCGGTTGGCGACAGCTGGGCCGGCGGTCCGGGGTTCATCGTGGAGCTGCCGGCAGGGCCGTTCGACGCGCAGACAGCGGAGGTGCACGGCCTGGTGGCCCGGGATGTCCCGGACCGTGCCGCGCTCAGCCACACGGAGACCGGCTTCGGCTTTGGTCTGTTCGCGCGATACGCGGCCGAGAAGTCCGGCTGGCGTGCCCACCTGATCGGGTGGCGCGCGCGCGACTTCATCAAGGGCGAGGGCGACGAGAATTACGGCTCTCTGCGCGAGGACGGGCGGCTCGCGAGCCTGCGGCACTACTTCGAAACCGGGGTCTCACGCACCTATCACCCGGCGAACGAAATGGGCATCGAATTCGCGGCGCGGATGCACCGGATTGACACGTTCCACGATTACTCATTCCGCATTCTCGCCAAGGTCGATTTTGGCATCCCAATCAAAGTGCCCGGTCGACCCTAGCGGTTGATGAAACTGGAAAGTCGAGTCTCCGGGGCACAGATCTTATTGTGGCGCACGGCTTTAGCCGTGCGATCGCAGGCCAAAGGCCTGCGCCCCGGGGCCCCGGTCGGCTCAGCTCAGGGCGGTTCGGAACCGGTCGGCCAGGTCGTCGGCGGTGGCGCGGTTCCAGGTCTCATTCACACCGACCAGGACGCTGCCATCGGGTCGCATCCCGCCCAGGTCGACGCCGCGGTCCCGGAGGCGACGACGGAACGCCGCGGGGTCGGTGGCGGCAACCCGCAGCCGGAAGAGATTGGTGCCGGCCGTCATCCGCTCGACCGTGAACGCGTCGTGGCGCGTGACCTGCTCGATGAACGACTCGGAGACGCCGACCGCATCGCGGAACCGATCGACGAAACCGGGCAGATAGTGCAGCGCCACGGCGGCAAATGGCCAGGCGCCGGGGAGACCGGCCCCGAACATGCGGCGGGTGTGATACATGCCGTCAAGCAGGTCGCGCGGCCCGGCCAGGATCGCCCCGGACACCGCGTTGAAGTACTTGTAGAGCGAAACGTAGACGGTGTCGAACGGCCGCGCGTAGTCCGCGACATCGATACCCGTATACCCGCTCTGCAGGAACAACCGCGCGCCATCGAGGTGGAGCCGAATCCCCTCCCCCCGTGCGAAGGCAATAACACGATCCAGCTCGGCCTGATCGAAGGTCTCTCCGAAGCGACGCCGCACCGGCGTCTCGATGGAGAGGACGGAGACCGGGGTGGCTACCCGCCCGCTCCGGGTGCGACTGACGACCTCTTCCACCTCCTCGAGCGTGAAGGTGGCTCGCCCCGCCCCCAGCGGCATGAGGGTCATGGCGCTGAGCGTTTGCACGCAGTCGCCGGAATCGTTGAACAGATGACTCTCTGCCTGCAGAATGGCGCGACCACCAGCCCCGGTCGCCAGTGCGCGCACCGCCAGGTGATTGGCGAGGGTTCCCGTCGGCATGAAGACGGCGCGCTCTTTGCCAAGCGCTGCCGCGCACTGTGCCTCCAGCGCTTCGACCGTGCCGCCGTTCGAATAGGAGTCAGGCGAGATCAGCCCCTCGTCGGCCAAACGGCTCAACAGTTGCCCTTGATCCGCCGGCGTCAACCCCAGCCCGTCGCCGGTCATCCGGACCCGGGTCGATGTCGGTCCAAACTGGACCTGCCCGCCGTTCTGCGCAACGGCCGCACTGGGGGCGAAGGAGGCGACACCCAGCCCGAGCGCACTCGTCTCCAGAAACCGCCGTCGGTTGATGGCACTCACTGTCGATACCCCTCGATGACTCAATGACTCATGGCGTAGACAATCACGTTCACCGTGATCTCGATCGCATACGTCGAGTACTTGAGTGGATAGTAGGGACTCTCGGCCCATTCCCAGGCGTCGCCGATGTCCGTGTTCCAATTGATGATGACCATCAGGCGGCCATCCTCGTCGAAAATGCCGCGCACATGCGGTATGACCCCGTCCCGCTGCCAGGTCGGTCCACCCTGCGCTCGGGAGACGTTCGGGACCTGGATGATTTCCTCGATGTTGTAGACCGTGTTGAAGACCGGATGATCGAGCGGCACCTCGACGATCGGATACTCCGGCAACACCCGTTTGATCTCACTTTCGAAGTTGGCCCACTGCTGGGTTCCCCAGAAGTCGTCGATCATCAGGAACCCGCCTGCCAGCAGGTAGCCACGCAGCCCCTGCACTTCCGGTTCGGTCATGTACATGTAGCCGACCTCGAGCGCGTACAGGAACGGGAACTTGCGCAGCTCGGGATCGTCGAGCCGCACTGCGTTCTCGCGTTCGTAGGCGTCGAGGTCGATCAGGCGGTCGATGATGGTCAGAAACTGCTGGTCGGCTTTCGGGTAATCGGTCGCCCAGGATCCGCCGAAGCGCCGGCCACCACCACCGCTGTAGATGGCCCGCGTAAAGAAGAACTCTCGGCCATCGGCCTTCGGATTCGTGAGCCTGGCCCGGAAATCCTCCCGCCGAATTGCCGGCTGCGTCGGGGCGACCTCGGCGACGCGGGTGAGCGGCGTCGGCCACTCGAATGCCGACAAGGTCCCCCAGGCAACCCCGATGAGGGTCGCGGCGATCACTCCGGCTTGCGTCGCACGCTTCAGCATCAACAACTCAGTAGGCCTACTTTACCGGCTCGTGCGACTCCCGCGCACGGCGGCTCAAAAAGTCCCCTTCTCGCAACGAGGCGCCGAGGGGTCGGTATAATTGGCCAATCGTCCGGCCACTGCGTGTCCCGACAGGGTCGGGACGATACAGAGAGGCTCCACCATGATCTGCAACCGAGTCGTGTTGACAGTTGTCGCCACAGGATTACTGGTCACCCCGGGCCTGGCCCGCGCGGCGGACTATCACCATGTGCACATTACGTCGGCGAGTCCCGCCCAGGGGGTCGCGTGGTACGCCAGGCACATGGGGTGCGAGCCACTCACCGATCGCAGCGACGCGGCCGACTGCTACGGGGTGGAGGTGGTCTTTGTCCCGCAACCGACGCAGGGGGGCAGTCAGGGGACGGGCGTCGACCACATCGGGTTCTCGTTTCGCGACCTGACCGCGAAGATGGCCGAGTTGGAAGCGGTCGGCGTGCGCGGATCGGGCGTCAGGCTGCAGCGCAACCCCGACGGCTCGACTCTCCGGGACGTGCCGGGTCTATTCAAGCTCGGTTTCATCTTTGACCCGTGGGGCACGCGCATCGAACTGGTGGAGGACCTCGACACCCTCGGCTTTCACCACGTGCACCTCAGCGCCAGCGACCCGGCGGCCACCCTGGCGTGGTATCGCGATGTGCTGGGCGGCGAGCCGGCCAGTTTGAAGGGGCGGCTCGACGGACTGCGGTTCGACGACGTGTGGTTTCTGGTATCGCCCTCGCCGCAGGGCATGCCCGGCACCACGGTGGAGCGCGCGATCGATCACGTGGGTTTCATGGTCGACGACCTCGACCAGGCGGCCGCCGGGTTCCGTGACCGAGGCGTGACCTTCGAGCAGGAGCCGGTGGTGCCAGCAGGCGGGCGTACCAGCGCGCGGCGAGCGTACCTCTCCGGCCCGGACGCTGTCCGTGTCGCGGTGGTCGAAACCGGTTTCGCGGGTGTCGATGTCGACCTCGGCGCGGCCATCCTGACCACCGATGCGCTCGGTGCATTTGACGCGCCGCGAACCCCCTGGGGCGAGCCCGACTTCCAGGGCGTCTGGACCAACAGTTCTGCGGTGGGTATCCCGTTCGAACGACCGGATGACGTCGAGGCCGGAGACTTGACGGCCGAACAGGCCGTGGCCCGTCACGAAGGGCGACTGCTCGGGGGCATCTGGGGCTACGAGCGCGAGTGGCGCGACACGACGCTGGGCTACGGCAGACAAGGCGTCTCCACGCAGGTGGCGATGGTGATCGACCCACCCGACGGTCGACTCCCGGCACGAACGGCGCGGCGTGAAGCGCGGGCAGTCACGGCCGGAGACGAGCGGGCACCACGCGAGCGCAGCACGCCGAGTGGGCCAGAAGATCTCTCGACGTGGGTGCGGTGTATCACCCGCGGCCTCATCCCCACGCCAGGCGGCTACAACAACGGTCTCCAGATCGTGCAGGGACCAGGCTATGTCGCGATCACCCGGGAGATGGTCCACGAAACCCGAATCGTGTCGACCGAACCTCGCCCCGCGCTCGGATCGGGTGTGGCGTCGTATCTGGGGCAATCGCGCGGCCGGTGGGACGGAGACACCCTTGTGGTCGAGACCGCGAACTTCAATGGCGGCGCGTCGTTCCGGGGGTCCAGCAAGGACATGACGCTCGTCGAGCGCTACACGCGCCTCGGGCCCGGCACCCTCGAATATCAGTTCACGGTCGACGACCCGACGGTCTGGACGCAGCCCTGGACCGCGATGTTCCGCTGGGACCTGGACGAGAGTCAGTACGAACTCGTCGAGTACGGGTGTCACGAAGGCAACTACGGCATGACCAACATCCTGAGCGGCGCCCGCTCGCGTGACGCAGCCGCGCAGAGGGCCAGGTAGTCCGCCGCAGGCACGGTTGCGGGAACGCAAGGGGCGAGAGACGACAGCGCTGGGACCGGACCCCTTCGGTCGCACGCCGAGTCGCTGAGTATCGATGCACCCGACGCTGTCCGAAAACGCAGCCCCGACGAGCCTCGACGCGAGTGCGCCCATCTGGGTGATCGGCAGCATCAACACCGACATGGTGGTGAGAACCGCCAAGCTACCCCGCCCCGGAGAAACGGTGCTGGGCGGCGACTTCGTGACGACCGCCGGCGGCA